>JAEZCF010000130.1 GCA_023430045.1 Pseudomonadota bacterium | reverse complement strand
TGAATTCGCCACCGAAGCGCTCGGCGCCGATCTTGGTCAGCGCAGCCGTCAGCGTGGTCTTGCCGTGATCGACGTGACCGATGGTGCCGACGTTGACGTGCGGCTTGGTGCGCTCGAACTTACCCTTGGCCATGGCTATATCTCGTGTATGTCTGAGGTGAGGCAGATGATGGTGCTCACAAAAGGAATCGAACCTTCGACCTCTTCCTTACCAAGGAAGTGCTCTACCGACTGAGCTATGTGAGCGAGTTTTGCATTATGGCATGAACTGAAATATCTTCAAAGTTCTGCTTCATTCAATGGAGCGGGAGACGGGAATCGAACCCGCACAATCAGCTTGGAAGGCTGAAGTTCTACCATTGAACTACTCCCGCACAGGGAATTGCCACAACGTGAAACTGGTGGAGGGAGGTGGATTCGAACCACCGAAGGCGTAAGCCAGCAGATTTACAGTCTGCCCCCGTTGGCCGCTTGGGTATCCCTCCTTGCCACCCCGTTCCGTGCCGCCGAAGCGGTGCAGTGCGTGGTGGTGAGCCCGCAATTCTGCTGATGGCCCGGGAATCTGTCAACACGTTTTTTCACTTTTTTCACGTGCCGTCGCAAAGCTGTTGATACGCAAGGCTATCGGCCGGAAACGTCAATCGTCTCGTCATCGAAGATGGCGATGTGGGGCACCCCGTCCGCGCCGATCCAGCCCCGATACATGCCCTGGGTGTTGAACGGCAGCGCGATCTGCCCGTCGGCGGTCAGGATGATGGCGCCTCCGTCGCCCCCCATTCCCGGAATCCGCTCGTTGATCACCTCACGCCCGGCCTGCTGCGCCGACTGGCCGCCGAGCCGGATGCGTGCGCAGATCTCGTGGGCTGCCGCGGTACGGATGTAGTACTCGCCCCAGCCGGTGCCCGACACGGCACACTCGCGATCGGCCCAGGTACCGGCGCCGATGATCGGCGCATCGCCGACGCGTCCATAACGCTTGTTGGTCATGCCACCCGTGGAGGTTCCTGCGCCCAGCCTGCCATCCGCATCCAGCGCCACCGCCCCCACCGTGCCGAAATGCTTTGCGGTTTCCAGGTCTGCATGGGCCTGCCCGGCACGCTCTTCCTGCAGCGCCCGCTGCAGCTGCTGCCAGCGCCTGTCGGTACGGAAATACCCCGGATCGACCAACGCGATGCCCTGCTCGGCGGCGAACGCCTCGGCGCCCTGGCCGACCATCATCACGTGCGGGGAATGCTCCATCACCGCCTGCGCCAGCAGGATCGGATTGCGTACCCGCTGTACGCCGGCCACCGACCCCGCGCGCTGGGTGTCCCCTTCCATCAGCGCCGCATCCAGTTCATTGCGGCCGTCGTGGGTGAAGACCGCCCCGCGTCCCGCATTGAAGGTCGGGTCATCTTCCAGCGACGTGATCGCCGCCGTGACCGCAGCAAGCGCGGGACGTCCGGCGGACAGTTCAGCATGCCCGGCCAGCAGCGCGGCGCGCCATGCGTCGCGCGCGCCTCTTTCCTCGGCCGGCGACAGGTCCTTGCGCTGCACGCCGGCCCCGCCATGGACGACCAGCAGGGCGCCATCGCCACGCACGTCCTGATGCGTCGGCGCAGGGGAAGACGGTGCAGCGTCGGGGAGCGCCGTGGCGGCGCTCGAAGCGGCCATTGACAGCCCCAGTGCCACCAGCAGGGAACGCAGGGTCATGAACGGACTCCAGCAGACAGGAAGGGACACGCTGCGCGCATGGGCAGGCCCTGGCAAGTGTCGTTCGTCCAGGATGCAGCGCATTTCAGCTGCGACCGATTCGCAACCATCGGCGTGCTGCGCACGCTCGCCGTTGGCCACTGCGGGCATGCGACGCGTTGATCGCACTGCGGCGTCCGTGATCTGCCGCCACCGGTGGCCGCCCTTACATCGACCGAGCGCGAACAGTCCATGAGTCATACGTCCCCACGCCCGTGCCTGCGGGCATATCTCCGCCTTCCCGTCCGCCCCAGCCTGCTCAGCTTCGCGCTCGGCGCTGCCCTGCCCGCGTCGGCC
Source organism: Pseudomonadota bacterium (assembly GCA_023430045.1). Lineage (GTDB taxonomy): Bacteria > Pseudomonadota > Gammaproteobacteria > Xanthomonadales > Xanthomonadaceae > Stenotrophomonas. The sequence goes on along the minus strand of JAEZCF010000130.1, from coordinate 33,912 downwards.
GCCACCTACACTGGCCCGATCATCATCGATGGCGGCGACAAGCGCAGCTTTACCAGCGACCTTATCGCACAGGACCGGCCTGGCATCGCGTTGACGGTACGTGATCCGGGCAGCCATGCCAGCCTCACCGATGTCACCGTGCGGATGGAACCGGCGGCTTCAGCCACCGGCAACGGCCTGCTCGCCATGGGCGGGGGCAGCATCATGCTGGCTGGCAGCGCCATCGACCTGGGCGTGGACGGCACCGGTTTCGCACTGAACGCGAACGGCCCAGGCACTGCCATACAGGCCGACGGGCTGCAGGTGCGCGCGGGAACCCAGGGCGGGGGTGGCCTGCTGTCCGCGAGCGCTGGCGCGACGATGCAGCTGCGCGCGCTGGACCTGGCCAACCGTGGCGACCTGCTGCAGGCCGACGGTGTCGGCACGTCCATGCTGCTGGAAGACGCGCGACTGCAGGGTGCCGGGAGCGGCAGGATGCGCGTCGGCAACGGCGCTTCGCTGGCCATCAGGGACAGCACAATCGATATCTCCGGGGCTGCCACCAGCACCTTCGGCGGCCTGTGGGCCAGCAACGGGGCGACGGTGGCCCTGGACAACGTGCGCTACAGCAATGGATTCATCGACCTTGCCAGCGGTGCCCACGCGACGCTGGATGCGGTGACGATGGCAGGCACACGCGGCAGCATGCGGCTGTTCGGCGATGCCGCCGGCCAGCGATACAGCATGGCGACGATCAACGGCGGTCGTTTCGACTCCAGCGGCGACATCGGATTCAACGTCAACGCGTGGGGCCGGCTCGATGCACGCGGCACCTCCATTCTCAGTGCGCCCGGCAACGGCAGCGCGGCCATCTGGTTGTCCAGCGACAGTTCGCAGCTGCGGCTAGAAGACAGCACCGTGGACGTGGCTGGCGACAACCGGCACGCCATCGAGATGTATGGCGGCCAGGCCGACGTGAGCGGCGGCGAGCTCATCGTGCGGGGCGCGGGCGGCCAGGCATTGCGTGCCACCGGCTCGACCGGCAGCACCTCCACCCGACTGCAGGTGACCGGCACCCGCATCAACCTGCAGGGCATCGGCAGCGCCGGCGTCTTCCTCGGCGGTTCGACCACGCATGCAGCGCTGCAGGACCTGCACATCGGCAGCGACGCCGAGCGGGCCATTGGTGTCGTGCAGGTCAATACTGCGGCACTGGACGCTGTTCGTGGCCTGGAGGTGGACCTGCGCGGCGACCAGTCCGTGGCCTGGCGTTCCTATATCACCGCGACAGGCACGTACTGGAACCGCGCCACCCTCGAGGACAGCCGTGTTGCTGTTGGCGCTGGCAGCGCCTTCTGGCTACAGGGCGGCAATCACGAACTGCAACTGCACGGCAGCCAGGTCGATGCAGGCACGCATGCAGGCAGTTATCTCCTGCGGGCGGGCGATACGGTACTCAACGATGGCAGTCGTGTCGCCGGTGAAGAGATGGATTTCGTCGCCGCGGCCAGCGATCTGCGCGGCGACATCCAGGTGGACAGCACCACCGCCGCGCTGCATGTGGCATTGCAGGACGGTACGCACTGGCACGGTGCGCTGCTGGAAAACAACGGCCTGCATGCCCGCTCCCTGCTCGTGGACGGCAGCAGCCAGTGGACGCTGGACGGCGATTCGGCCGTGACCACCCTGGAACACGCCGGCCACATCCGCTTCGCTGCGCCCACCGCCGATCGTTTCGCGCGGCTGACCGTGCATGGCGACTACGTGGGCCGGGATGGCCTGTTCGAGATCAATACCCGGCTGGCCGACGACGCTGCGCCAACAGACCTGGTGCATATCGAGGGCGACAGCAGCGGTAGTGCCTGGCTGCAGGTCGACAACGCCGGAGGCGGTGGCGCGGACACGGTGGAAGGCATCCGCGTGGTGCAGGTGGACGGGGCGTCGAACGCGCTGTTCCAGCTGCAGGGACGGGCGGTCGCGGGTGCCTACGAGTACTTCCTGCACCAGGGAGGCCCTGGTGATCCCGACGATGGCGACTGGTACCTGCGCTCGCAGGTGCCGGGAGGCGCAGGCGGTCCCTGCGAACAGGACCCTGCCGCGCCGGACTGCGAAACCGGCGGTCCGAACCCACCTCCCGTGATCGATCCGCCCGTCATCGATCCTCCAGTGATCGATCCGCCCATCGTCCCGCCGTCGGTGCTCCGTCCCGAGGCAGGCGTCTATCTCGCCAACCAGTCCGCCGCGCTGGACATGTTCGCCATGACCCTGCACCAGCGTATCGGCGAGCCCAACCTGGCCGAACGGCAGCGTGGGGACGTTTCCCTGGCAGGCGCCTGGGTGCGCACCAGCAGCGGACAATCGCATCAGCGCATCGACAGCCAGCTGGCCGGTCGTGGCAGCCAGGAACTGCTGCAGGTCGGGGCCGACCTTACGCACTGGGGTAGTGAGGATCGCGGTATCGTCGGCGTCATGGCCGGTGCCGGCCACGCCGCGCAGCATGCCGGGTCATTGCTGTCAGGCTACCAGGCCAGTGGCCGGGTCCGCGGTCGAGCGCTGGGCCTCTACGGCACCTGGATGCAGGGCGCCGCAGACGATGCTGGCCTGTATGTGGACGGCTGGCTGCAGTCGGCCCGCTTCCGCAGCAGCGTTAACGGTCAATCGTTGAGTGGGGAGCGTTACCGCTCGCGCAGCACCACGGCGTCGCTGGAAACAGGCTATGCATTGCCGATCCTGCACACTGCCGCCAGTACGCTCTACCTGGAGCCGCAACTCCAGCTGAGCTGGGATGACTACCGGATGCAGGACGGCCATGTGGAAACCAATGGCACCCGCGTACGTGTGTCCGACGCTGGAGGATTGCAATCGCGCCTCGGCGTGCGTCTGCATGGCCGGGCCGACACTGCACTGGCCGCTGTCGTGCAGCCCTTCATTGCGGTGGACTGGGTCGCCCGGCACGGCGCGAACGCCATCACGCTGGACGATGTGCGCGTGGCCGGCGCACGACCCCGCAATGTCTACCAGGCAAAGGCCGGCGCGCAGCTGCGGCTCGGTCGCCGGCTGACCGGCTGGGGCGAGCTGGAGGTGGGCAACGGCGATGGTGGATACCGCGACGTCGCTGCCTTGCTGGGCGTCAAATACAGCTGGTGAGCGGCGTGCCGGCAGGCGCGACGTCGCGTAGAGCCGGGCTCTGCCCGGCTGACGCATTGCCGCGCAGCGGGGCAGAGTCCCGCTCTACCCTGCAGCGGGGCTCGTCCGGTTCCGTTCCGATGACTTCTCCACATCACACGGGGAAAGCCATGCGGATTTCATGTGGACAAGTGGATGTAAGCCACGCGTGGCAGGCGCTTCGGGAGCGTGGTGAATTTTTGTCCAAATGCAGAACGCCCCGCACGAGGCGGGGCGTTCGACCTGCATCCGGAGCGACGACCAGCGATCAGACGTTGAAGCGGAAATGCAGGATGTCGCCTTCCTGCACGCGGTATTCCTTGCCTTCCAGACGCAGGCGACCGGCTTCCTTGGCACCGGCTTCGCCCTTGTACTTCATGAAGTCGTCATACGCGATCGTCTCGGCGCGGATGAAGCCCTTCTCGAAATCGGTGTGGATCACCGCGGCCGCCTGCGGTGCGGTTGCGCCCTTGCGCACGGTCCACGCGCGCACTTCCTTCACGCCCGCCGTGAAGTAGGTCTGCAGGCCGAGCAGACTGTAGGCGGCGTTGATCACGCGGTTCAGGCCCGGCTCGCTCAGACCCAGATCGGCCAGGAAGGTGTCGCGGTCCTCATCATCGAGTTGCGACAGCTCCTCTTCGATCGCCGCCGACACCGGCACCACCATCGCGCCCTCCTCTGCAGCGCGGGCACGCACCGCTTCCAGGTGCGGATTGTTCTCGAAACCATCTTCCAGCACGTTGGCGATATACATCACCGGCTTCAGGGTGAGCAGGAACAGGTCGCGCACCAGCGCCTTTTCCTCGTCATCCAGGCCTGCCGCGCGGCCAGCCTTGCCGTCGGCCAGCGCGGCCTGCAGCTTTGCCAGTACCGGCTTGCGTGCGGCCGCATCCTTGTCGCCACCCTTTGCCGCGCGCTCGGCACGGTTCAACGCCTTCTCCACGCTGTCCAGGTCAGCCAGCGCCAGCTCGGTATCGATGGTCTCGATGTCGGAGATCGGATCCACCTTGCCGGCCACGTGCACGATGTCGCCATGCTCGAAGCAGCGCACCACGTGGGTGATCGCATCGACTTCGCGGATATGCGCCAGGAACTTGTTGCCCAGGCCTTCACCGCTGGCGGCACCGGCGACCAGGCCGGCGATGTCGACGAACTCGACCGCCGTCGGGATGACCTTCTGCGGGTTGATGATGGTGGCCAGCTCGTTCAGGCGCGGGTCCGGCACCGGCACGATGCCGACGTTCGGCTCGATGGTGCAGAACGGGAAGTTGGCCGCAGCGATACCTGCCTTGGTCAGCGCATTGAACAGGGTCGACTTGCCCACGTTGGGCAGGCCGACGATGCCGCATTTGATACCCATGTTTGACAGCTCTCTGGGGTGAAGTGATTGGTGAAACAGCGCGCGCGCCGCTTGGCCAATCATTCTCCGTACCGACCAAAGGTCGGTATCTGACGGACTCTATTTCGGGGTGTGCAGCCGCTTCATCGCTTCGTTGAAGTCGCCGTCCACCGCCAGCGGCAGTACATCGATGGCATCGTCGATGGCGCGAGCCATCAGGATGTCGTCCTCCTTCGAGGCACGTCCCAGCACCCACGGCACCACGCGATCCTTGTGACCCGGGTGGCCGATACCCACGCGCAGCCGGTGGAAGCGGCCATGGCCGAGCAGGCGCATGGTATCGCGCAGCCCGTTCTGCCCCCCGTGTCCTCCGTCGAATTTCAGTCTGGCCGCGCCAGGCGGCAGGTCCAGTTCGTCATGCGCCAGCAGCGTTTCTTCCGGCTCGATCTTCCAGAAGCGCTGCGCCGCAGTCACCGACTTTCCGCTGAGGTTCATGAAGGTGGCCGGCTTCAACAGCCATACCGCATGCCCGCCGATATCCACCCGCGCGGTTTCACCGAACAGCTTGCTGTCCACGCTCCAGCGTGCACCCGCCTTCTCCGCCAGGGCCTCAACAAAATGAAACCCAGCATTGTGCCGGGTCCGGGCGTGTTCCGGCCCGGGGTTTCCCAGACCGACGATCAGTCGCAATCCTGCCATCATCTCTTCCTGCTAGGTCCTCACCACCCTGCGCAGGCAGCCGACCATGGATCGGCCGTGCCAGCGCGAATGCCCCGGTGGCAAGGCAACGGCACCCGCCCCCGGAGGGACGGGCGCCGCAAAGGCCTTACTCGGCAGCAGGTGCTTCTTCTTCCTGCACGTCAGCCGCATCTTCCTTGCCGTGCTTGGCGGTGACCACGGCATCGTCGTGGTCCTTGCCCAGCGCCAGCGCCGGAATCTCCACGCCCTTGGGCAGCTTGATGTCCGACAGGTAGATGATGTTGCCGGCTTCCAGATTGGCCAGGTCGACTTCGATCGACTCCGGCAGGTTCTTCGGCAGGCAGGTGACGGTCACTTCCTTCAGTTCGTGGGTGACCACGATGTCGGCGGCCTTGCCGGCCGGCGAGATTTCTTCGTTGATGAAGTGCAGCGGCACCGAGGCGGTCAGGGCCTCGTTCTCGTTCACGCGCTGGAAATCCAGGTGCATGATCAGCTGCTTGTACGGGTGGCGCTGCATGTCACGCAGCAGCACGCGCTGGACCTTGCCGTCCAGGTTCAGGTCCAGGATGGACGAGTAGAACCACTCGTTCTGCTGCGCCAGCCAGATTTCATTGTGGTCCAGGCTGATGGCGACCGGCTCGGCGTTGCCGCCGTACACGATCGCCGGAATCACACCGGCATGACGCAGGCGGCGGCTCGCACCCTTACGCTGCAGTTCACGCTTGGTGACCTTGATTTCATGGGTCTTCGACATTGTCTACTACTCAGGTTGTTGCCTCGCCTCGCGGCGGGGCGGTTGCAGGCACTTCCGCGACCAGAAGCACCCGGGAATACCCCTGCCGTTGCCGGCCGGGGCGAAAATCAATCGACGTACAGCGAGCTGACCGATTCGCCGAAGGCGATGCGGCGCATCGTTTCGGCCAGCATTTCCGCCACGCTCAGCTGGCGGATCTTGCCGCATACCCGCGCGGCGTCCTTCAGCGGGATGGTATCGGTCACCACCAGTTCGTCGAGCTGGGAATTGGTGATGTTGTCCACCGCCGGTCCGGACAGCACCGCGTGGGTGCAGTAGGCGGCGACCTTGAGCGCGCCGCGCGCCTTCAGGGCAGCAGCAGCGGCGCACAGGGTGCCGGCGGTATCGACGATGTCATCGACCATCACGCAGGTCTTGCCTTCGACGTCACCGATGATGTTCATCACGGTTGAGACGTTGGCGCGCGGACGGCGCTTGTCGATGATCGCCAGGTCGGCATCGTCCAGGCGCTTGGCGACGGCACGTGCACGCACCACGCCACCCACATCCGGGGACACCACGATCAGGTTTTCGGTGCCGTAGGCGCGCCAGATATCGGCGAGCAGCAGCGGCGAGGCATATACGTTGTCCACCGGGATGTCGAAGAAACCCTGGATCTGGTCGGCGTGCAGGTCCACGGTCAACACACGATCCGCGCCGGCGGTGCTGAACATCTTCGCCGCCAGCTTGGCGGTGATCGGCACGCGCGAGGAGCGCATGCGGCGATCCTGGCGGGAATAACCGAAGTACGGCACCACCGCGGTGACACTGTTGACCGACGCACGCTTGAGCGCATCGATCAGCACCAGCAGCTCCATCAGGTTCTCGGCACTCGGCGCGCAGGTCGGCTGGATCACGAACACGTCCTGCTTGCGGACGTTCTCCTCGATCTCCACCTGCACTTCGCCATCGGAGAACTGCGAGACCAGCGCCTTGCCCGGACGCACTCCCAGTTCCTTGCAGATGTTCTGCGCGAGGCGTTTGTTGGCGTTGCCGGAAAAGACCAGCAGGTTGGGCGACTGTTGCATCATGATTGTCTCGGGCGGGAGCGAGTGGCGGAATATCGGGTGTGGGAGCGACCGGACAACAGCGACCGGCTGCCACCGGCACCCGAAGGCACCTGTGGCGGACTACCGCGGCGATTTCCACGTCCCGCGCAGACGCTGCGCTGGAAGCCGCGGACACAGCCGCAGGTGGCAGGGGCGGTAGGATTCGAACCTACGAATGCCAGGATCAAAACCTGGTGCCTTGGGCCTCTTGGCGACGCCCCTGCATCAAACAATCAGTTACGCTCGAGTGCATCCAGCAGCGGCGAACGGGCAACACCCGCAACCACCCACGCCCGCAACTCCTCTGGCAGCTTCGCCACGCCCTGGCTGGCTTCGGCCAACGTGGGGAACTCGACAAAACAACCACTTCCGGACCCTGTCAGGCGCGCCGTTCCGATATCGCTCAACGCAGCGAGCACTGCTTCAACGGCAGGCTCACGGCGGCGCAGCACCGGTTCGAACGCATTGCCGGACAAGCACCCGGAAGCGAAGTCCTCTATTTTCGCCACTGGACTGTCGCGCGTCAAATCCGGGGATGCGAACAGCGCCGGGGTCGGCACATGCACCCCGGGGTCGGCCACGACGTACCAGGCCGGTGGCAGTGTGATCGGCGTCAGGCGCTCGCCCACCCCTTCGGCCCAGGCATTGTGTCCTCGCACGAACACCGGCACGTCCGCCCCAAGCCGCAGCCCCAGATCGGCCAGCGCATCGGCGTCCAGTCCTGCCCCCCACAGCCGGTTGAGCGCCACCAGCACGGTGGCCGCATCGGATGACCCACCACCGAACCCACCTCCGGCCGGTATGGATTTTTCGACGATGATATCGATGCCTTTATTGATTTTGGCCGAACTTTGCAGCAATCGCGCCGCCCGTACGGCAAGATCGTCAGCTTCGCCCACCCCCGCCAGCGAGAGCCCGACGCGCCGTACCGCAGCGTCCTCGCGCAGGCGCAGGCCGATGCGGTCGCCCCAGTCGAGCAGCCGGAATACCGTCTGCAGCGTGTGGTACCCATCGGCACGGCGGCCGGTGACCTGCAGGAACAGGTTGAGCTTGGCCGGCGCCGGCCACCAGGACCAGCCAGCGCCTTCGTCGGTCGCCTGCGTCATGGACCCTGCAGGTCCCACTGGTCGATGACCAGGCGCACCTTCGCATCGCCATTGCTGGCTTCCATGCGACGTGGCAGCGCCTGCCGTCCTTCCTGCGGCGGATACCAGTCCAGGTACTGCACGGTCCAGCCGGCCTGCTGCAGCTGGCGGGGGCGCCCTTCGGCATCACGTTGCAGGCCGCCCTCATCGGCGCCCTGCAGCACCAGGCCGCGGGTCCAGTCCGGCAACTGGTTGACGGGGATGTCCCAGCCGGTCGCCTCCAGCAGCAGCTGGCGGGCGTCCGCACCTTCACGGGGGCCGCCATCCAGTCCTTCCAGGCGGCCTGCGCCCTGCCCGGCATCCCCATGCAGGCGCCAGCTCTGGCGGGTGACCGGCGCGCTGAGCTGGATCTGGTACGTATCGCCCTGCTGGCTCCAGTCGATCCGGCCGCTGCCGCCGTCGCGCCCGCGGCTGACCGCCACGCGCCCCTGGAACGCCCAGTCCGGCTGCGCGCGCAGTACCTGCACGCGCGCTGCCTCGGCGCGTTCGGCAGCCGGTGACACCGTATATGCCACATCTGGTGCGGGCGTCTTCTGGGTTCCCAGCGAAGTACAGCCGGACATGGCCAGGGCGGTGGCCACCAGCAGCAGCGGCCGGGCGATGGAAGGCATCATGGCGTGTATTTCTCACGGACGCGCTGCAGCGCGCGGTTGTCGGGATCCAGCCGGGTGGCTTCATCCAGATAACGGCGCGCCTCGTCCTGGCGCCCCATCACCCACAGCACCTCCGCCAGATGGGCAGCGATCTCGGCATCCCTGGCCAGGGTGTAGGCGCGGCGCAGCTGCACCAGCGCCTCCTCGTTGCGGCCCAGCCGATACAGCACCCAGCCGTGGCTGTCGACGATCGCCGGGTTGTCCGGTTCGGCCACACGGGCGCGGTCGATCAGCTCCAGGGCCTCCTGGTAGCGCTGGGTGCGGTCGGCCAGGGTGTAGCCCAGCGCATTGAGCGCTGCCACGTTTTCCGGCTCGGTCACCAGAATCTTGCGCAGGTCGGCCTCGGCACGGCGGATATCGTCGCGGCGCTCCCACGCCAGTGCGCGGGCATACAGCAATGCGTTCTCGTCCGGATAGGCCGCCAGGCCGCGCGCCAACGCATCCAGCTCGCCGGCATCGTCGCCCGCGCGCAGCCGCAGCTCGGCTTCCAGCAGGTAGGCATCGCGCCGCGCATCTTCGGCCAGCACCGCGTCGGACTGGATGGCATGCACTTCTTCCAGGGCCTTTTCCTGGTTGCCCAGAAGGCCCTGCGCATTGGCTGCGCGCAGGCGTGCCTCGCTCAGCTCATCACCACCGGGGACGCTGTGGTACCAGTCCACGGCTTCCTGGTAGCGCTTGAGATATTCGGCGATCTTGCCCAGCAGCAGGCGCTGGCCGGGATCCGGCTTGCTGGCCGCGTGCGAAAGTTCGCCATACAGCGCGGTGAGCGCCGTGGTGTCTTCCTGCTTGGCCAGCAGCGACGCACGCATGCCGAAGGTCTGCACATCCTGCGGGCCGGCCGACAGCACGCGTTCGGCGGCCACCGGTTCGTTCATCGCGTCGTAGGCGATGGCCACGGCGTTGCGCAGGTCAGCGCTGGCACGTGCCTTCGGCTCCAACGATTTGAGTACCGCCAACGCTTCGGCGGTGTTTCCGGCCTGCTGCAGCTGGCTGGCACGCAGCAGCGCCACCCGTGGATCGTCCGGGAAGCGGCGCACCACCTGGTCCACCATGCGCTGGGCCAGCTCGGGCTTTTCCATGCGCATGGCAAGCCGTCCGAACTCCTGCCAGGCTTCGATGCGGTCCGGGATGGCGTTGGCGGTCACCAGCGCATCCAGCACCTCTGCAGGCACCGCCGGATCGCGGCCGCCGCCGACCAGCGCGCCCAGGGCGAACTTCCAGCCGGTGTCGTCCTGAGCCGCCAGCAGCGCCTTCAGCTCGTCCACCGCCTGGTCCGGCCTGCCCTGGCGCATGGCCAGCGCGGCCGCAGCGCTGCGCATGGACTGCGACTGCGGCGCGCGTTGCTGCCAGAGGGCCAGCGCCTGCGCGGCGCGGGCATCATCGTTGGCCAGCATGGCGATGCGGGTGGCGCGCTCGGCCAGTCCCGCGTCCCCCTCGCTGACCTGCGCGGCCTGTAGATACTGCACGGCAGCGTCCCCCAGCTTGCCGGCCTGCAGGGCGAATTCCCCCACCATGGCAGGCTCAAGCGAAGGCTCCTGCGCGGCTTCGGCCTGCGCCAGCGCGCGGGCCGCGGAGGGCGCCGCCAGCGCCGGGACCGCCATCAGGCCGAGCAGCAGAACAGTGGGGATGCGAATCAATGCGGGCATCTGCGGCATTGGGGCCTTAAAATGTTCACTTATGGCCAGCAGCTTATCGCAAGCAACTGAACAATGACCCTGTGGGTGCTCGGACTGAATCACCAGACCGCACCGGTGGACCTGCGCGAACGCGCGGCCTTCGCCGGTGAGGCGTTGCCGCGCGCGCTGGGTTCCCTGCGCGATACGCCGCGGATTGCCGAAGCGGTGCTGCTCTCCACCTGCAACCGCACCGAACTGTATGCGGTGGCCGAATCCGGGGATGCCCTGTCCCACTGGTTGCAGGACCAGGCCGGCGACCTGCAGGGCTATCTTTACCGGCATGCCGACGCAGATGCCGTGCGCCACCTGTTCCGGGTGGCCACCGGCCTGGACTCGATGGTGCTCGGCGAGCCGCAGATCCTCGGCCAGGTGAAGGATGCCTGGACACTCGCGCGCGGACAGGGCCTGCTCGGCCAGCAGCTGGACCGCCTGTTCCAGCAGGCATTCTCGGTCGCCAAGCGTGCACGCACCGATACCCAGGTGGGCGCCAATCCGGTGTCCGTGGCTTCGGCGGCAGTGCGCCTTGCGCAGAACGCCTTCGCGCGCCTGGACGATTCGACAGTGCTGCTGGTGGGCGCCGGCGAGACCATCGAACTGGCGGCCCGCCACCTCAGCGAAGGCAAGGTCCGGCGCCTGTTGATCGCCAACCGCACGCTGGCGCATGCGCAGGAACTGGCCAGCCGGCATGGTGGCGTCGCCCTGCCGCTGGCCGAGCTGGACCGCCATCTGGCCGAGGCGGACATCGTGTTTTCGGCCACCGCCGCGCGCGAACCGGTGATCCACCGCGACACCGTCGCCATGGCGCTGCGTGCGCGCCGGCACAAGCCGATGCTGCTGTTCGACCTGGCGGTGCCGCGCGACATCGACGCGGCGGTGGGCACGCTGGCCGACGCATTTCTGTACACCGTGGATGACCTGGAACGCGCGGTGGAAGACAACCGCCGTGGCCGCCGGGAAGCGGCCGCCGAAGCGGAGGCCATCATCGACCTGCAGGTGGCCCGTTACATCGAAACCGTGCAGGCGCATGCGCACCAGGCACCGTTGAAGCAACTGCGTGCGTTCGGCGAGGCGACCCGCGCGGAGCTGCTGCAGCGCGCGCGCCAGCAGCTTGCACACGGCAAGCCGGCCGAAGATGTGCTGGAACTGCTGGCGCACGGACTGACCAACCGCCTGCTGCACCCGCCGACCGCCGCCCTGCGGGCGGCAGCGCTCAGCGGCGATGCCGAGCTTGCCCGCGCCGCCGAGCGCCTGTTCCCGGCTACGCCGGGTTACGCCCACCCTCCCGTGAGACACGATGACGCCGACCCTGCGCCGTAAGCTGGAAGCGCTGGCCGAGCGCCGCGATGAACTGGAACGCCTGCTCGCCGAACCCGACGTGGTCGCCGACAACAAGCGCTTCCGCGATCTTTCGCGCGAATTCGCCCAGCTGGAACCGGTGGCCGTCGCGCTTGCCGACGAGAACCGTGCCAAGGCAGACCTTGCGGCCGCCGAGGCAATGCGCGCCGATGCCGACCTGCGTGAGCTGGCGGAAGAGGAAATCCAGGCAGCGCAGGCGCGCCTGCTGGAACTGGAAGAGGAGCTGGCGCTGCTGCTGGTGCCACGCGATCCCCGTGATGACGGCAATCTGTTCCTGGAAGTGCGCGCCGGCACCGGTGGTGACGAAGCCGCGATCTTCGCCGGCGACCTGTTCCGCATGTATGCGCGCTACGCCGAACGCCAGGGATGGAAGGTGGAGATCGAATCGGACAATCCCGGCGAGCATGGCGGTTACAAGGAGATCGTCGCGCGGGTGGTCGGTCGTGGCGCGTTCTCGCGGCTGAAATTCGAATCCGGCACGCACCGCGTGCAACGGGTGCCCGCGACAGAATCGCAGGGCCGAATCCACACCTCGGCGGCGACCGTGGCGATCATTCCCGAAGTGGAGGAAGTGGACGAGGTGCAGATCAACCCGGCCGACCTCAAGGTGGATACGTTCCGTTCCTCGGGTGCCGGCGGTCAGCACGTCAACAAGACCGAATCGGCCATCCGCATCACCCACGTCCCCACCGGCGTGGTGGTGGAATGCCAGACCGAACGCAGCCAGCACGCCAACCGCGACAAGGCGATGAAGCGACTCAAGGCGCAACTGCTGGATGCCGAACGCTCGCGCCAGGATGCAGCGCAGGCCGAATCGCGGCGCCTGCAGGTCGGCAGCGGCGACCGCAGCCAGCGCATCCGCACCTACAACTTCCCGCAGGGCCGGATCACCGACCATCGCGTGGAAGGGCTGACCCTGTACGACCTGCCCAACGTGATGGCCGGTGACATGGATGCGCTGGTGCAACGCCTTGTGCACGAACACCAGGCCGTCGCGTTGGCCCAGCTTTCGGCCTCGGCCTGACCCATGGACCTGGCTGCACAGCGACGGCGACTGCAGCAGGCCGTGCACGACCAGCCCGGCGATTTCATTGCCTGGGTGATGCTGGCCGACACCGAGCTGGAAGCCGGCGATCTGCGCGCGGGCGAACAGGCTGCACGCCGCGCCCTGCAACTGCGCCCGGGCCATCCCGAAGCGCTGGCGCGACTGGGGCGCGTGGCCTGGATGGCCGGGGCACACACGGATGCTGCCAGGCTGCTGGGCGAGGCGTCGGCCATCGTGCCGCAGCACCCCGGCATCGCCCTGTGGCTGGGACACGCGCTGGAAGATGCCGGCGATGCCGAAGGCGCGGCCGCCGCCTACCGCCGTGCCCACGCGCTGCTTCCCGATGAGCCTTACATCGCCGCGCAGCGCCTGGCCTGGCAGCGCCGGCTCTGCGATTGGCAGGACATCGATGCGCTGTCCATGCAGGTACGCCGCGCGGTCACGCAGGGACAGGGGAGTGTCGAGCCGTTCGCCTTCCTCAGCGAAGACGCCACTGCGGCCGAACAGCTGGCCTGTGCGCGGCTGCGGGCGGCGCAGGTGGCGGCCTCGGTACGCCCGCTGCCACCGGTGGCTGTGCGTCGTGAGGGTGCGCTGCGGCTCGGTTTCCTGTCCAACGGCTTCGGCGCGCATCCCACCGGCCTGCTGACCGTCGCGCTGTTCGAGCAGCTTGGCAAGGACCCCGCGCTGCAGGTGCATCTGTTCGCGCTCAACCGCGATGATGGCAGCACCATTCGCCGGCGTCTGGCGGACGCTACGCACCTGCATGATGTCGCCGGCATCCGTCATGCGGACATCGCCGCGCGCCTGCGCGCCATGGGCATCGATCTGCTGCTCGATCTGCGCGGCTGGGGCGGTGGCGGCACGCCGGAGGTACTGGCCATGCGTCCGGCTCCATTGCAGCTGAACTGGCTGGCCTATCCCGGCACGTCAGGGGCACCCTGGATCGACGCGGTGCTGGGCGACGATTTCGTACTGCCGCCCGCGCTGGAGCCGCATTTCAGCGAGCGCGTACTGCGACTGCCACGTGCGTTCCAGCCATCGGACAACACCCGTGTGGTGGAACCACCCCCGTCGCGCACGGCGTGCGGGTTGCCGCACGACGGTGTGGTGTTCTGCTGTTTCAACAACAGTTACAAGCTCAACCCGCGCACCATGGCGCGTGCATTCGCCGTGCTGCGGGCAGTCGCCGGCAGCGTGCTGTGGCTGCTGTCCGGACCGGGCCAGGCGGACCAGCGACTGCGGGACGCGGCGCAGGCCGCAGACGTTGATGCACGACGGCTGGTGTTCATGGCCAAGCTGCCGCATCCGCACTACCTGGCGCGCTTCCAGCATGCGGACCTGTTCCTGGACACCCATCCCTACAACGCCCACACCACGGCTTCGGACGCCTTGTGGGCAGGATGCCCGGTGCTGACCTGTCCCGGCGATACCTTCGCATCGCGCGTGGCAGGCAGCCTCAACCAGCATCTGGGGCTTGCGCGGATGAACGTGGCCGACGACGAGGAATTCATCGCCACCGCCAGCGCGCTCGGCAACGATCCTGCCGCCCTGGCGGATCTGCGTGCCACGCTGGCCCAGGCGCGTGCCACCAGCACGGTGTTCGACATGGCCGGCTTCGCCCATGACCTGTCGACGCTGGTGCAACGGCTGGCGCGCGGGCACGGGTGGCAGGGCGCGGGTTCCGGTAGAGCCGATCCATGATCGGCTGCCCTGATATCGGCCGCCCAGATCACCTGCGGCCACGCCAGCCGGCCGCGGGTCGGATCTGCCGGCCCAGCCGACCATGGGTCGGCTCTACCGCACGGCGATCAATGCTTCGATTTCCGCCGCCGTGACAGGGCCCATGAACGAATGTGCGAGCTTGCCCTGCGGATCGATCAGATGGGTAAGCGGAAGGCCGCGCGGGGTGGAGAAGTCGGCCGGCGGATCATAGGGATCGACGATCGCGATCGGATAGGTCACCGGGCGCTCCTTGAGGAAGGCCTGCATCGCGTCGGCGTCGATTTCCTCATACGCCAGCCCGACGACCTCGATCTCACTGCGCATCGCATGCAGGGCGGACAGCTCCGGCATCTCCTTGCGGCACGGCGCACACCATGTCGCCCAGAAGTTCACCACCACCCATTTGCCACGATGCGCGGCCAGGTCATAGTCCTTGCCGTCCACGGTGCGCACTTTCAGGGACGGATGCTCTGCGGTGACGCGCTCGGCCAGCGCCTGGCCATCGGCAGGCGCCGCATCAGGATCGGCAGGTGACTCCGCGTTCGGCGCTGCAGGTGGCGTGGCCGGATCGACCGCTGGCGCAGGTTCCGGCGTGCAGGCGGCCAGCAGCAGGATGGCCAGGGCAGGGGCAAATGCTTTCACGCTCATCGGGTGTCTCCGGGGGGATAGATGTCGCTGACGCGTCGCTTGAGTTTCTCACGCAATGGCAGTCGCAGCTCATCCAGGGCGGCCAGCGCCGCCTCGCCCAGGCTGTCCTCGTGATAAGGCAGCATCCGTTCGGACACTGGAATCCGCAGTTGGGTGGATTCGTACAGATCCGACAAGGTCACCTGGTCCAGATCGCGCGCCAGCATCCATTCGCCGCTGGCGGCCTGGCGGACCAGCGCCATGCGTTCCATATCGCACAACAACTGCTGCAGCAGCGAATCAGTCATCATCGGCTCGTGCTGCAGGATCTCATCGTCGGCCAGGCCCTTTCCTCCGGCGCGCGCCTGCTGGAAACGGCCAAGCAGGCGCAGCAGCGCATAGAACTCGTAGCCGGCCGGCAGCCGCAGTTCAGCCGGTTGGTAGCGGAAGGCCGCCATCGACGATGCCAGCGATGCACCGAGCAGCACCGACACCCAGCACAGGTAGATCCACAGCAGCAGGATCGGCACGAACGCCACCGTGCCATACAGCTTCTGGTAGGACTGGAAACTGCCCAGGTAGGCGCCGATGCCCCACTTCACCAGCTCCAGCATCACGGCGGCGAGGATGGCCCCGGTCATCGCGTGCCGCCATTTCACCGAGTGGTGGGGCACTACCCGGTACACCAGCGTGATGCAGGCGAACTCGATCAGCACCGGTGCCAGCCGCAACGACAGATCCGCCAGCCAGCGCCCTTCCTGGGTGCCGAACAGCGGCAGCGCGAACACCCGCGCGGACACCGCCAGCGAGGCGGCGGCAAGCATCGCGCCCAGGGTCAGCACGGTCCAGTACACCAGGAAGCGGGTCAGCTTCGGCCGGGTCGAACCCACCCGCCAGATCTGGTTGAAGGTTTCTTCCACGCTGTTGAGGGTGATCAGCAACGAGATCACCAGGGCGATGAAACCGGCGGCGGTCAGCTGGCCGGCACTGGCACTGAACTGCCGCAGATAGCCTTCGGCCGCACGTGCGGCGCTGGGCACGAAGTTGGAGAACACGTAGTCGCTGAGCTGGTCGCTCCATCGGTCGAACACCGGGAACGCCGACAGCACCCCGAAGACCACGATGGCCAGCGGCACCAGCGCGAACACCGTGGTGTAGGCCAGCGCCGCCGCGGCCTGGAAGAGCCGGTCATCAAGAAAGCGACGCCAGAGGAAACGCCCGAAGCTTGCCGCGCGGGGCCGGTCGCGAGCGCGTTCCATCCACAGGTTGAACGTATTCAAAGGTTCCATCGGCGCAAGCGTACCCGATGCATGATCCACGCAGGATAGCCATACTGGCGTCCCCTGGACGAAAAAACGTGGCCACGATGGGCGATATCCTGGTGCTCTATTACAGCCGCGGCGGCTCGGTGGCGCGGCTGGCGCGGCATGTGGCGCGCGGCATCGGCGAGGTTCCGGGCATGACCGCGCGACTGCGCAGCGTGCCTGCGGTGGCTGCGGTGACCCAGACCGCGCGGCCGCCGGTTCCGGATGAAGGCGCCCCGTATGTCAGCCTCCAGGACCTCGCCGAATGCGACGGTCTGCTGCTCGGCAGCCCGACGCGTTTCGGCAACATGGCCGCACCGATGAAGCATTTCCTGGATGGGCTGGGCGCGGAATGGGCTTCCGGCACCCTGGTGGGCAGGCCGGCCGGCGTGTTCACTTCCACCGCTTCGCTGCACGGTGGCCAGGAGTCCACCCTGCTTTCCATGCAGTTGCCGCTGCTGCATCACGGCTGCCTGATTGTCGGCATTCCATATACCGAACCGGCATTGACCCATACCACCAGCGGCGGCACGCCCTACGGCGCCAGTCATGTCGCCGGCGCCAACGATGATCCGCAGCCCAGCGACGACGAAGCAACCCTGGCGCGTGCGCTCGGCCGACGCGTAGCCGACATCGCGCGGCGGCTGTCGGCGTGACCGCACCGATGGCTCCCCACCTGCGCGTGCTGATGCTTGCCCTGCTGCTGCTGGGCGGAGTGTTCGCGACATGGTTCGCCGATGATCGTCATTGGCTTGCCAGCCAACTGGTCTTCACGCTGCCGCCGCTGGCGCTGGCCGCTGCCCTGCTGGCCTGGCGCGGTGCGCGTGCGCGCCTGGCGTTCTGGTCTTCGGTGCTGGCGCTGGGGTGGTTCAGCCACGGTGTGATGAGCGCCTGGAGCCACCTCGATTCAGCCCCCTGGTCGTGGCTGGAAATCCTGCTGGCGATCGTGATCGTGTTTGCAGCCAGCCTGCCGGGGCTGCGTTCCCGTTTCGGCCGACGCCGCCCGCCGCGCTGACGCTCGGCCCGGCAGGCCGTATCATCTGCATTCCAGTCCCTGCAACGCCGTACCCGGTTCGACAACATGCACATGATGGAAGACCTTCTGATCGTCACCACCGGTGGCACGATCGACAAGATCTATTTCGACGACAAGTCGGACTACCAGATCGGCGATCCGCAGATCGGCATGATCCTGCGCGAGCTGGGCGTGACGTTCCGATTCAATGTCATTCCGATCCTGCGCAAGGATTCGCTGCACATCACCGACGACGACCGTGAACTGATCCGTGCAACCATCGCCGCGCAGCCGACCCGCCACGTGCTGGTCACCCATGGCACGGATTCCATGGTGCAGACGGGCAAGGTGCTGGCGACCATCCCGGACAAGACCATCGTTATGACCGGCGCACTGAGTCCTGCGCGGTTCCGTGGATCGGACGCTGAGTTCAACATTGGATGCGCCATCGGCGCGGTGCAATCGCTGCCGACCGGCGTGTACATCGCGATGAACGGCCGCATCTGGGATCCGCAGAGCGTGCGCAAGAACGTGGCCGCCAACCGCTTCGAAGCGGCCTGATTCCTGCAGGGAGCCGGATTCCACCGGCTCCCCAACGCATGCTGTCCTAACCACTCCGGACCTTATTCGGAGGCCGATGCCGCAACCTGCCTGGCCATGCTGACGGCGCCGGCCGCATTGACGATACCTGCACCGCAACCTCCAGGGCAGGCCCCGGGCAACGGCCTTGCGGTGGATCGGAGGATGCCTTCGACCTGTTGCGGGATGAGCCGGCCATTCGTCGCGGACTGCATCAATGCCACCACTCCGGCCACATGTGGAGCGGCCATCGAGGTGCCCGTGTAAGCAGCGTAGCCAGGGGCGCCTGGCGACATCCTGCCGCTGTTCAGCGTGGACAGGATGCCCTCGCCAGGGCCAGAGAGGGCGATTCCTGCACCGTAGTTGGAGACGCTTGCACGTGCGCCCCGGGAGGTCGTCGCCGCCACCGCGACCACACCGGCACAGTTGGCCGGCGTGAATCCGGACACATTGGAACTGCTGTTTCCTGCCGCGACCACGACGGTTGCTCCGTTGGCTACGGCGACATCCACGGCTGACTGGATGGTCCGATTGCAGCTGCCACGCCCGCCCAGCGACAGGTTGAGCACACTGGCCGGATGCGGATTATCGGGAGCATCAGGGACATGGCCTCCAGCCGCCCATACGATGGCATCGGCGATATCGGAGAACCGGCCACCGCATTTGCCGAGCACGCGTATCGGCACCACCTTCGAACGGAACGCAGTACCGGCCACACCGAGACCATTGTCCGTCAGGGCCGCCACCGTCCCTGCGACATGGGTTCCATGCCATGACGAATTTTGTGCAGCCGGGTCGGATGGACACTCGCCGAACACCCGCCAGTCCCCCGGGTCGCTGGGATCGCTGTCCCGGCCGTCCCCGTCATTGGCGATCCACGGGTCACCGATGAAATCGTAGCCGGGAAGAAGGTTTCCATCGAGATCGGGGTGGGATGTAGAACCCGTATCGATGACCGCTACGATGGCGCCTTCCCCGGCTACCTCGTCCCATGCCGGACGTACGTTGATGGAGCTGGCGGAGCTGCCAAAGCCCCACTGCCGATCAAGCAGGGGATCGTTGGGATCCCGCGCTGGTCTGGCCAACCCGTCCACTTCGACATATTCGACGTCCGGCTCGGATGCCATGGACTGCATCCATTGCCGTGCCTCGGCGGCATCGAGCGGACGTTCCGACCGGACCACCATCGGCCCTGTTGCCATCTGGCGTGTGAAGCTCATCCGCGCGCCTCCCCCTATGGTGCGTAGAACTGACGCCGCGCGCGCCAGCGCGGCATCCATCTCGGCACGTTCATGTGCGGCATGGCTGCCTGTCTGGAAATGGACGATGAATTGCTGATTGAGCGCTGCATTGGCAAGTCCGGCAAGGTCTGCATCGCCAGCAAAGGTCGACTGCGCGCAGGTGCCTGCGGCCGTCGCCGCGATCATGGCGCAGACCAGACGACGCTTCCGAAGCTGTTTCATGGTGTTGTTCCTCGATTACGGGTATCGATGCCGGTCGTCAGCCTGCTGCAGGACGGATCGGCGCGTGCGGATATCCCTTGAATCACCGCAGGACCAGTGTTCGGCAATCGCCTATTGCGTTATGTCGGGCCATCCCCCGCGCATGCTCGGGCAACGCCCCATCTCCATGTCATGTGTGGCAACAGATCCGGTAGCCGGCTACCGCCATACCCACGTGCTGGAACAAAAAACGCCCCGGCAGGACCGGGGCGTCGTGTACTGCCGAAGATGGCCGGCGTCAGTACTGCGCGCGCAGCGTCACGCCGGAGAACGTGCTGTAGGCCTTGATGCGCACATGCCAGACACCTGCGACCGGGTTGTTGATGGTGCAGGTTTCATTGTTGCCGCTCAGGTACGGACGGCAGGCATAGGTGGTATCGGTGGGCGCACTTCCCGAACGCACGTACAGATCGGCATCGCCGCTGCCGCCACTGATCGTCACCCGCAGCTGGCTGGCACCGCTGGGCACGGTTACCGTGTAGTTGAGCGACGAGCCGCTGGCGCCGGACAGGTTGCTCACGGGCACGTTGTTCTGCAGCACGCTGCCGCCCGGATTCGGGGTGCCTCCACCGCCGAGTGCCGCCGCCACCGCCGCATCGGCGTTGACGATGCCCGCACCGCAGCCGCCGGAACACGCACCCGGCAACGCGCGCGCGGTGTTCTTGAGGATGGTTTCCACCTGCGCGGGCGACAGCGGCGTGGGCGCCACCGACTGCATCAGCGCCACCACACCCGCCACGTGCGGCGCCGCCATCGAGGTGCCGTTGTAGGAGGCATAGGTGGCCGACGCCGGTACCGTGGTGCCCGTGTTCAACGTGGACAGGATGGCCTGGCCCGGGGCGGAGATGTCGATCCCGGCACCATAGTTGGAGAAGCTGGCCTTCGCACCGGCACTGGTGGTCGCAGCCACCGCGATCACATTGGCGCAGTTGGCGGGCACCGACGTGGACACATTGCTGCCCGCATTGCCGGCGGCCACCACCACTGTGGTGCCGCGGCCGACGGCGCCGTTGATCGCGGTCTGGTAGGTGGTCGAACAGCTGCCGGTGCCGCCGAGCGACATGTTGATCACTTCGGCCGGGTTGGCGTTGGCAGGTACGCCGCTGACCGGACCGCCGGACGCCCAGACGATGGCATCGGCGATATCAGAGGTGTAGCCGCCGCACTTGCCGAGCACACGTACCGGGACGACCTTGGCATTGAACGCGGTGCCCGCCACGCCGGTGCTGTTGTTGGTCACCGCGGCCACGGTACCGGCGACGTGGGTACCGTGCCAGCTGGACGACGACGCCGGGTACCCCGCACCGCATTCATTGGCGGCATACCAGTCACCTTCGTCGCTGGCGTTGCTGTCGCGCCCGCCGCCATCGCGCGCCATCGAGGCATCGCTGATGAAATCGTAGCCGGGCAGGATGTTCGCATTCAGATCCGGATGGCTGGTGATGCCGGTATCGATCACCGCCACGACGGTGCCGCTGCCGGTGGACTTGTCCCATGCAGGGCGCACGTTGATCGAGGCATTGGATGTGCCGAAGCCCCACTGCTCTTCCAGCCTGGCATCGTTGGGCACCAGCGTGGGCCGCATGATCTGGTCCACCTCCACGTATTCCACGTTGGGATCAGCGGCCAGCCTGCGCATCAGCAGCTCGGCCTGCGCGGCATCCAGTGGCTGGTCCGAGCGGACCACCGTGGGCCCGACCGCCAGGCGGCGTACTTCCTGCAGGCCCAGGACGCGTCCCTGCGCGCCCGGTACGCCCGCGGCAGCCGCCCGCAGGGAGGTGGACAGCGCCGACGGCGTTGCCAGCGGCGCGCTGCCGTCGCGGTACTTGACGATGAAGCGCTGGTGGGTGGGCGCGGAGGACAGACCAGCGAGCTGGACGTCGCCGGCGAGGGCCGGGCCGACAAGGAGGAGCGAAGTGAGCAGCGAAGCACCCATGACGACCACTGCACGCTGACGCAGACGCGGTTGCGAAACCTGGGACATCGGAGTTCCTTTCTTCAGTTCTGGCGTGGATGCCGGATTCGGCGATGAAAGACGGTGCGTGGACAGCCCCCTGTCTCCTGTCCACCCGCGACGCTAGACGGACATACTCGTTGCGACAATGCTTCAGCGAACTTTCAGCGACATGAAATGTCCGAATTGAGACATTTCGTGTCAAAAATTTGTAAAGGTGAAGGGACCTTCACGCCACCTTGCTGTCCGCATGCTGTCCTCTCCCTGTCCTGCCGACACAGGCCATGCACGAAAAAGCCCGTCACGGGGACGGGCTTTTCGTTGGAACGCAGTGTGGCGGAAGGCTCAGTCCAGCCGCACCAGCCAGCCATGGCGGTCCGGGATGCGGCCGTACTGGATATCGGTCAGTTCCTTGCGCAGCGACAGGGTCACTTCACCGGCAGGCGCGTTGAGATCGCCCACCGAGAAACCCTCACCCTTCAGCTGACCGATCGGGGTCACCACCGCAGCCGTACCGCAGGCAAATACCTCGGTGATCTCACCGGACGCCACGCCATCCTTCCACTCGTCGATGCTCACCCTGCGCTCTTCGACCTTCATGCCGCGGTCGCGCGCCAGCTGCAGGATGCTTTCGCGGGTGATGCCTTCCAGGATGCTGCCGGACAGCTCGGGGGTCACCAGAGTGCCGTCCTTGTAGACCAGGAAGACGTTCATGCCACCCAGTTCTTCCAGGTACCGGCCTTCGGCCGGATCCAGGAACAGCACCTGCGAACAGCCCTGCGCCTGCGCCTTCTGCTGCGGCAGCAGCGAAGCGGCGTAGTTGCCGCCGCACTTGGCCGCGCCGGTGCCGCCCTTGGCTGCACGCGCATATTCGGTGGACAGCCAGATCGCCACCGGCGCCACGCCCTTGGCGAAGTACGGGCCAGCCGGGCTGGCGATGACGTAGTAGCCGGCCTTGTGCGCGCCACGCACGCCCAGGAAGGCCTCATCACCGATCATGAAGGGACGGAAGTACAGGCTGGATTCGTCAGCCGACGGCACCCAGTCCTTGTCCAGCGCGATCAGCTGCTTCAGCGATTCGACGAAGATCTCCACCGGCAGTTCCGGCAGTGCCAGACGCTGCGCCGAGCGCTGCAGGCGACGGCCGTTGGCGTCCGGGCGGAAGGTCCAGATGGAACCGTCGGCATGCCGGTAGGCCTTGATGCCTTCGAAGATTTCCTGGCCGTAATGCAGCACGGCGGCGGCCGGATCCAGCTGCAGAGGGCCATACGGGCGGACGCTGGCATCGTGCCATCCGGTGTCCTTGTCCCAGCGTACTTCCACCATGTGGTCGGTGAAGTGCAGGCCGAAGCCCGGCTTTTCGAGGATGGCCGCGCGCTCATCGGCGCTGCGCGGCCGGGTCGAAGGGGTGACGTCGAAACGGAGATTGGACTGGGACACCGGATGTTTCCTGTTCTGGTTGCGGTTGTTGCCGGGACTCCGCCGGCGGCGGGCGTCGTGTCAGAGCATGCCGGTCTCAAGGCGCGCCGACTCGGACATCATGTGCCGGCCCCATGGCGGATCGAATACCAGTTCCACATCGGCCTCGGCCACGGTGGGGATGATTTCCAGCTTGCTGCGCACATCGTCGACGAGGATCTCGCCCATGCCGCAGCCGGGCGCGGTCAGGGTCATCTTTACATCCACCTCGCGGCGGCCGTCGTCCAGGTGCTTCAGCTCCACTTCGTAGACCAGGCCCAGGTCGACGATATTGAACGGGATCTCCGGGTCGAAACAGGTGCGCAGTTGTTGCCACACCAACTGTTCCACCTGCTCGTCGCTGGCATCGTCGGGCAGTTCCAGCGGTGCTGGCGCTTCCTTGCCGATGGCATCACCATCCTTGCCGGCGATGCGGAACAGGTTGCCTTCGACAAACACCGTATAGCTGCCACCCAGCGCCTGGGTGATATAGCCATAGCTGCCGGCCGGCAGGGTCACCGTATCGCCCTGCGGCACCATGACGGCTTCGCAGTCGCGTTCGAAGTGGACAGGTTCACTGCTGCGGGAATACATGGCACTCGATATGGGGGCCGCGGTCGGGCCGCGCAAGCGGGCATTTTAGCCCAGCGGCCCGGCGCCCGCCCGTGCACTGCGGCAAACCCAGTATCCTGTGGGCGACCAACGGGAAAACCGCATGCACTCCACCGCTGTACGTACCAGGACCGTGTCCTGGCTCTGGCCCCTGATGTTGTTGCTGGGAGCCGGTGTCGCCCTGCTTGCCTGGGTGATGCTGGCATTGATGACGGGGCGGCAGCTCGGCTGGATGGCGGTGATGGTCGCGCTGGAACTGGTGTTCATGCTGCGCCTGGGCACGCTGCGCGGGGGACTGCTGCGGGTGGGCCTGGTGGTGGGTGGAACGCTGCTGGTGACGGCGCTGGCCTGGTGGATCATCGCCAGTGCCTGGCTGGGCGGTTCGATGGGGCTCGCGCCGCTGGAATCGGCATTGCGCATGGGGCCGCACCTGGCATGGACGCTTGTTGGCCTGGCCAACAGCCTGTGGGACTGGGTGTGGCTACCGGTGGGCATCGTGGTCGGCGCCTGGCTGGCACGCTGAGCAGGTGGAGCCACGCCATGCGTGGATCAGGTAGTGCCGGCCGTCGGCCGGCAGACGCCTGCGGCCCAAGGCCCACGCCTGCCCTGGATTGCCGCCCTCAGTGCCCGCCGTCCAGCGCCTTCAATTCGCTGACCACCGTCCCGGCCGCCTGCGCGCCATCGCCGTACAACATCCGCGTGTTGTCCGCATAGAACAGCGCATTCTCGATGCCGGCAAAGCCGGTACCGCGCCCACGCTTGATGACCACCACGTTGCGTGCATTCACCACGTCCAGGATGGGCATGCCAAAGATCGGGCTGGCCGGATCGGTACGCGCCACCGGGTTCACCACGTCGTTCGCACCGATCACCAGCACCACGTCGGTGCTGGGGAACTCCGGGTTGATGTCGTCCATGTCGACGATCAGGTCGTACGGTACGCCGGCTTCGGCCAGCAACACGTTCATGTGCCCTGGCATGCGTCCTGCGACCGGATGGATCGCGAACCTCACCTTCACCCCACGCGCGGTCAGCCGCTGCGCCAGTTCCCATATCTTGTGCTGCGCCTGCGCCACGGCCATGCCGTAACCGGGCACGATGACCACGCGTTCGGCAAAGGCCATCATCGCCGCCACGTCGGAGGCATCGATGGGCTTCTGGGCACCGTTGATCTGCTGCGCCTCGCCGCCCGCCCCACCACCGAAGTGGGAGAACAGCACGCCGCTGATTGGACGGTTCATCGCCTTCGCCATCAGCCGCGTCAGCAGGATGCCGGCCGCGCCGACCATCATGCCGGCGATGATCAGTGCCTCGTTGCCCAGCACGTAGCCTTCGAACGACACCGCCAGGCCGGTGAACGCGTTGTACAGCGAAATCACCACCGGCATGTCCGCGCCGCCGATCGGCAATGTCATCAGTACGCCCAGGGCCAGCGCCAGCACGAAGAAGACAATGATCGCCCAGGGCGCCAGGGTGCTGGCAGCGATGATGCCCAGCACCACCACCGCCGCCGCCACGGCCAGGTTCAGCGCCTGCTGGCCCGGCCAGGTGACCCGTTTGTCCAGGCGTCCATCCAGCTTTGCCCAGGCGATCACCGAACCGGACAGCGACACCGCACCGATGGCCGCACCGGTCACGGCCAACGCCAGTACCGTGGCCGATGGCTGCCGTGCGGCCAGATCGGCGATGGCCTGCGCGCTCCAGTGGGTGGTATCGCGGTGGGCCAGGAAGGAATAGCGCAGCAGCTCCACCGCACCGATGGCTGCGGCCGAACCGCCGCCCATGCCGTTGTACAGCGCGACCATCTGCGGCATGTCGGTGATGGCGACCTTGCCGGCCGACCACCATGCCAGCCCGCCGCCCAGCGCCAGTGCGGCCAGGATCAGCGGCACGTTGTGCAGTTCCGGCAGGAAGAACGTGGCGACGGTGGCCAGCAGCATGCCGGTCCCGGCCCAGCGGATGCCGCTGCGCGCGGTCAACGGCGACGCCATGCGCTGCAGGCCGAGCAGGAACAGGGTGGCCGCGACGAGATAGCTGGCCTTCACCAGCCAGTCCAGCAGTTCCGGCGTGCTCACGTTCAAGGCCGTGGCTCCTTCGCTTCATCCCTGCCGGCATCGCGGACACTGGGCTTGAACATTTCCAGCATGCGCGCGGTGACCACGTAGCCGCCGGCGGCATTGCCCGCGCCGAGCACCACGGCGACGAAGCCGAGGATCTTTTCCAGCGGCGTCTGTGCATGCCCCAGCACCACCATCGCACCGATCAGGACGATGCCGTGGATGAAGTTCGAGCCGGACATCAGCGGGGTGTGCAGGATCACCGGCACCCGCGAAATGATCACGTGGCCGGCAATGGCCGCCAGCATGAAGATATACAGTGCTACGAATCCGTCACTCACCGGCAACGCCTCCCGCTCTCTGTCGTGGGCCCATCATAACCACCGGCTGAACCACACGGGGGCTGTCGTCAACCGGCAGCGCCTTCGGGCGTTCTTCATCAGCAAGCCTGAGGAAGGACCGTACCCTGTGCTGGTGAGCAGTCCCATTCCGCCCATCGCCGCTGCACCACCTGCTTCGCTGGATGCCTTCCTGGCCGGCGTGGGCCCGCGCGCGTTCCGCTTCGCTGAAGCCGGCCTGCGCCATCGGGAAGATGCGCTGGATGCAGTGCAGGACAGCCTGATGCGCATGCTCGACTATCGCGACAAGCCGGCCGAAGAGTGGCCGCCGCTGTTCTGGAGCATCCTGCGCCGACGGGTGATCGACCTGCAGCGCCGGCGACGGTTCCGGTTGCCGTTCTGGCGCGACAATGTCGATGCCGACGGCGAGCCGATCGATTGGGCCGACGAAGGCCCCGGCCCGGCCCAGGCACATGAACAACGCGCGCGGTATGAGGAACTGGTGGGTGCCCTGCGCCTGCTGCCGGCCCGCCAGCGCGAAGCCTTCACCCTGCGCGTGCTGCAGGACCTGGACGGTGCCACCACGGCACGCGCGATGGGTTGCAGCGAGGGCGCGGTGAAAACCCATCTGGCGCGTGCACGGCAGGCGCTGCAGACCTTGATGGAGAACCCGACGTGAGCCGCCCCCTGTCCAACGACGAACAGTTCCGCACCCTGCATCAGCAGGCCGTGCAGTCGCTGTCACCGAGCACGCTGGCACGGCTGCGCGCCGGACGTCATGCCGCCGTCGCCGCGCCGCGCCGCCGGCCTGCCTGGTGGCTGGCCAGCGCATTTGCCGGCGTGGCCGCGCTGGGCATCGGCGTGCACCTGCAGATGCGCGCGCCGCCGGCGCCGGCCATCGCGCCGATGGTGGCCGCGCTGGAGGACACTGGCAGCACGTTCGACGAAAGCCCGGACCTGTACCTCTGGCTGGGCGGCACCGACCTCGCAATGGAGTGACTTCATGAACCGCATTGTCCCCGCCCGCCTCGTGCTGCTGCCATTGATGCTGCTGGCCAGCGCGCCACTGATGGCGCAGTCGTCATCGCCGCCGGCCTGGGAACAGCTGACCCCGGCCCAGCGCGAGGCGCTTGTGGCGCCCGTGCGCGACCGCTGGAACGCGGCTCCGCCCGAACAGCGGCAGCGGATGCTCCAGCATGGCCAGCGATGGCAATCCATGACCCCGCAGCAGCGCGAACAGGCGCGCAAGGGCATGCGTCGTTTCAACGGCATGAGTCCGGAACAGCGCGAACAGGCACGCGCCTTGTTCGCGCAGATGCGCGGCATGACGGTGGAACAGCGCAACGAACTACGCAAGCGCTGGGGGGCGATGAGCAGCGAAGAGCGGCGTCAATGGGTCCGCGATAATCCGCCGCCGCCGCGCGACCGTGACTGATCCGTGTTTTCGGGTGACCCTGGGGTGTGGGCGGCCCTGGATTACTGGTGGCCCTGAGCCCTGAGCCCTGGATTCCTGGTGACCTTGGACTGCTGGTGGGTGACGACCGTTGGTCGTCACTGCTTTCAAGCAACTGCGTGACGACCAACGGTCGTCACCCACCAGGACAATTCCACCCACCAAGCAAGACGCCGGAACTCAGGCGGTCCAGCGCGTCTTTGCCAGCAATTCATCGTCCCAGTCGAACTGCAGCTCGCCGTCGCGCACGAACAGGCTGGTGAAGTTCAGAAGATTCCTTGCATACATCTCGCTGGCCTGCGTTGCGCCCAGGCTGGCCAGGTTCAATGGCCCATCGATCGTCACGCCGTCGTATTCGATGCATTCGCCCGCCTGCGTCAATGCGCAGTTGCCACCACTTTCCGCCGCCAGGTCCACGATCACGCTGCCCGGCGCCATGCCTTCCACCATCGCCTGGCTGAGGATCACCGGCGCGGTGCGGCCCGGCACCGCTGCGGTGCAGATCACCACGTCCACGCTGCGCAGATGATCGGCCAGCCGCTGCTGCTGCAGGGCGCGCTCGTCATCGCTCAGCGCGCGCGCATAGCCACCCTCGCCCGCAGCGCTGACGCCGAGATCCAGGAAACGCGCGCCCAGCGACTGGATCTGTTCGCGGGTTTCCGGACGCACATCGAAGCCCTCCACCTGCGCGCCCAGCCGTCGCGCGGTGGCGATCGCCTGCAGACCGGCGACGCCCGCGCCCACCACCAGCACCCTGGCCGGCCGCACGGTTCCCGCAGCGGTGGTCAGCATCGGGAAGAAGCGGGGTGCGCGCCCGGCGGCGATCAGGGTGGCCTTGTAACCGGCCATGCCTGCCTGCGAACTGAGCACATCCATCGCCTGTGCGCGGGTGGTGCGCGGCAACTGCTGCAGGGGGAACAACTGCAGGCCCGGCGCGGCGACCAGGGCGGCCAGTGCTGCATCACGGGCGGGCTGCAGCAGGCCAACCACGCTGGCACCGGCCTTGAGCCGGGCCAGGCGTGCAGCCTCCGGCGACTGCACGCACAGCAGCACGTCGATGTCCGCCCAGCGGCTTTCGTCGAACAACAGCGCGCCGGCATCCACATAGGCCTGGTCGGTGAATCCGGCCGCCTGACCGGCACCGGCCTCGAACCACACCGTGGCGCCAAGGGCCCCGTATTTCTTCGCGGTTTCCGGTGTAAGCGCCACGCGACGCTCGCCCGGCGCGACTTCCCTGACCCCCAGCAACACTACGGACATGCGCTTACCCGCCGACGAGTGATGGCCGATGGTAACGCGGGTGGGCGGTGCCCGGTAGGTCGAGGTCGAGGTCGTGCGCAGTGGCGGCAGACACCGACGCCGGCGTGGTGTCGGCTTCGCCCTGCCAGCGTCGTCGGTAAGCGGTCAGTGCACCGTGCTGCTGGCCGGATCCAAGCGGTCGATCACGCCCTGCATGGCGCTGTCGAAAGCACCATCGTCCACGTGCGGGCGCAGGCGGCCCAGCCGCACCATCACCGCAAGTTCCTCCGGCGAGGCCACGCAGAAACGCACGCCGCGGCGGTTGACGAACAGCAGCCGCGAGGAAATCGGGCTGATCCAGGACAGCTTGCCGGCCTGCACCTTGCCATCCTTGTCGACGAAATCCAGCCACAGGCCCACGTCCATGCGGCGGAAACGGTCGGCGTCGGCATTGTCGAAGCTCTCCTCGCCCATCGATGCGGGAACATCCAGCGCCGACGCATCCGCGGCAGGAGGCGCAGGCAGCACCACCTGCGGCAGTTCGGGCAGCGCGCGTTCCAGTTCCGGCCGCGATTCGGCGATGCTCTGCAGGGTGTCATGCAACGCATCGATGGCCCGGCCGGCGCCATCACCGTGCACGCCCACACTGGCGAACACGCGCGTCAACGCGCCCTGCCACGCCTGCAGCCAGGGCTTGCCGACGATCTTGCGGCGCGCTTCGGCCACTTCATCCAGCAGCCCATCGGCCAGCGCCAGCGCCTCCACCACCGACGCGCCCTCCTCGCCTTCGCGAAGCAGCGCCAGGGTCAGGTGGTGCTGCCACGGTTGCCGCAGGAACTCGGCGATGGCCTGCGGCAGGGAGACATCGGCGATGCGGCGATCCAGCTCGACACTGGCGCGCGTGCGGGCCATCTCCAGCTTTTCCTGGCCACGCTGGGTTTCGGCGGCGCGCCGTTCGGCGATTTCGATGCGGCGGCGATGCTGGACCAGGAAGTCGCGGAATTCTTCTTCCAGGGTGAGGAAGATCGCCAGATTTTCGTTGAACTCGGCCACCAGGCGGTCGATGATTTCTTCGACCTTGCCCATCAGCACGCGCTCGGCCTGGCTTTCGCCGGTATTGCCTTCGCAGGCCTCGGCCAGTGAATTGAGCAGCTTCCGCGCCGGGTGGGTCTTCTGCACGAACATGCGCCGGTCCAGCATGGCGACCTTGACGAAAGGCACCACCAGCCGGCCGATCAGTTCGCGCGAACGACCTTCCAGTTCGCGCTCGTCGAGCATGACATCGAACAGCATGCCAACCAGGTCGATGGCGTCCTCATCCTGCGGGTCCAGGCGCGCCTGGCTGGGATCCACGCCCAGCTGGGTGGCATTGGACAACACCTCGCTTTTCAGGCGCTGCGCCAGCGACTCGCCGTCTTCGCCGATCGCCGCGCGCAGGGTGGCGCTGGGCGTGGCCTGCAGCAGCGACAGCACCGACATCATCTCGCGCTGGCTCAGCGGACGCTGCTGGCCGACCGCGACCTGTGCGGCGGACGTGGCGTCCTCGCGAACGTGACGGGTCTGCCGCAGCAGTTCCTGCAGGGCGTCGAGCAGCATGCCCTGGTCGCCGCCAGCACCCGCCGGAGCCCCACCGGCATCATCCAACATGCTCGCTGCGGCATCGCCGCGCGGCGCCCAGCGTTCGGCGAAACGACGTGCCCACGGCGGTGCTGCCGGATCGCTTTGGCCGTCGTCGACGCCGGCATGGACGGGCGGCTCGCGCTGTTCGACCAGGTCATCGAGCATGCCGCCAGCCGGTTCGCTGGGTGCGCGCCTGGGCGCGCGGCGCGGTGCCGCGATATCGGGTATCACCCCGGCCCGGGCCAGGTGGTCATCGATCTTCTCGTAGATGCGGCCAACGGGACCATGCAGGTCCCGTTCGCACAGTTTGATCAGCACCAGGCGCACTTCGGGGGCGAGTTCGCAGTCGGCGAACGCTTCGCGGATGGCCACGCCCAGATGTTCCGGGCTGATCGGATTGGTGTCCGCGTCCAGCTCCAGTCCGCCGCCGATCCAGCCCAGGCGACGGTCGAGCCGACCCAGCACGGGCTTGAAATCGCGCAGCAGCACGGTGGCGAACTGGCGCACGGCCAGCCGCGATTCCAGTTCGTGTTCGCCGACCAGACTGAGCCCTTCATCACCCTGCCCGGACAGGGTGACTTCCGCCGATAACGGGCTGCCGTCGACGAACGCGTCCCAGGCGCGCTGCAGATGTCGCGCGAACCCTTCGCCGATGTCCTGGCGGCGACGGCGCAGTTCACGCATGCCGTCCAGGAACAACAGCTGCGACGCGCCAGCGGACTCGGCGCGGTCGAACAGGACATCATCGAACCGCGACAGCACGGTCGTGAAGGCAAGCGACAACGCCGGCAGCGCGGCTTCGTGGACAAGCATCAGCTGGGACGGATCGCGTCCCGGCGTTCCCATCGGACTGGGCGTCACCATGCGTGAAGGCTCCCCACCTTCGCAAAAACCTTGTTCGACAACGATGAAACGACAGCAGGCGCCTCCCCGACGCCTGTTGCCCCATGGTAGGCCGCCCCGCCAGATGTGGACAGTGAAACAGTCCTCACTTCCAAACCCCACAACCGGACGACGGACAAGACCCGTATCGTAAGCGTTGCAGGGCCCGCAGCGCGAGCACCGGCATGCTGAAGCTCGGCGACAGGGTCATGATGGATATCACAGTTCTCTGGCTGGAACAGGGCGTGGCGGGAAGATGGGTGAACGCTCCACTATAGCGGTGACCGACGACAGGCCCTGAATCAGCACTTCACGGCACGGCCATGCGTGCTGGTCAGCGGCCGGCCACGGGCGCGCCCGTATACTGCGGGTCCGTTCCTGTACGGCTGTCGCCCATGCCAGACCCCGCCGCCCTGCTTGCCCTGGATGCCCGTCGTTCGGTCCCCTCCCGCCAGCTTGGAGAACCCGGCCCGGATGAGGCGACGCTGCTGCGCATGCTGGCTTCTGCCGTGCGTGTACCGGACCATGGCAAACGGGTGCCGTTCCGCTTCCTGAGGATCACAGGCCAGGCCCGGCATGCGCTGGGAGCGTTCCTGGCCGAGCGCGCGCTGCAGCGCGATCCTGGCATTTCCGCCGCCGCACTGGACAAGGACCGGCAGCGTTTTTCGCATGCGCCGCTGGTCATCACGGTCATCGCCAGCGTCAAGCCGGACCCGAAGGTACCCGAACTGGAACAGCTGCTGACCGCCGGTTGCGTGTGTTTCGCGCTGCTGCAGGCCGCGCAGGCGCTGGGATTCGGCGCGCAGTGGCTGACCGCCTGGATGGCCTTCGATCCGGCCGTGCATGCCCACCTGGGCCTGGCCGACGGCGAGCGCATCGCCGGCTTCATCCATATCGGCACGCCGAAGACCATCGCGCCCGAGCGCGAACGGCCTGACCCTGCGGCACTGCTGCAGGACTGGACCGGGCCCCGGTGAGTGCCGTGAGCGCCCTGCCGCCGACCGGCGCGGTCCAACGCCCCGATCCCCGGAAGCCACCGCTGTATCTGGTGGATGCCAGCATCTACATCTTCCGGGCATGGCACTCCCTGCCGGACCAGTTCCACGATGCGCAGGGCTGGCCAACCAACGCGGTGCATGGCTTCGCGCGTTTCCTGCTGGAACTGCTGGAACGGCAGCGGCCGGCGCATATCGCCATCGCCTTCGATGAAGCGCTGGACAGCTGCTACCGCCACCGCCTGTATCCGGCCTACAAGGCCAACCGCGAGCCCGCGCCGGCGGAGCTGCGCCGCCAGTTCGTGCACTGCAAGGCCCTGTGCGCCGCGCTTGGGCTGACGGTGTTGGCCCATCATGAGTACGAAGCGGATGACCTGATCGGCAGCGCGCTGCACGCGCACCGGGAAAGCCACCGGGGGTTGCTGGTGTCCGCCGACAAGGACCTTTCGCAGCTGCTGCTGGAACAGGACGAACAGTGGGATTTCGCGCGCAACGTGCGCTGGGACATGCATGGTGTAAAGGCGCGCCTGGGCGTGCATGCGCACCAGGTCGCCGATTACCTGGCACTGTGCGGGGATGCGGTGGACAACATTCCCGGGGTCACGGGCGTGGGCTGCAAGTCCGCTGCGGT
Organism: Pseudomonadota bacterium; assembly: GCA_023430045.1. Taxonomy (GTDB): domain Bacteria; phylum Pseudomonadota; class Gammaproteobacteria; order Xanthomonadales; family Xanthomonadaceae; genus Stenotrophomonas. Next base: position 1,025 of record JAEZCF010000130.1, on the reverse strand, counting down.
GCTGCTGGCGCACTTCGGCAGCCTGGATGCGCTCTACGAACGCCTGGACGAAGTCCCCTTCCTGCGGCTTCGGGGTGCCGCACAGATGGCGGTACGGCTGCGCGAGCAGCACGAACATGCCCTGCTGTGGCGCGAGCTGACCACCATCGCACTCCAGGCGCCGCTGGATGGCACCGCCCCCGGGATGCCGCGCGGCGGCGCCGATGGCGAACTGCTGGAAGGCCTGTGCGCCACGCTGCGCTTCGGCCCCCTCACCCGGCGCCGCCTGTTTACCGCCGCCGGCTTGTCCAGCGACATGCCCGTACCGCCTTCCACTCCCTCCAGCGAGTTCGCATGAGCCAGCGCAACAACGAAGCCCCGCGTGTCGTCTTCGAAGGCAGATACCAGCGCATGGTGGTGCGCGGCACCTGGGAATACAGCGAGCGCACGCATGCCGGTGGGCTGGCGGCGATCATCATCGCCGTTACTCCCGACGACAACGTCCTGTTCGTGGAGCAGTTCCGCGTGCCCTTGCAGGCCAGCACCATCGAGATGCCTGCCGGGCTTGTCGGCGACATCGACGCTGGTGAGTCAATTGAAGTGTCCGCCGTGCGTGAGCTGGAAGAAGAAACGGGCTGGACCGCCCAGCATGCCGAGGTGCTGATGATCGGCCCGACGTCATCAGGTGCCAGCAGCGAGAAGATCGCGTTCGTGCGGGCTACCGGCCTGCGTCGCGTTGGTGCCGGTGGTGGCGACGACAGCGAAGACATCACCGTGCACGAGATACCGCGCACGCAGGCGGCTGCGTGGCTGGTGCGCAAGATGAGCGAAGGCTACCAACTGGACGCCAAGCTCTGGGCCGGCCTGTGGATGATCGAACACCATCTGGATGGCCGTCTGCGCGATTGAAGCTGCCGGTGTTGATGGTCCCCTGGGGGATGACGATCCTCGCCTCTGGTGGGTGACGGCTCGCCCTTGGTGGGTGACGGCTCGCCCTTGGTGGGTGACGACTCGCCCTTGGTGGGTGACGACTCGCCCTTGGTGGG
>JAEZCF010000101.1 GCA_023430045.1 Pseudomonadota bacterium | reverse complement strand
GCTCCCGGTGGGTCCGGTGGGTGACGGCTCCCGGTCGGTCTGGTGGGTGACGACCGTTGGTCGTCACCACGAAAAAACAAAAGGCCCCGGAGCAATCCGGGGCCTTCTTGTTGTCACCGACCCAGGGTCGGCGGGGACCCGCGCCGCGCGGTCCAGCCGACCATGGGTCGGCTCTACCGCACGGGAGCACGCCTCAACGCAACCCGGTTTCGTTGCGGGCGATCACCAGGCGCTGGATCTCCGAAGTGCCTTCGTAGATCTCGGTGATCTTGGCGTCGCGGAAATAACGTTCCAGCGGCATTTCCTTCGAATAGCCCATGCCGCCATGGATCTGCACCGCCTGGTGGGTGATCCACATCGCCGCTTCGGAGGCCGTCAGCTTGGCGATCGCCGCTTCATTGCTGAAACGCTTGCCTTCACCCTTCACCCACGCCGCGCGCAGGGTCAGCAGCAGTGCCGCATCCAGCTTGCACTTCATGTCGGCGATCTTGGCCTGGGTCATCTGGAAGGTACCGATGGCCGCACCGAACGCCTTGCGGTCCTTCACGTATTCCAGCGTCGCTTCATACGCCGCGCGGGCGATGCCGATGGCCTGCGAGGCGATGCCGATACGGCCGGCGTCCAGCACGCCCATGGCGATCCTGAAGCCCTCGCCTTCCTGGCCCAGCACGTCGTCGGCCTGTGCCACGTAGTCGTTGAATTCGATCTCGCAGGTGGCTGACGCGCGGATGCCCAGCTTCGGTTCGGTCTTGCCGCGCCCGAAACCCGGGTTTTCGGTGTCGATCAGGAACGCGGTGATGCCGCGCGCGCCCTTGTCCGGCTCGCTCATCGCGAACAGCACGATGTAGCGGGCGACCGGCCCGGACGTGATCCAGCTCTTCTTGCCGTTGATGACGAACGTGCCATCGGCCTGCTTCACCGCCCGGCAGCGCATGGCTGTGGCATCCGAGCCGGACTGCGGCTCGGTCAGCGCGAACGCACCGATGGCCTCGCCTTCGGCGATCGCACGTACGTACTTCTGCTTCTGCGCTTCGGTGCCGTGGGTCAGGATGCCGTTGCAGAACAGCGAATTGTTGACCGACATGATGGTCGAATGTGCCGCATCGCCGGCGGCGACCTCCACCATCGCCAGCACGTAGGCGATCGGGTCCATGCCCGCGCCACCGTATTCGGTGGGCACTTCGATGCCCATCAGGCCGTTTTCGCCCAGCAGCCGGATGTTCTCCAGCGGGAACTCGCCGGTGCGGTCATGGTGCTCCGCGCTGGGAGCGATCTTTTCCTGCGCGATGCGCCGCGCCACGTCCTGCAGCATCAACTGCTCTTCGGTAAAGCTGAAATCCACAACGCCCCTCCCGGGAAAATGGTCGGGCGATTGTACTGGCGTGGCGGCATCGGCGGCTGACTGGGGCCGCATGCCCCGAAGTGCGACGGCCCCGGCGGCTGACCGGGACGGCATGCCCTTGGGTGCGCGACGCCTGGCCGGGGGCGGGATGCCCCGAGGTAGAGCCGATCCATGATCGGCTGCGTGGCACATGGATGCGCGGCCAGGGCAGCCGACCACGGGTCGGCTCTACCGCTGGTGTCGGCGCCTGGCCGTGGCGGGAGGCCCCGGGGTAGAGCCGATCCATGATCGGCTGCGTGACGCATGGACGCGCGGCCAGGACAGCCCACCATGGGCCGGACGCATCGGAGGTGTCGGCGGCTTGACCGGATCACGGTAGGGAGCGAAAATATCTCTCTATCGCGATAGGTGGATATTTATGGATCTCGAGGACTGGTCGACCCGCCTGAAGGTGTTCGCCGATGCCACCCGGGTGCGCCTGCTGGCGCTGCTGGAACAGGAAGAACTGACCGTCGCCGAATTGTCGGCGATCACCCGGCTGGCGCAACCGCGGGTATCGACGCACCTGGCGCGCCTGAAGGAAGCCGGCCTGGTGCGCGACCGCCGTGCCGGCGTTTCGGCCTATTACCGCTTCGACGACGCCCAGTTGGACCCGGCACAGCGTGCATTGTGGCACGCCTTGAGCACCGGCAGCGATGACCCGCTGCTGCGCCAGGACGCCGAACGCGTCGCCTCGGTACTGGCCAGCCGCGCCGCCGACCAGAACTGGGCCGACAGCGTAGCCGGCGACATGGAGCGCCACTACTCCCCGGGCCGCACCTGGGAGGCGCTGGCGCGTACGGCACTGCCGTTGCTGGAAACCGGCGACGTGCTGGATATCGCCTCCGGTGACGGCGTGCTGGCCGAACTGGTCGCCCCGCATGCACGGCGTTACGTCTGCATCGACACCAGCGCGCGCGTGGTCGCGGCCGCCAGCGAACGCCTGCGCCGCCTGCCAAACGTGGAAGTGCGCGAAGGCGACATGCATGCCCTGCCCTTCAAGGACCGCAGCTTCGACCTGGTGGTGCTGATGCACGCGCTCACCTACGCCAGCAAGCCGGCGCAGGCGGTGACCGAAGCCGCGCGCGTGCTGCGTCCCGGCGGTCGGCTGCTGCTGTGCAGCCTGGCACGCCACGAGCACAAGGCGGCGGTGGATGCCTACGGCCACGTCAACCTGGGTTTCAGTGACAAGGAACTGAGGAAGTTCGTCGACAAGGCAGGCCTGCAGGTCTCCAGCCTGGAAACGGTGACCCGTGAGAAGCGCCCACCCCATTTCGAAGTGATCTCTCTGATCGCCAGCAAGCCCTGAGGTTGCCGTGTCCGTCCTGCCCTGGCTGCATCCCGAACGTACCCACGCCCTGCTCGACGCCCTGCGCGAGCGCATCCTGGTCATCGACGGCGCGATGGGCACCATGATCCAGCGCCACGGCCTGCAGGAGGCGGATTACCGCGGCGAACGCTTCGCCGGCGGCTTCGACACTGCACCCGGTGGGCACGCACATGGGCCCGGCTGCGACCATGGCGTACCGCAGGGCCACGACCTGAAAGGCAACAACGACCTGCTGTTGCTGACCCGCCCGGACATCATCGCCGCCATCCATGCCGATTACCTGCAGGCCGGTGCGGACCTGGTGGAAACCAATACGTTCAACGCCACCTCGGTGAGCCAGGCCGACTACCACCTCGAACACCTGGTATATGAACTGAACAAGGCCGGCGCCGCCATCGCCCGCGCCTGCTGCGATGCCGTCGAAGCGACCGTGCCCGGCAGGCCACGCTTCGTCATCGGCGTGCTCGGGCCGACCAGCCGCACGGCGTCGATCAGCCCGGACGTCAACGACCCGGGTTTCCGCAACACCAGCTTCGACGAACTGTGCGACACGTACCGCGAGGCCGTGGACGGCCTCATCGACGGCGGTGCGGACACGATCATGGTGGAGACCATCTTCGACACGCTCAACGCCAAGGCCGCGTTGTTCGCGGTGGAAGAAGCCTTCGACGCGCGTGGTGCCCGGCTGCCGGTAATGATTTCCGGCACCATCACCGATGCGTCCGGGCGCACGCTGTCGGGGCAGACCGCCGAAGCGTTCCATGCTTCGCTGGCCCATGCACGCCCACTCTCCATCGGTCTCAACTGCGCGCTGGGTGCCGACGCCATGCGTCCGCACGTGGAGACGCTGTCACAGGTCGCCGACTGTTACGTCAGCGCGCATCCCAATGCCGGCCTGCCCAATGCCTTCGGCGAGTACGACGAAACGCCCGCGGAGATGGCTGCCACCCTGCGTGGCTTCGCCGAGGATGGCCTGTTGAACCTGGTCGGCGGCTGCTGCGGCTCCACGCCCGACCACATCCGCGCCATCGCCGGGGCCGTGGCCGGCGTGCCGCCCCGCCGGTTGCCGGGTGCACAGGAGCAGGCCGCATGAGTGCCATCGCGCATACCCGCCTGTCCGGCCTGGAGCCGCTGGTCATCACCCCGGACCTGCTGTTCGTCAACGTGGGCGAACGCACCAATGTCACCGGCAGCGCGCAGTTCCGCAAGCTGATCAAGGAAGAACGCTACGAGGAGGCGGTCGACGTCGCCCGCCAGCAGGTCGCCAGCGGGGCGCAGATCCTGGACGTCAACATGGATGAGGGCCTGATCGATTCCGAGAAGGCGATGACGCGCTACCTCAACCTGATCATGTCCGAACCGGATATCGCGCGCATTCCGGTGATGGTGGATTCGTCGAAGTGGAGCGTGATCGAAGCCGGCCTGAAGTGCCTGCAGGGCAAGAGCGTGGTCAATTCCATCTCGCTCAAGGAAGGCCAGGCGGTGTTCGTGGAACATGCACGCAAGGTGCTGCGCTATGGCGCCGCCGCCGTGGTGATGGCCTTCGATGAGGAGGGCCAGGCCGATACCTGTGCGCGCAAGGTGGAGATCTGCACGCGCGCCTACCGCATCCTGGTGGACGAGGTCGGCTTCCCACCACAGGACATCATCTTCGATCCGAACATCTTCGCCGTCGCCACCGGCATCGAAGAACATGACAACTATGCGGTGGACTTCATCGAAGCCACCCGCATCATCAAGCGCACGCTGCCACACTGCCACGTGTCCGGCGGTGTATCCAACGTTTCGTTTTCCTTCCGCGGCAACGAAACAGTGCGCCAGGCGATCCATTCGGTGTTCCTGTACCACGCCATCGCCGCCGGCATGGACATGGGCATCGTCAACGCCGGCGCCATGCCGATCTACGATGACCTGGACGCCGAACTGCGCGAGCGCGTGGAGGATGTGGTCCTCAACCGACGCCGCGACGGTACCGAGCGGCTGCTGGAAATCGCCGAGCGCTACAAGGGCAGGAAGGGCGCGGCTGTCGTGGAGGACCTGGCATGGCGCGAGAAACCGGTCGACGCGCGCCTGGCGCATGCGCTGGTGCATGGCCTGGATGCCTGGGTGGAAGCCGATACCGAAGAAGCACGCGCGCGTTCGAGCCGTCCTCTGGACGTGATCGAAGGCCCGTTGATGGACGGCATGAACGTGGTCGGCGATCTGTTCGGTGCCGGCAAGATGTTCCTGCCACAGGTGGTGAAGTCCGCACGCGTGATGAAGAAGGCCGTGGCCTACCTGCTGCCCTACATCGAGGCCGAGAAGGCCCGCAGCGGCGAGACCGCGCGCAGCAACGGCAAGATCATCATGGCCACGGTGAAGGGCGACGTGCACGACATCGGCAAGAACATCGTCGGCGTGGTCCTGGCGTGCAACAACTTCGACGTGGTCGACCTGGGCGTGATGGTGCCGGCGCAGAAGATCCTGGATGCGGCACGCGCCGAGAATGCCGACATCATCGGCCTGTCCGGACTGATCACGCCCTCGCTTGAAGAGATGAGCCACGTGGCGCGCGAGATGCAGCGCCAGGGCTTCACGCTGCCGTTGATGATCGGCGGCGCGACGACATCGCGCGCGCATACGGCGCTGAAGATCGATCCGCACTACACCGCGCCCACGGTATGGGTGAAGGATGCCTCGCGCGCGGTCGGCGTGGCGCAGTCGCTGATCTCACGCGAGCTGCGTGATGCCTTCGTGGCCGCCAACGAAGCCGACTATGCCGACATCCGCCAGCGCCACCGCAACCGTGGCGACGCCAAGCGGCTGGTATCGCTGGAGCATGCACGCGGGCAGAAGTTCCAGGAGGACTGGAGCGGCTACGCGCCACCGGCGCCGAAGCAGCCGGGCCTGCATGTGTTCGAGGATCAATCCCTGGCCGAGCTGGTCGACTACATCGACTGGACACCGTTCTTCCAGGCATGGGAACTGGCGGGAAAATATCCGGCCATCCTCAGCGACGAGATCGTCGGCAGCCAGGCCAGCGAGCTGTACCGCGATGCACGCGCCATGCTCAGGCGCATCGTCGAGGAGAAATGGCTGCAGGCCAGGGCGGTGTTCGGCCTGTGGCCAGCCAACAGCGTAGGCGACGACGTGCGCGTGGAGCATTCAAACGGCACCACCACGCTGCACTTCCTGCGCCAGCAGGTGGACAAGCCGGCCGAACGTCCGGATTTCTGTCTGGCCGATTTCATCGCCCCGGCCGACAGCGGGCGGCAGGACTGGATCGGCGCCTTCGCGGTGACCGCCGGCATCGGTATCGACGCCCACGTGGCGCGCTTCGAAGCCGCCCATGACGACTACAACGCCATCCTGCTGAAGGCGCTCGCCGACCGCCTGGCCGAAGCACTGGCCGAACGCCTGCACCAGCGCGTGCGCACGGAATTCTGGGGATACGACGCAGGCGAGACGCTGGACAACGAGGCCCTGATCCACGAGAAGTATCGCGGCATCCGCCCTGCCCCTGGCTATCCGGCCTGCCCGGAGCACAGCGAAAAGCGCACCCTGTTCGATCTGCTGGACGCGGAAACCCATGCCGGCATGCAGCTCACCGAGAGCTTCGCCATGCTGCCCACGGCAGCCGTATCGGGTTACTACTTCAGCCACCCGCAGAGCCAGTACTTCGTGGTCGGCCGGGTGAGCCGCGAGCAGGTGGCCGACTACGCCCGCCGCAAGGGCGTGGACCGGGCCCAGGCCGAACGCTGGCTCGCGTCGAATCTGGATTACGACCCCGACTGACCGGTAGAGCCGACCCATGGTCGGCTGTGACGACCAACGGTCGTCATCCACCGTGAACAAGGGTGAATCACCTTATCGATGGTGATCCACACCTGCCGTGCCCATCACCACACCAGGTCGTCGGGCACCTGGTACTGCGGATCCGCATACGGGTCGTCCTCGGCCGGCGCGTCCGGGTCCACCTTCAGCGCGACCGATGGAGCGAAGATCGCCTCGGCCTGCGCCAGCAGCGCGGCGGTGACCAGCACGTAACGGCCGCCGAGCTGCACCACGCCCAGTTCTCCCGCGTTGAGCGCCTTCAGCTGCGCAGCGGTGACGTAGATGCGCTTGATCTTGCCACCGTAGGGGAAATGCCGCGCGATGTCGGCGTCCTCGGCATTGAGGGTCTGGTCCTTCAGCAGCGTTTCCAGTTTCGCCTTCGCCTCACGGCGCTGGCGTGCTTCTTCCTGCTTCAGGCGTTCGGCCTCGATGCGCTCTTCCTTCTCACGCTGGGCGCGGATGGCATAGGCCTTGGCCAGGTCGATCTCTTCCTGGGAGCGTGGCTTGCGCGCCCCCTGCGGACGGTTCGGACGCTGGCCGGGATTACCCGGCCTGGCCTGGCCCGCACGCGGTTCGCCGGGCTTTGCGGCCGGCGTCCGGGCACCCGGTCCCGGCTTGCCGGACGGACGCGTGTCACGGCGTGCCTCCGCCCTGCGGTCCGGCTTTCTGTCGTTGCTGCGTTCGGGCCTGGGGGCAGGCTTGAAGCCCAGCCCCATCAGCTGGTCGCGGAGGGTATCGCTCATAGGGAAAAGTCAGTAGTGCGGCGGTGGCGGCTCGTCCACCGGATCAGAGGAATACAGCGCGTTGCGGACCTTGCCCAGGTCCTCCAGCAGCACCCGCATCAAGCCCTCGTTGCGGGTGCCCTCCATGCGCGCATCGGCCAGCGCCTCGCTCAGTTCGGCCAATGCCTGCTCCTGGAAGGAAACACGCATTTCCAGCTCGATCAGGCGCGCTTCGAGCGCCTGTTCGCGTTCGCTTGGCATCTCAGACATGCAGGGAACGCCCCCGACTGATGCCGCGGCACGCCGATCCGGCGGCCCCGGCAAGGCCGATGCCGGTGGCCAGCCCGAGGTGGCCGTTCGCGAGGGTCGCAACGCGCATTGGCTTGGCTCCTGCGTGCGCCTTACGGCTGCACGCCCAGCAGTTCGACATCGAAGGTCAGGGTGGCGTTCGGGCCGATCGGGCCGCCCTGGGTGCCGGTCTCGCCATAGGCCAGCTCACCGGGGATCCAGAAACGGTACTTCGAACCCACCGGCATCAGCGCCACGCCTTCGGTCCAGCCCTTGATCACCTGGTCCAGGCCGAATTCAACCGGCTGGCCCCGCTGGTAGCTGCTGTCGAACACGGTGCCGTCCAGCAGCTTGCCTTCGTAGTTCACCTTGACCTTGCTGGTCGGCAGCGGACGCTCGCCGCTGCCCGGGCGGATGACCTGGTACTGCAGGCCCGATGCGGTGGTGACGACGCCCGGCACGGTCTTGTTCTTCGCCAGGAACGCGTTGCCTTCGGAACGGTTGGTCTGGCCCAGCTGCGCGGCCTTGGCCTGCATTTCAGCCTGCTTGGTGGCCATGAACGCCTGCAGGGTGGCTGCGCCTTCTTCCTGGCTGATCTTCGGCTGGCCGCCATCGAAGCTCGTCTTGACCGACTCGAACAGCGGGCCGAGCTCGATGTCGTCCTTCAGCTGTGCCAGCGACGGGCCTACCATGTAGCTGCCCAGCATCAGGCCGACCTGGCGGTTGTCCACCTTCGGCGGAGCCGAACCCGGTGCCATGCCCGGCACCTGCTGGCCACTGGCGACCATCATCACCTGGCGCAGCGCGGTGTCGGTCTTCTGCGCATCGGCCTGGGTGATCAGCGGCTGCTTGCCGTCGAAGATCGCCTGCACGGCATCGCGCATTGCGGCCAGGTCGATGTGCTCCTTGATCGCTTCGAGCGAACGGGCGACGTCGGCGCCGATGGCGTAGCTGAGCTTCTGCTTGGAATTCAAACTGCTGGTCTCCTTGGCGGCTGCCGGGGCAGCGGCCGGTTGCTGCGACAGCGCCACACCGGTGGTGCCCATCGCCAGAATCAGAACCGACGCCGCAGCGCCACGCATTCCCATCTTCATGTGTTGCATTCCTGGAAGTGAAAAGACGCCGACGTCGGCGCGAAAACGTTCATTGTCGCACGCATGCCCCGGATGTCGAGGCATGCGGCGGAGATCAGTGGACCGCCGGCGCTGCCAGCGCACGTTCGATGGCGGCGACCAGTTCCTTGTCGTCCGGCGCGACCTTGCTGGGGAACTGCGCCACCAGCCGGCCATCGCGGCCCACCAGATACTTGTGGAAATTCCAGCCGGGCGCGACGCCGCTGGCGGCGGTCAGGCGCTGGTACAACGGCGTCGCCTGGTCGCCGACGACATGCACCTTTTCGAACATCGGGAACTTCACGCCATAGGTCAGCGTGCAGAACTCCTGGATCTGCGCCTCATCGCCCGGCTCCTGCCCCTTGAAATCGTTGGAGGGAAAGCCGAGCACGCTCAAGCCACGGCCGGAATACTGTTTCTGCAGCGCCTCCAGCCCTTCGTACTGTGGCGTGAAACCGCACTTGCTGGCCGTGTTGACCACCAGCAGCACGCGGCCGTGATAGCGCTGCTTCAGGTTGACGGCCTCCTTCCCGGCCAGCGGGCGATAGGACACATCCAGCAGGTCGTCAGCCGAAAACGCCGGTGCCGTCACCGCAAGGCAGGCCACGGCGAGAAGAGCGGCCAGCCCACGACGAAGGGCCCGCGGACCAGGTGCCGATGAAGAACGCGTCCGGCACGGATGCATCGGGGAAAAGAGGGCGGACATGACGGGCATCCTGATAATGGGGGGACAGGGCAGCGGGCCTGTTTCGCGCCGGACTATAACATCGCCGCATGCGGCCGCTGGAGCCGCATGGCCTGTGCGGCGTGCGTTTCAGGTCGCCAGGAGCGGCCAGCAGCGTGGCTTCCTGAATGAAGTCAGCTCGCTGTATCCGCTCCTGTTGCACTCGCCACATCAGGTGTTATAGTTGACTACAACACCAGTCACCTGAGACAGGGCGGGCCCATGAAGAACATGATGCGACACCGCAATGCCGGAAGGATCGCCAGCGCGGCCGGCCTGCTCATCCTGTCCCTGTGGCTGTGTGGAGCAATGGGCCGCCCCTCCGGCACCCCGGAGACCGTCCACCTGCTCGAAGGCCTGCAGGATGCAGCCGTGCCGGATGCCGGGGATGCGTCCCCGGCACCCTCCCCCCCGCGGCGGCTGAACAGCTCCCTGTCCATGCCGTATTTTTCATTCGCACAGTCGCTGAATTCCCGGAGCTGACCATGAGCGATATCCAGTGGAGCGATGGTGCTCCCATCTACCGTCAGTTGAAGGAGCGCGTGATCGCCATGATGCTCGACGGAATCATCAAGCCGGGCGACGCCCTGCCCTCGGTACGCCAGGTGGCGGCCGATTACCAGCTCAACCCCATCACCGTGTCGCGCGCCTACCAGGAACTGGCCGATGAAGGCCTGGTGGAAAAGCGCCGCGGGCTGGGCATGTTCATGACCGAGGAAGCGGCCAGCCAGCTGCGCAGCAGCGAGCGCGACCGCTTTCTCAACGAAGAATGGCCGGCCGTGCTCGAGCGCATCCAGCGCCTGGGCCTGGACGTGAACGAACTGCTGACCCAGGGGAAGAACCCATGAATGCCGTGACAAGCCAGGATGTGATCACCGCGCGCGGCCTGCGCAAGGCCTACAAGCGCACCGTCGCGCTGGACAACACCAGCTTCAGCATCCCGGCCGGCCGCATCGTCGGGCTGATCGGCCCGAACGGCGCCGGCAAGACCACCGCGCTGAAGGCGGTATTGGGCCTGACATCGGTGGAAGGCGAGCTGAGCGTGCTGGGCAAGGACCCGCGCAGCCACCGCGACGAGCTGATGAACGACATCTGCTTCATCGCCGACGTGGCCGTTCTGCCGCGCTGGATGAAGGTGCGCGAGGTCATCGATTTCGTGGCCGGCGTGCACCCCCGCTTCGACCGTGCACGCTGCGAGCGGTTCCTGTCCTCCACCCGCCTGCAACCGAAACAACGCGTGCGCGAACTGTCCAAGGGCATGATCGTGCAGTTGCACCTGGCGCTGGTGATGGCCATCGACGCGCGCGTGCTGGTGCTCGATGAGCCCACCCTCGGCCTGGACATCCTGTACCGCAAGGAGTTCTACCAGCGCCTGCTGGAGGACTATTTCGACGAGCAGAAGACCATCATCGTCACCACCCACCAGGTGGAGGAGATCGAACACATCCTCACCGATGTGATGTTCATCCGCGACGGCAAGGTGGTGCTGAGCGCGGAAATGGACGAAGTGGGCGAGCGCTATACCGAAGTACTGGTCAACGCCGACCAGGTCGGCAATGCCCGCGCCCTGCAGCCGATCGACGAACGCGCGCTGCCGTTCGGCAAATCCGTGCTGCTGTACGACAACGTCCCGCGCGCCCAGCTCGCCAGCCTCGGGGAAATCCGCAGCCCCGGCCTGGCCGATCTGTTCGTCGCCATCATGAAGGGAACCTACGCATGAACGCCGTGAACCATCCCGTCAGCAAGACCGGCACGCTGCGCTGGCTGCTCAAGCGCGAATACTGGGAAAACCGTGGCGGCTTCCTGTATGCACCTTTCATCGCCGGCGCGGTGTCGCTGGTGATGAGCACGCTGGGCATCGTGCTGGGGCTGTTCGCCCTGCGCCGCGCCGCCGAAGGCGGCAACCTGCACGTGGACGGCATCAACGTCAACGGCCTGGACCTGGCCCTGCTCACCGGCAACCTGGGCGACGCCGACCGGCTCCAGCTCAGCCAGGCCATGGACCTGACCGTGACGCTGAGTTCCACCTGGCCGTTCATCGTGCTCGGCTTCGTGGTGTTCTTCTACTGCCTGGGCGCGCTGTATGACGATCGCCGCGACCGCAGCATCCTGTTCTGGAAATCGCTGCCGCTGTCGGACACCCAGACCGTGCTGTCCAAGGCACTCAGCGCGCTGCTGGTGGCCCCACTGATCGCGGTGGTGGCTTCGCTGCTGACCATGCTGTGCTTCATGGTGATGCTGAGCATCGTCGTGCTTGCCCACGGCGGCAGCCCGCTGGCCCTGATCTGGGCCCCCAGCCATCCACTGACGCTCGCCGCCGGACACCTGGCATGGATACCGGTCTATGCGCTGTGGGCACTGCCGACCGCCGGCTGGCTGCTGCTGTGCTCGGCCTGGGCGAAGACCAAACCCTTCCTGTGGGCGGTGATGCTGCCGGTCTTCGCAGGGGTGGTGGTCTCCACCACCAACGTGATGCAGCTGTTCGACAGCAGTGCCGGCTGGTTCTGGCAGCACGTGGTCGGCCGCCTCCTGGTGGGTGGCTTCCCGGGCACCGACCTGCTCTACCGGGCCCAGCCGTCAAGCGGTAACGAGGACATGCAGAGCCTCGCCACGCTGCTCTCGCCCTCCAGCCAGCTGAGCGCGCTGGCGATGCCGGAGCTGTGGATCGGCGCCGCCGCTGGTGTCGTCTTCATCATCATCGCCATCCGCCTGCGCCGCCGCGCTGGCGAAATCTGACCGCAAAGGAGCCCGACATCATGCGTACCCTGCTTGCCTGCACGTCCCTGTTGCTGCTGCCGCTGGCTGCGGCCGCCAGCGATGCGCCCTGCCAGTTCACCGCGAACCGCGACCTGCAGCTGCAGTTGGCCGGCGCGAAAACGGTGGTGTTCGAAGTCAACCAGCATGACCTGCACCTGCAGGCAGGCAGCGGCACGCCCAGCCTGTCCGGCCGCGCCTGTGCTTCCAAGGCCGAGTGGCTGCCCGAGCTGACCGTCACCCAGCGCCGCGAGGGCGACAAGCTGGTGGTCAGCCTGCGCCGCGAGGGCAGGAACAGCTGGGTGACCGGCCAGAACTACGCATGGCTGGACATGCGTGGCAGCGTGCCGGACAACGTGATGGTGCAGCTCAAGGTCGGTTCCGGCGATGCGCGCGTCGAAGGCGCACGCTCGCTCAGCGCCGATGTCGGCTCCGGCGACGTGGATGCGCTGCGCACTACCGGAAG
>JAEZCF010000098.1 GCA_023430045.1 Pseudomonadota bacterium | reverse complement strand
GTGCGGTTCACGACGTCGGGCTGCTCCTGTTGCTGGTGGGTGACGACCGCTGGTCGTCACTGCCCTCCTGTCCAGCCGACCATGGGTCGGCTCTACCGGATCTCCGCCAAGCTGATGCTGAGGCTGGTGGGTGACGACCGTTGTTCGTCACTGCCCCTGCCCAGCCGACCATGGGTCGGCTCTCCCGTATCACCACCGCGATGCTCCTTTTCCTGGTGGGTGACGACCGCTGGTCGTCACTGCCCCCTGCCCAGCCGACCATGGGTCGGCTCTACCGGATCTCTGCCGGGCTGTTCCTTCCTTGGTGTTCAGCCGACCATGGGTCGGCTCTACCGCTCCTGGAGGGGTGTCACCGGCGTTTCCACGCCGCGCCCGCGGGCCTTGCCGATCAGGTGACTGACGGCGTTGCGGGCATCATCCAGCACGGCATAGATGGTCGGCAGGAACAGCAGGCTGACCACCGTGGAGAACGCCAGGCCACCGGCGATGGCACGGGCCATCGGGAAGTACGGCGGGCCGTCGCCGAACATCTGCGTGTCCGTCAACGAGATCGGCACCATGGCCAGGATCGCCGTGCCCATCGTCATCATGATCGGCCGCAGGCGTTCGCGCGAACCCTCCACCAACGCCTGCGTACGCGGCATGCCACGGCGGCGCAGGTTGTTGATGTGCTCGATCATCACGATGCCGTTGTTCACCACCACGCCCATCAACACCAGGATGCCGATGAAGGACATGATCCCGAACGAGGTGCCGGTGATCCAGAACAGCCAGAACACGCCGAAGATCGAGAACACCACGCCGCTCATGATCGCCGCGGGGAACAACAGCGACTCGAATACCGCAGCCATCACCACGTAGATCATCAGCAGCGCGATCAGCAGGTTGAACATCATCTGCTGCATCGCTTCGCCGTCATCCCCGTAATCGCCACCATCGAAGGTGAAGCTGTAGCCGGCCGGGAAGTTCATCGGCTTGAGCACGGCTTCCATCGCCTTGCGGGCCTCCGGTGCAGTGACCTTCTCGGCCAGGCCGGCCTTGATGGTCAACGTGGTCTGGCGGTTGGTACGGCCGATCTGCGTGGCCGAGGATTTCATTTCCACCGACACCAGGCTCAGCAGCGGTACGGTGCGACCATCGCCGGTGCGCACGCTGAAGCCATCCAGGTCTTCCGGCGTGCTCTGTTCGGCGCCTGCAAAACGCACCCACACCGGCACTTCATTGTCGCCGCGACGGAACTCGCGCAGGGGCGCCCCGCGCAACGCCAGGCCGACGAAGCTGGCCACCTGCTCGGCATTGAAACCGAACGCCGCGGCACGCTCGCGATCCACCCTGATCGCCAGCTCACTGCCCTTCTCGCCGTTGTCGATGCGCACGTCGCGCAGTTCCTTGCGCTGCGCCAGCAGCGGCAGTACTTCCTGGCCGATTTCCTGCAGCATCGTGCTGGAATCGCCCACCAACTGCACCTGCACGCCCTGGTTGCCGCCCGAATCGCCGCCCTGGTTGCCGACAAAATAATCGGCACGCGCCGATTTCGGCAGACCCTTGCGCAGTTCCTCCTGGATGGACTTGATGCCCTTGGCATGCGCCGCGTCCAGGGTGACGGTGGTGGAGCTGCCCTCCTCCTCGCTGTACCAGGAATACACCTGGTTGATGTGCAGCCGTTCGCGATTGGCATCCAGCCATGTCTCCACCCGCTGTATTTCCTCGGACATCTGCCGGTAGGTATAGGCGCCTTTCCACATGTAGCCGATGTAGATGTCCTGGCCACCCTCGCCGCCGAACATGTCGATCTTCGTGAGTTTCATCGGCACCAGGCTGGCCAGGACAACCAGCAGGATGCCCAGCAGGCTCCAGCCACGGTGGCGCAGCGACCAGTCCAGCAGCGTGGCATAGCGTCGCTGCAGCCGCGCGATGGCGCCGGTCTGCGAATGCACCAGCTTCGGCGTCTGCATGCGTGCGGAAAGCATCGGGATCAGGCTGACCGCCACCAGCCAGGACGCCAGCAGTGACACCGAGATGGTGATGGCGATCTGCGCCATGAAGATGCTGATGTTGTTGGTTTCGCCGAACAGGTTCGGCACGAACACGATGCAGTGGCACAGCGTGCCGGCACTGAGTGCGATGGCCACGTTGCGGGTGCCGATGATCGACGCCAGCCGTGGCTGGTCCGGCATCCGTTCGCGCTCCTGGTAGATGCTTTCCACCACCACCACGGCGTTGTCCACCAGCATGCCCACCGCCAGCAGCAGGCCCATCATGGTCAGGATGTTCAGCGTCACCCCGGCGAAGTACATGAAGCCGAGGGTGATGACGAAACAGATCGGAATGGCCAGGGTCACCATCAGGGTGGACGGCCAGTGACGCAGGAAGAAGAACAGCACGGTCACCGACAGGATCAGGCCCACGCCGCCGGCTTCGGCCAGTTCCAGCAGCGAGGACGTCACCGCCTTGCCCTGGTTGTCGATCACCTTGACCTGCACATCGCGCATGTTCGGCTGTGCGCGGATCGCCTCGACTTCGGCCAGTGCCGCCCGCGATACGTCCACCAGGTTGGCGCTGCGTTCCTTGAACACGTCCAGGCCGATGGCCGGATTGCCATCCAGGCGGCGCCCATAGTTCATGCGCGTGGGCTTCAACCGCACGTCGGCGATATCGCCCAGGCGCAGGCCCTTGGCGTTGATCACCAGGTCGCGCAGTTCCTGCAGGTCGGTGATCTCGCCCACCGGCTGGATGCGCACGCGCTGGCCATGGTCGTCGATCTGACCAGCCGACAGCGAGAAATTCAGGGTGCGCAGCCGCTCGCTGAGCTCGTTGATGCTCAGTCCATGGGCATTGAGCCGGTTGGGATCGATGGCGATCTCCACCTCGTTCGGTGGCGCGCCGGAAATCTCCACGCGCGCCACTCCGGGGATACGCTCGATGCGCCGTTTGAACTCACGGTCGAGCATGTCGTAGGCGCCGGTCAGGTCGGCACTGCTGGCCAGGCGTACCTTCAATACCGGCTCGTCACTGCTGGACCACTTGAACACGTTGTAGCGCTGCAGGTCGTCGGGCAGGTCGCTGCGGATGGCATCGATACGCTCGCGCGCATCGGACGCGGCGATGGCGATGTCGCGGTCCCAGTCGCTGAATTCGATGAAGATGCCGGCGCTTTCCGATGTGGCCGAAGAACGCATGCGCTTGATGCCGGTCATCGTCGCCAGGCTTTCTTCCACCGGGCGGATGATGGTGCGCTCGACCTCTTCGGGCGTGGACCCGGTGTACGGAATCTGCACGAACAGGAACGGTGCGGTGATGTCCGGCAACGCTTCCAGTGGCAGCCGGAACGAGGCGATCAGCCCCACCACCACCAGCGAGATGAAGCACATGATGGTAGTGACCGGCCGGCGGATGGAGAACTCGGCGATGCTCATGCCGGTTCCTCCGCCGGGTGGCCGGCAGCCATGCCATCCTCGGTGCCGGCATGCAGCGTGCGGCCGCGCTGCCGATAGTAGGCATCGCCCTTACGGTCCATCAGGTCGTACACCACCGGAATCACCAGCAGGGTCAGCAGGGTGGACACCAGCAGGCCGCCGATCACAGTGATCGCCATCGGTGCACGCACTTCCGCACCCTCGCCCATCGCCACGGCAAGCGGCAGGAAGCCGAACAGCGTGCACAGGGTGGTCATGATGATCGGCCGCAGGCGTGAACGCGCACCTTCCACCAGGGCTTCGTGCTTGGCCACGCCGGCCTCGCGCAGCTGGTTGACCTTGTCGATCAGGATGATCGCGTTCTTGGTGACCAGCCCGACCAGCAGGATGAGGCCGATGAACACCACCACCGAAATGGGCTTGCCGCTCAGCAGCAGCGCCAGCACCGCGCCCACCAGCGCCAGCGGAATGGTGAACAGGATGACGAACGGATGCAGCAGTGATTCGAACTGCGAGGCCATCACCAGGTAGACCAGGAAGATGGCCAGGCCGAACGCGAAGATCAACGAACGTGCCGACTCGGCCAGTTCCTCACCCTGCCCACCGATGTGCATGCCCACCGCCGCGCCCAGCGGCTGTTCGGCCACCATGGCCTGCACTTCGCGCATGGCCGCGCCGAGATCGATATCGCGCAGGTTGGCCGATACCACCGCCACCCGCGTCTGGTCGGCACGATGGATCTCGCTCGGGCCGGTGGTGGCGACCACGTCGGCGACCGCATCCAGCGTCACCGGCCGCGCGCTGCCCGGATTGACGATCAGCCGGCGGATGCTGTCCACGCTGGCCCGGTCGCCTTCCTGGGCCCGAACCAGCACATCGATCTTGCGATCGCGGAAGCTGTAGCGGGTGGCAACATCACCGCGCACCTTCTTCACCACCACGTCGGCGATCTGCCGGGTGGTCAGTCCCAGCGCACCGGCGCGTTCCTGGTCGAAGCGGATCTGCACTTCCGGGAAACCTTCCTCCACCGTGGATTTGACGTCGGCATAGTGCGGATTGCCACGCAGCATCGCTGCCAGGCGCTGGCCGGCCTGTTCCAGCGACGCCATGTCCTGGCCGCGCAGCTCGATTTCCAGCGGCGTGGAGAAGCTGAACAACGCCGGCCGCGCGAAATCGACCTGCACGCCGGCATGCGATGCCATGGTGCCGCGCAGCCGCTCGGTGATGGCCGCTTCGGTCCGCGCATCGCCGCCACCGGCCATCACCACGGTCAGATTGCCGATGTTTTCACCGCTTTCGGTGGGGCTGGCATCCAGCCGCGTGCCGCTGCCGCTGACGCCGTACAACGACTGGATGCCTTCCCCACTGGCGGCCTTCGGGTCGCCGTGTTCCAGCTGCAGTTCGCGCACCAGCGCATCGGTCTGCTTGAGCGGCGTGCCGGCGGGCAGCTTCACCGTCATTTCGAAGCGATCCTGGGCGAGCTGCGGGATCAGGTCGGCGCCCAGCATCGGCACGATCGCCATGGTCGCCACGAAGGCGAGCGCGGCGGCGGCCAGCACCTTGCCGGGATGGGCAAGCGCGCTGGGCAGCAGGCGCAGGTAGCCGCGTTCGGCTCCGGCGTAGGGCTTCATCGCCATGTCGCTGGCCTTGCGCATCACCGGGCCGACCACCGCCACCACACCGCGCCAGGCGCGCACCACCAGCCAGGCCAGGCCGAAGAAGCCCCAGCGCATGCCGGCGACGAGGCCACGGCGACTAACGGCTACCGGCTTCAGCCAGCGGTGTTCCGGCTGCCACGGCGAGCTGGCCGGTTCTTCGGGAAAGGCCAGCGGCGGCCGGCCCTTCAGCGAGCTGAGCATCGGGATCAGCGTCATCGACACCAGCAGCGAAATGGCGATGGCGATCGCCACGGTCAGTGCCTGGTCGCGGAACAGCTGTCCGGCGATGCCATCGACGAACACCAGCGGCAGGAACACCGCGATGGTGGTCAGTGTGGACGCGACCACGGCCATGCTGACTTCGCGGGTCCCGGCGATCGCCGCCTGCAGCACGCCCAGGCCACGTTCGCGCGCCTTGGCGATGCTTTCCAGCACGACGATGGAATCGTCCACCACCAGGCCGGTGGCCAGTGCCAGGCCACCCAGCGACATCACGTTCAGGCTCAGGCCCAACTGGCCCATGAAGAAGAACGTGGCGATGATCGACACCGGCAGCGACAGACTGATCACGAAGGTGCTCCAGCCGTCGCGCAGGAACAGGAAGATGATCAGGATGGCCAGCACGCCGCCAATCACGGCGTCCTTCTTGACGTCGCTGATGGCATGCTCGATGAAGCGCGACTGGTCCTCGATGGTTGTCAGTTCGGCATCGGCGGGGAACGTGGCCTTGATCTGCTCCAGCCGCGCGCGCAGTGCTTCGGCGGTGGCAACGGTGTTCGCATCGCCTTCCTTGTAGATCGCCAGTTCCACCGCCTCCTTGCCACCGAGGCGGATGATGGCTTCGCGTTCCTTGTAGCCCTGGCGCACGCTGGCCACGTCCTTCAGACGTACCGGCACCCCGTTGGCGATCACGCTGGAACCACCGCCGCCGGACGCACTCTGCGCCGCGGATGCCGCCGCGATGGCCGCATCCGAACCGGTGGCGGCAGCGATCGCGAACATCTGCGCCATCGCCGAATCGGCGGCGCTGCCGTTGGATGCCTGCGCGGTGATCAGCAGGTTGCGGATCTCGTCCAGGTCGACGAACTGGTTGACGGTGCGCACCAGGAAGCGTTGCGAGCCTTCTTCCAGGCGTCCACCGGAGATGTTGATGTTCTCTTCCTTGAGCCGCTGGATGACGGTATCGATGGGCAGGTTGAGCTGGGCCAGCTTCTGCTGGTCGATGTCCACCTGGATCTCATCCTCCAGGCCACCGCCCACCTTCACCGCTGCCACGCCGGTGACCGGTTCAAGCTTCTTCTTGAGGTCCTCGTCGGCATAGCGGCGCAGGCCGGTGAGCTCGCGGACCGCGTCCGCATCCGAGGACGGCGCGTCCTTGCTGGAGATCACCAGCCGCATGATCGGTTCAGTAGATGGATTGAAGCGCAGCAGCACCGGCGCCTTGGCTTCCAGCGGCAGGTTCAGCGCTTCCATCTTGTCGCGCACTTCCAGGCTGGCCTGGTCCATGTTGGTGCCCCAGGCGAACTCCAGCACCACATCGCTCTGCCCGGTGCGCGATATCGATTTCAGCTTGCGCAGGCTCTTGACCACGCCGACGGCTTCTTCAACCGGTTCGGTGACCAGCGTTTCGATCTCCGACGGCGCCGCACCGGTGTATTCGGTGCGCACGGTCAGCGTGGGATAGCTCAGGTCCGGCAGCAGGTTCACCTTCAGGCTGCCCAGCGCGATCAACCCGAACAGGATCAGGGTGACCGTGCACATGGCGATGGTGACGCGGCGGCGGGTGGCGAATTCCACCAGACCGCCACCACCGCCTCCGGGCGCGGCACCGCTGTGGGGATCGTTGCCGTGATCGTTGCCGGCCGAGGTCATTGCGCGCTCCCGGCCTTGGTGGCCGGCGCGGCCTTCGCGACGGTCTTCGCGTCGGCCGGGGTGATCACCTGCACGGCCGTGCCGTCGCGCAGCGCCACCTTGCCAGCGGTGACCACCTGGTCGCCTGCGACCAGGCCGTCACGGATCTCCACCCAGGCGCCTTCGGCATAACCCAGCGTCACCGGAACGCGCGCCACCTTGCCTTCGCGGACGCGGAACACGGCCGGTTCGCCATCATCCAGCAGCGCCAGCCGCGGTACCACCAGCGCGTCGGCGCGCTGGTCGTAATCGATGCGGATACGCCCGAACATGCCTGGCTGCAGCGATTGCGCGCCGCCATCGAACGTGCTCACCACGCGGAAGGTGCCGCTGCCGGAATCCACCACCGGAGCGATGCGATCGACCGTGCCGGTGAAGCGCTTGCCGGGCAGCGCATCGGCCATCAGGGTGACCGGCTGGCCGGCGCGCAGCGTGGCCAGCTCGCGCTCGGGCACGTTGAGCGTGGCTTCCAGGCGCGAATTGTCGACGATGCGGAAGATCGGCGTGTTGATCTGCACGAAGTTGCCGGTCTTGATCGAACGCGATGCGATCACGCCGGAGATCGGCGCGACCACCGTGGTATAGGACAGTTCCAGTGTCGCCAGGCGATGCTGCGCGCGCGCGTTTTCCACGTCGTAGCGCAGCTGGTCGACATCGGCGGCGCTGACCATCTGCTGGCCGACCAGCTTGCTGGCACGCTGGTAGTTGTTTTCCAGCTTGCGCAGCACCGCTTCGCTCTGCGCGACATTCAGCCGCGCGCGATCGGGATCCAGCCGTACCAGCGGCTGGCCCGCACGTACCTGCTGGCCTTCTTCCACCAGCACCGCCAGGGCGACGCCGGAGGTCTTGGCCACCACCTGCGATTCGGCACGTGGTTCCAGCGCAGCGGTGCCGGTGTAGCTGGCGGCCACGCCCTTGTGGCTGGCCACCGCCACTTCGACAGGTACGGCATCGGGCTTCTTCTCTCCGTCCTTGCCGGCCTTGCCGCTGGTTTCCGCGGCCTTGGCCTCGTTGCCGGAACCGGCGCCGCAGCCGCCCAGCAGCAGTGGCAATGAGAGGGAGATGAGCAGCGCGGCGGCGCAGATTCCGCTGCGGCCGGCGGGCGTGGAGGCATGGCGTGACATCGTCGGGTCCCTGGGGATGCGTGGACAGGTGTGGTAGCAAAGTAATGCACCACCTCACGGGCACACCATATCCCAAAGGTCACGGTGACTTCACGCCGCTGGTCGGCGCGCCCCCATTTCAGGGAGATGAAACCTGCGGCTATACTCGGACCGTTCCGTACCCCACGCCGGAACGACCAGACCCGAATCCCGGAAACGACATCATGCGCCCGCAGCCGCTCGCCGCTTGTCTCGCTCTGGCCGTCCTCCTGCCCTTCGGGGCCGCCGTACGGGCCGCTACCACCGCCCCCGCTCCCGCTGCTTCGGCCGCGCCTGCGCCAACGCCCGGCACGCCGCTGCCGGCACCGCAGGAGCCCGCGCCTGCCGCCGCGCTGACCGGCAATTTCGACAACGGCCGGGTGCTTGCCTACACCTGCCAGGGGTGCCATGGCATCACCGGCTACAAGAATGCCTATCCCAGCTACCGCGTGCCGAAGATCGGCGGGCAGAGCGAGCAGTACCTGCTGCAGGCGCTCACCGAGTACCGCCAGGGCAAGCGTCGGCATCCGACGATGCAGGCGCAGTCGATGAGTTTCAGCGAACAGGAGATCGCCGATCTCGCTGTTTACCTGTCCACCATCAAGTAAGGCACGTCCACATGTCGAAGCCCGCGTCGTACACGCGCCACGCCATCGCCTTGTCGCTTGCCATGCTGCTGGCGGCCTGTTCACCCTCGCACGAAGACAGCAGCACGCAGTCGCCGGACCAGCCGGGTCAGGCCAGCGGCGACCTGCCCGCGCCGTCTTCATCGGCCGGCCTGCCGACCGGGCGCATTCCCGCCGGTGAAGCGCGCGCGCAGGTGAAGGGCAAGGCCACCGGGCAGAGCTGCATCGACTGCCATGGCGCCGATGGCAACTCCCCGATCGATCCGACGTATCCGAAGCTGGGCGGACAGTACGGCGACTACCTGGCGCACGCGCTGCAGGCGTATCGTTCCGGTGACCGCCAGCATGCCCTGATGACGCCGCAGGCGACCGACCTGGGTGACCAGGACATCGCCGACCTGGCCGCCTATTTCGGGTCGCGCACGACCCAGCTGCGGGACCTGCACGGGGTCAAATAGCGGCCCTGCTGCGGTAGAGCCGATCCATGATCGGCTGCTTTTCGTTCCGGCGTCATGACCGATTACGGGAGCCGCGCTACGCGCGGCCAGCCGACCATGGATCGGCTCTACCGGCGTGGTCCGGACATCACGCCGTGCTCAGCCGTCCAGTTCTTCCCAGCGCGCGTAGGCGGCATCCAGCTCGGCCTGCACCTTCGCCAGCTGCTGGTTGTGCGCGGCCATCTCCGCCGCGCTGCGCTGGTAGAACGCCGGGTCGTTCATCGCGGCGGTCAGGCCTTCGACGTCCTTCTCCAGTGCTTCGATCTTCAGCGGCAGCTGTTCCAGCTCGCGCGCGTCCTTGTAGCTGAGCTTGCGCTTCGGCGCAGCAGGTTCCGCCGTCGCCGGCGCGGCAGGCGCAGTGGCCGGCCTGCTGGCCGTGGCCACCACCGGCGCCGCGCCAGCCGCAGCCACCCGCGCGGCGTGTCGTTGCCAGTCCGAATAGCCGCCCACGTAATCGCCGACCACACCGTCGCCTTCCATCACCAGCGTGGAGGTGACCACGTTGTCGAGGAAATCGCGGTCATGGCTGACCAGCAGCAGCGTGCCGGTGTAGTCACCGAGCAGCTCTTCCAGCAGTTCCAGCGTTTCCACGTCCAGATCGTTGGTCGGTTCGTCCATCACCAGCAGGTTGGACGGCTGCGCGAACAACCGGGCCAGCAGCAGGCGGTTGCGTTCGCCACCGGACAGGCGGGTGATCGGCGCGCGCGCACGCTCAGGCGTGAACAGGAAGTCCTGCAGATAGGCATGCACATGCTTGCGCTTGCCGTTGAATTCGATGAAATCACGGCCCTCGGCGACATTCTCGATCGCGGTCCAATCCTCGCGGAGCACCGCGCGGTACTGGTCGAAATAGGCGATCTGCAGATTGGTGCCGGGGCGTACCTCGCCGCGCTCCGGCGCCAGTTCACCCAGCAGCAGCTTGAGCAGCGTGGTCTTGCCGCTGCCGTTGGGGCCGATCAGACCGATGCGGTCGCCGCGCAGGATGGTGGTGGAGAAATCACGCACCATGCAGCGGTCGCCGAACGCGAACGAGACATCCTTGACGTCGATGACCTTCTTGCCGGAGTTCGCTGCCTGTGCCGCTTCCATCTTCACGTTGCCGCCCAGCTCGCGACGCTGCGAGCGCTCGCTGCGCATCGCCTTCAGCCGCCGCACCCGGCCTTCGTCGCGGGTACGGCGCGCCTTGATGCCCTGGCGGATCCATACTTCTTCCTGCGCCAGCAGCTTGTCGAAACGGGCATTTTCCTGGGCCTGCGCGTTGAGCCGTTCTTCGCGGCGGCGCTCGTAGTTGGCCCAGTCGCCCGGCCAGCTGGTGACCTGGCCGCGGTCGATCTCGACGATGCGGGTGGCCAGCGCGCGCAGGAAGCGGCGGTCATGGGTGACGAACACCACGCTGCCGTTCCAGTTCTTCAGGAACATTTCCAGCCAGTCGATGGCCTCGATGTCCAGGTGGTTGGTCGGTTCGTCCAGCAGCAGCAGATCCGGGCTGGATACCAGTGCGCGGCCAAGCAGCACGCGGCGCTTCATGCCGCCGGACAGGCGCGCGAATTCGGCATCACCGTCCAGGTCCAGCTTGGTCAGGGTCTCGCTGACACGCTGGTCCAGGCCCCAGCCGTTGGCGGCATCGATCTTCGCCTGCACGTTGCCCAGCGCTTCGCCGTCGAACTCCTCGGCATGGCTGAGATGATGGAACTCGGCAAGCCATTGGCCCAGTTCGCCCAGGCCATCGGCCACCACGTCGAAGACGCTGCCGGCCGCGCCGTGCGGCACTTCCTGTTCCAGGCGCGTCACACGGACGCCCTGCTGCACACGGACTTCGCCGTCATCAGGCTTGTGGTCGCCGGAAAGCAGCTTGAGCAAGGTGGATTTGCCGGCGCCATTGCGACCGATCAGGGCGATGCGTTCACCCGGTTCGATCGACAGTTCGGCTTTTTCCAGCAACAACGGGCCGCCGACGCTGAAGTCGACGTTCTGCAGGGTAATCAGAGGCATCCGTCCATTGTACGTGGGCGCTGGCGCCTGCGCTCATCCCTTCTGCATCGGGCCAGCAGGAGGTCCATTCCCGGCAGCCGCTGCCGGCATGGCGGGCGGCACGGGTACAATGCGCCATGAACGATTTCTCTACCCTGCCGTTGAACCCGGCCCTGCAGCCCGGTCTGGATGCCCTCGGCTACACCACTCTCACCGCCGTGCAGGCGCAGAGCCTGCCGGCGATCCTGGCGCGCCGCGATGTGATCGCGCAGGCACCGACCGGCAGCGGCAAGACGGCTGCGTTCGGACTCGGCCTGCTGCAGGCGCTGGATCCGGCCACGCAGCGTGTCCAGGCACTGGTGCTGTGCCCGACCCGCGAACTGGCCGACCAGGTCGGCAAGCAGATCCGGCGGCTGGCCACCGGCATCCCGAACATGAAGCTGCTGGTGCTGACCGGCGGCGTGCCGCTGGCGCCGCAGCTGGCTTCGCTGGAAGCGCATGATCCACACGTGGTGGTCGGCACGCCCGGCCGCGTGCAGGAACTGGCCCGCAAGCGTGCACTGAACCTGGGCCAGGTCCGCACACTGGTGCTGGACGAAGCCGACCGCATGCTGGACATGGGCTTCGAGGAACCCATCCGCGAGATCGCCGGACGTACCCACAGGGAGCGGCAGACGCTGCTGTTCTCGGCCACGTTCCCGGACGCCATCCGCGCCATAGGTCACGACGTGCTGCGTGATGCGCTGGAAGTCACCGTGGAAGGTGCCGACCACACGCCGGACATCCGTCACGTGTTCTGCGAAGTGGAGCCGGCGCACCGCCAGAAGGCGCTGGCGGGCCTGCTGCTGAAGCACACGCCGGAATCGGCGGTGGTGTTCTGCAACACCCGCAAGGATGTCGACGAAGTGGCCCATTCGCTGCAGCAGTTCGGCTTCTCCGCGCTCGCCCTGCACGGCGACATGGAACAGCGCGACCGCGAGGAGGTGCTGGTTCGTTTCGCCAACCGCAGCTGCAACGTGCTGGTGGCCAGCGACGTTGCCGCGCGCGGGCTGGATGTGGAAGACCTGGCAGCGGTGATCAACTACGAACTGCCGACCGATATCGAGACCTATCAGCACCGCGTGGGCCGGACCGGTCGCGCCGGTGCCAGTGGCCTGGCGATCAGCCTGGTGGCGGGCCGCGAGAAAACGCGTGCCGAGGCGCTGGAGACGCAGCGCGGCGCTCCGCTGGACTGGCAGAAGACGCGGCTGGCGACCAGCCGTCCGGACGTGCTGCCGCAGGCCAGCATGCGCACGCTGCGCATTGATGGCGGCAAGACCGACAAGCTGCGCCCCGGCGACATACTGGGCGCCCTGACCGGCGATGCCGGACTGGCCGGCAAGCATATCGGCAAGATCGCGATCTACGCGACGCGCTCGTACGTGGCCATCGCCCGTGATCAGGCCGGCAAGGCCGTGGCAAAGCTGGAGGCGGGCAAGATCAAGGGCCGCCGTTTCCGCGTGCGCGCGATGTGATCGCCTGCGCGGCTTGGTAGAGCCGACCCATGGTCGGCTGAACCGGGGCCCGGTACGCATTGGTCCAGCCGACCATGGGTCGGCTCTACCGGGGTGCCCCTGGGTCAGTAAACCAGCTCGGCGTGCAGTGGCAGGCCGGCTTCCCAGCGCGCCCGCCCACCCAGGCCGTCCAGCTCCACCAGCACGCCGGCGCCGACCACCTGGACACCCAGCCGGCGCACCAGCGAAAGCGCCGCCACCAGCGTGCCGCCAGTCGCCAGCACGTCGTCGATGACTGCCACGCGCGCACCGGCGGGCAGCGCATCGGCATGCACCTCGATGCAGTCGCTGCGGTATTCCAGCGTGTATTCCTCGCGCAGCACCCTGCCCGGCAGCTTGCCCGGCTTGCGCACCGGCACGAAGCCGATGCCCATCTCATGCGCCATGGCGGCCCCCAGGATGAAGCCGCGCGACTCGATGCCGACCACGGCATCCAGCTCCTGGTCGCGCCAGCGCGCGCACATCGCGCCGATCGCCGCGCGGAAGTCGTCGCCGTTGGCGAGCAGCGGCATGATGTCCTTGAACAGGATGCCGGGCTTGGGGAAATCGGCGATGTCACGCAGGCGCGCAGCCCACTGCGGTGCGGCGACGGTGGCGTCGGTCATGGTGGGAATCGATTGGCTGATGGCGGCATAGGGTACCTGTTCCGGGTGATGGATGCCGTGTCCCGGGGATGCGCGGATGGCTTTGGTTGCCGGGCGGATGCATGCGGTTGCCGGGCAGAGCCCGGCACTACTGGGGGTGGCTGTGGTTGCCGGGCAGAGCCCGGCACTACCTGGCGGATGGCTGTGGTTGCCGGGCAGAGCCCGGCACTACAGGTCAGGAGCTGCACGACAGCATCGAACAACCGGCCTTGTGGTCGGCCCACGCGGGTCGCTTGCCGGCGTAATGCTGCAGGCCCTCGCGCGGCGTATAGGGATCGCGCAATACCGCCTGCAGCGCCTGCACGCCGCCCAGGTCGCCCTGCCCGGCACGTTCGATGGCCTCCTGCGCGAGCCAGTTGCGCAGCACGTACAACGGATTGGCCGCACCCATGCAGCGCTGCCGCTCAGCCACCGTCATCGGATCGGCCCGCAACCGTGCCGCATACGCTTCAAGCCAGTCGCGCAGCGGCGCCTGTACCGCGTCGCGGCGCGCATCTTCGTAGTACACATCGTCCAGCACGCCCGCGTCGGGGCGCTCCGCGTCCAGGCGCATCAACGCCCGGTAGGACAGCGTCATGTCCATCGCTCCGTCCTGCATGATCTGCTGCCATCGCCGAT
Source organism: Pseudomonadota bacterium (assembly GCA_023430045.1). Taxonomy (GTDB): domain Bacteria; phylum Pseudomonadota; class Gammaproteobacteria; order Xanthomonadales; family Xanthomonadaceae; genus Stenotrophomonas. The sequence goes on along the minus strand of JAEZCF010000098.1, from coordinate 43,519 downwards.
GCAGCTGCAGGTCGTCATCGTCGGCTGCCGACAGGCCCAGCTTCGCCGCCGCATCGCGCCGCGTGCATGCCGCCAGCGTGTGCTGGAACGCATCCAGTCCGGCCTGCAGTGGCTGCACGTCGGCGAACACCGACGACAGGGCCTGTGCGAACCGGGTGAGGTTCCAGAACGCCACCTGTGGCTGCGTGCCGAACCGGTAACGGCGCCGTTGCGCATCGGTGGTGTTGGGCGTCCAGTCCGGATCGAAATCCTCCACCCAGCCATACGGTCCGTAGTCGATGGTGAGCCCGAGCACGGACATGTTGTCGGTGTTCATCACCCCATGCACGAAGCCCACCCGCATCCAGTGCGCGACCATCCCGGCGGTTCGGACGCAGACCTCGGCGAACCACTGCGCGCTTACGTCCGCGCCATGCAGGTGCGGGAAATCGCGCGCGATGCAGGTATCCACCAGCTGCTGCAGCAGCGTCTGCTCGCCCCGCGACGCAGGCAGTTCAAAGCTTCCAAAGCGCAGGAACGAAGGCGCCACGCGGCACACCACCGCGCCCGGCTCGGGTCCGGGATTGCCGTCGTACAGGATGTCGCGCACCACGTCTTCACCGGTGCCGACCAGCGACAGCGCGCGCGTGGTGGGCACGCCCAGGTGATGCATCGCTTCGCTGCACAGGAATTCGCGGATCGACGACCGCAGCACCGCGCGGCCATCCGCGCCGCGCGAATACGGTGTCGGCCCGGCGCCCTTGAGCTGCAGCTCCCAGTGCGCGCCATCGGGCGCCACCAGTTCGCCCAGCGAGATCGCGCGGCCATCGCCAAGCTGACCCGCCCACTGCCCGAACTGATGGCCACCATAATTGGCCGCCCATGGCTGCATGCCGTCCAGCAACGCGTTGCCAGCAAATACTTCGGCGAAGGCATCACTGTTCACCAGCGCCGGTGGCAGGCCAAGCAGCGCGGCAACGTCCGGCCAGTGGGCCAGCAGCGTCGGTGCCGCGACCGGCGTGGGCAGCATCGGCGACCAGGCCGCGCCCCGTATGTCACGGCGATGCAGGCCGGTCCCGGTATCGCCGGGAAGGGCGCGGATCAGACGGTTGTCGAAATGCGGTGTCGAGGCGGTCATGGTTCCGAGATGGGGGCGTGGCCGACCAGCGGCAAGCGCGTGCCGGTCAGCGACCCGTCAGCGCCTGCAGGCTGCCGCCGCGCTCCACCGCACGCTGGTAGGCCGGGCGTTGTTCGATGCGCTGCAGGAATGCACGCAAGGCCGGCATGTCACCCAGTCCGTCGCCACGGCTGCCGGCAGCCTGGATGGGGAAACTCATCTGGATGTCCGCCGCCGTGAAGCGCTCGCCGGCGAACCACGGGCTGGCGGCCAGGCGGGCCTCCATCCATTCCAGGTGCAGGCGTCGCTGCGGGCCAACGAAACCCTTTTCGGCCTTGTCGGCGATGGCGCGCGCGATGGGCCGCGCGAAGAACGGCATGGTCGCGTTGCGGATACGCCCCATCACCAGGGTCAGCAGCATCGGCGGCATCGCCGACCCTTCGGCGTAATGCAGCCAGTACCGGTAGTCCATGCGCTCATCGGCATCGGCCGGCAATGGTGCCGGGGACAGCGAGCGGCCGTGGTCGTAGCGGTCGGCCAGGTAATCGAGAATGGCGCCCGATTCGGCCAGCACGCGGCCGCCATCCTGCAGTATCGGAGCCTTGCCGAGCCGATGGATGTCGCGCAGTTCCGGCGGTGCCAGCAGGGTCGTGCGATCGCGCGCGTACTGTTTCAGCTCATAGGCCAGCCCCAGCTCCTCCAGCATCCACAACACACGCAGCGAACGGGAATTTTCCAGGTGGTGGACGACGATCATGCAGGTATTCCGGGCGGACGATGGCGTCGATGGTAGAAGACGGTCGCGGGCCGGCACGTGATGGCCAAAAAAAACGCCGGAAGCTTGCGCTTCCGGCGTTCCTGGCTACCTTGAAGGCAGCAGGCGGATCAGTCTGCCTGCACCTGGTCAGCCTGCATGCCCTTCTGGCCCTGCACGGCGACGAAGGTCACCTTCTGGCCTTCCTGCAGCGACTTGAAGCCGTTGCCCTGGATGGCACGGAAGTGCACGAAGAGGTCCGGGCCGCTTTCCGGGGTGATGAAGCCGAAGCCCTTGGCATCGTTGAACCACTTGACGGTACCGCTCTGACGATCAGACATTTTGCTAACTCCTGGAACAATGTGAAATAAATCGCAGCCACCGGATGTCGGGGCTGAGACTGAGTTGCAGGCGTTGGCAAAGCGGATCGATGAAGCGGATCGGTGAGATCAACTGCATCAGGCCACGATTTACGGTGACCCTAGCAAACACAGTGGGTCGAACGATACGCGTGTTTTGCTGAAAAAGCGATAGCCAACACGTTAAGTGAACAAACGCTACAGCCCCCGCAGCGCAAGGGCTGGCGGCAAGGCCGTCCGCCGGGCCACGACCAATTCAGAATTCCCTTACCCCAAATTCGGTAAATACCTGCAGCCACTCAGATATCCAGCTCGCGTCCGCTGCTGAAACGCCGGACCGCTCCGGTCAGGGGATCGACAAACTCCAGGCGTTTCGCCAGCAGCTGCAACGGCCCGGAGGGTTCACCGGCAGGCTTTGGCCGACAGTCCGGGTACAGGTCATCGCCCCGGATCGGGGCGCCCAGCGCCGCCATGTGCACGCGCAGCTGGTGTTTGCGTCCGGTCATCGGCAGCAGGCGGTAGCGCCACACCGGGCCACCGTCATCGATGACTTCCATCCGGGTCAGGCTGTTGGGCTCCCCTTCCACCTCCCGCATGCGGAAGAACGGTGTTCCCGGCAGCAACCGGCTCTCTCGCGACAGTGGAAAGGCCAGCGACGGCAAGGCCGGCGCAAGGGCCTCGTACTCCTTTTCGATGCGGCGTTCACGGAACAGCCGCTGATAGGCATCGCGGCTGCCGGGGCGGGTGGAGAACAGCACCAGCCCGGCGGTAAGCCGGTCCAGCCGATGCAGAGGCACCAGCGAGCGGTTGCCGGTGACGGCGACCAGGCGGGCCAGCAGCGTTTCCCGCACATACGCTCCGGCAGGCACCACAGGCAGGAAATGCGGCTTGTCGGCGACCAGCAGATGCTCGTCAAGGTGCACGATGCGTTCAGCAAACGGAATTTCCCGCTCGGCCTCCACCTCGCGGTAGTAGCGCAGCTCCAGCCCGACCTGCCAGGGCTGCCCGGGTGAAAGCGCCCTGCCCTGCGTATCCTGTACCCGGCCACGGGCGAACCGGTCCAGCCACTGCGCCCGGCTGATGTGCGGGAAGCGGTCACACAACCCATCCAGCAGGTTCAGCCAGTCGCCCGGCGGCAACTGCAGGCGGCTGGGCGCGGGGCCAGCGGAGATCGGATCGGACGGCTGCATGGCGCAACCTTTATCATGGTGCTCTTTGTCCACGGAAGCCCCATGGCTCTCACCGCCACCATCCGCAAGGCCGAGCTGCAGATCAGCGACATGGATCGCGGCTACTACGCCACCCACAACCTCACCCTGGCCCAGCACCCGTCGGAGACCGACGAGCGGCTCATGGTGCGGCTGCTGGCGTTCGCGCTCAATGCCGACGAGCGGCTGGAATTCGGCCGTGGCCTGAGCACCGACGACGAGCCGGACCTGTGGCAGCACGATTACACCGGCGACATCCTGCAATGGATCGACCTGGGCCACCCGGACGAGTCGCGCATCCGCAAGGCCTGCAACCGCAGCCGCCGCGTGCAGGTGGTGAACTACGGCGGCCATGCATCGGATGTGTGGTGGCAGAAGCAGGGCAAGGCGCTGGCCCGTTTCGACAACCTGTGCGTGATGGACCTGTCCGGCGCCTTCGTCGAGCAGTGGGCGCAGCAGATCCAGCGCGCCATGCGCTGGAGCGTGCTGGTGCAGGACACCGAGGTGCAGTTGATCAACGACCAGATGCAGCTGGAGGTCACTCCGCTCTGGCGCAAGCGCGCCAAGGACTGAGCACGGTGACGGCGACGCGTTGCGATGTGCTGGTGATCGGCGCGGGCGCTGCCGGGCTGATGTGCGCGCTGACGGCGGGCCAGCGCGGCCGCGTGGTGCAGGTCATCGACCATTCCAACAAGGTCGGCAAGAAGATCCTGATGTCCGGCGGCGGACGCTGCAACTTCACCAATACCGGCACCACGCCGGCCAACTTCGTATCGGCCAACCCGCACTTCTGCAAATCCGCACTGGCCCGCTATGCGCCGGCCGATTTCATCGAAATGGTGGAGCGCCATCGCATCGCGTACCACGAAAAGGAACTGGGCCAGCTGTTCTGCGATGTGTCGTCCAGGCAGATCGTGAAGATGCTGGTGGACGAATGCCAGACCGCCGGCGCGCATATCCGCACCGACTGCGGTGTGCAGCGCATCGAACGCACGGCGGACGGTTTCGACGTGCACACCACGCAGGGACCTTTCTTCGCCGCATCGCTGGTGATCGCCACCGGTGGGCTGTCCATCCCCAGCCTGGGGGCGAGCGGTTTCGGCTACGAAGTGGCGCGTCAGTTCGGGCACCGCGTGCTGCCCACCCGTGCCGGGCTGGTTCCCCTGACCCTCAGCGGCACGCACCAGGCGCGGCTGGCCGACCTGTCCGGCGTCGCCCTGCCGGTGGAAGCACGCAGCAACGGCATGAGCTTCCGCAATTCGCTGCTGCTGACCCATCGCGGCGTAAGCGGTCCGGCGATCCTGCAGATCTCCTCGTTCTGGCAGCCCGGCGACACGCTGGAGCTTGACCTGCTGCCCGGCCAGGATGCCGCCGGCTGGCTGCGCGCGATGAAGCGTGATCGACCGGCAGCCGAACTGCGCAATGTGCTGGCCGACGTGCTGCCCAAGCGGCTGGCGCAGCGCCTGTGCGAACACTGGTTGCCGGATCGGCCGGTCAGGCAGCTGGACGAGCCGCAGCTGCGCCAGGCGGCACAACGGCTGAATGCCTTTCCGCTGGTGGCCAGCGGCACCGAAGGCTACCGCACCGCGGAAGTCACCCTGGGCGGCGTGGATACCGCGCAGGTGTCTTCGTCCACCTTCGAATCAAGGCTGGTTCCGGGCCTGCATTTCATCGGCGAAGTGCTCGACGTCAGCGGCTGGCTGGGCGGTTACAACTTTCAATGGGCATGGGCCAGTGGCCATGCCGCCGGCAGCGTCGTGTAGACGCCGCCATCGCATCCGGCGGGGCTGGCGCATGGACCCGCAGGCGTGCATCGTGTATCACATGCGCACCCCGGGGGAGTTTTCCATGCAGAATCCGAACGACATCACCCTGCGCCTGGTGATCGTTGACGACAGCGGCGAGAACGCCGAGGCCATCGTCAGCACCCTGCGCAACAGCGGGATCGCGGTGCGGCCGTCACGGCCGCAGGACGCTGTGGAGCTGGGCCAGGTACTCGGCGCGCAGCTGATCGACCTGGTGCTCGCTGCCCCGTCGCAGGCCATCAGCCTGCTGCAGGTGACCCAGCAGATCGCGGCCAGCGGCAAGGACATCCCGCTGATCCTGCTTGCGGACCGCATCGAGGAAGATGCCCTGGTGGAAGCCGGCGCCCACGGCGTGCGTGCGCTTGCGCTGCGCCAGCGCCCGGAGCACCTGCTGGCGGTGGTGCGCGACCAGTGGGTGGACCTGCAGGCACGGCGCGGGTTGCGCCGCATCGAAGCACAGATGCGCGAAACCGAGCGCCGCTGCGATGCGCTGATCGCCTCCTCGCGTGATCCGATCGCCTACATCCACGAAGGCATGCACATCCGCGCCAACGACGCCTACCTGGAGATGTTCGGCTTCGAAAGCTTCGACGACGTGGAAGGCATTTCGCTGCTGGACATGGTCGCGGCCCAGCATGTGGACGGCTTCAAGCAGCTGCTCAAGGGCCTGAGCAAGGGCGAAGCGCCGCCGCCGCAGTACCAGGTGGATGCGCGTCACCAGGATGGCAGTGCCTTCGCCGCGACGATGGAATTCACCGCGGCTTCGTACGAAGGCGAATCCTGCCTGCAGGTGGTGTTCCGGCGGCGCCTGGAAGTGGACGCGGACCTGGCGCGGGAAGTGGAGGACCTGCGCCAGCGCGACCACGTGACCGGGCTGCTGAACCGGCCGACCTTCATGGTGCAGGTGGAGAACGCGGTGGCGCAGGCGGGCCGCAGCGAAGGACGCTGCGCGCTGCTGCTGATCGAACCGGACCACTATGCACGGCTGCTGCCGGACATCGGCCTGGATTCGGCCGATACCCTGATCGCCGCGCTGGCGCAGCTGCTGCGCGACGTGGTGGGCGACCAGGCGTCGCTGGCACGCTTTGGCGAGCACAGCTTCGCGGTGCTGCACAGTGGCGCCTATGCCGAAACCGCCGCCCTGGCCGAGCGCATCCGCGCGGCCTATGCGGCGCATGTCTTCAGCATCGGCGAACGCTCGGCGACGGTAACGGTGAGCATCGGCGGCGTGCAGGTGGGCGAGCGCATCGCCAGCGTCGGCCAGGTACTGGCGAAGGCAACGGCCAGCGCGCAGGCCGCCGCCGAACTGGGTAACACACTGCGCATCTTCGATCCGGGTGCCGCCGACCGCGTGGAAGAGCAGCGCGTCGCCCGCTGGGTGACAAGGATCCGCGAAGCGTTGCAGGGCGACGGCTTCCAGCTGCATTACCAGCCGGTGTTGAACCTGCAGGGCGAACCGCTGGAGCTGTATGAAGCGTACCTGCGGCTGGAGAACAACGGCGAACTGCTGAGCCCGGTGGCCTTCCTGGGCATCGCCGAGGAACACGGGCTGCTGGCCGACATCAACCGCTGGGTGGTGCGCCGGGCGATCGGCATCCTGGGCGAACGCGAACGCGCCGGTCATCCCACGCAGATGCTGGTGAAGATAACGCCCGAATCCTTCGCCGATGCGGAACTGATCGCCCTGCTGGGCCAGGAACTACGCGCGCAGGGCGTGCCCGGCGAGCGGCTGTGGCTGCATGCGCCGGAAGCGAAGGTATTCACGCATCTGCGCAACGCCCAGCAGTTCCTGCAGGACGTGGCGCCGCTGGGCTGCCGCATCGGCCTGGAACAGTTTGGCTCCGGGCTGGATTCGTTCCAGCTGCTGGCGCATTTCCAGCCACGCTTCCTGAAGCTGGACCGCGATTTCACCCGCGACGCGGGGAGCACGCGCGAGAACTTCGATAAGATCCAGGAAATCACCGAGCGTGCGCAGGCGGCCGGTATCGTCACGCTGGCCGAATTCGTCACCGATGCCAACTCGATGAGCCTGCTGTTCAGTGCCGGCGTGGATTACGTGCAGGGCGATTTCGTCGGCGCCGCCGCACCCCGCATGGAGTTCGATTTCGGCTGAGGCCCGCCCGGCGACGGGTCATGCCGGGCCATGCCCGGGAACGCGCGCCGGCACGGACGTCAGCCGACCATGGGTCGGCTCTACCCGTCGGTAACGACCGCTGCCGGTGGGTGATGATCATCCCCGGTGGGTGACGACCGTTGGTCGTCACTGCTCCCTCAGGTCATGTCGACCAGATTGTCGATCCTGACGTCCGGATCGACGTCGGCGTCGTAGTCCACGCCTTCCACGCCGAAACCGAACAGGCGCAGGAAATCGGCCTTGTAGCCCGCCAGGTCGCTGATGCCGTACAGGTTCTCGTTGGTCACCTGCGGCCACAGGGCCAGCACTTCGCTCTGCACTTCCGGGGCCATTTCCTTGTAATCGGCACGCAGCCGCCCTTCCTCGTCGACCAGTGCCACCCGCCGGCCCTGGGCGTCGGTAAGTTCCTTGCGCAACCGTTCCACCGCCGTGCCATCGGTCTTGCCGCCGTAGAGGATGTCGTACAGCACATCCAGCTGCTCGATGCAGCCTTCGTGCGTCCCCTGTTCCTTCATCACCTTGAACAGCAGCGACAGGTACAGCGGCATGGTCGGGATGGCCGAACTGGCCTGGGTGACCACGGCCTTGAGCACCGACACGCGCGCGTCGCCGCCGATCTTCGCCAGCGTTTCGCGCAGGCCCAGCACCTTGTCGTCGAGATCCTTCTTGGCCGCGCCGATGGAGCCGTTCCAGTAGATGGCCTGGGTGATTTCTTCACCGACGTAGGTGAACGCGGTGGTGGTGCAGCCGTTGGCCAGCACACCGGCATCGCTCAGCGCGTCGATCCACATCTGCCAGTCTTCGCCGCCCATCACCGCGACCGTGCCGGCGATCTCCTCGGCGGTCGCCGGCTGCAGGGTGGTTTCCGTGAGCACTTCCTTGTCGGTGTCCAGGCCACGCAGGGTGATGGGCTCGCCGATCGGCTTCAGGGTGGAGTTGATGATCTCACCGGTCTTCGGATGCCGGCGGCGCGGTGCGGCCAGGCTGTAGACCACCTGGTCGACCTGGCCGAGATCGGCCTTGATCAGTTCGATGACCTTGTCCTTCACTTCATCGGAGAACGCGTCGCCGTTGACACTTTTGGCGTACAGCCCAGCCTGGTCGGCGTATTTGTGGAAGGCAGCGGAGTTGTACCAGCCGGCGCTGCCGGGCCTGGTTTCGCTGCCGGGCTTTTCGAAGAACACGCCGAGGGTGGCGGCATCGCTGCCGAAGGCGGCCGTGATGCGTGCGGCCAGGCCATAGCCGGTGGAGGCGCCGATGACCAGCACGCGCTTGGGACCGTTGGCGATCTTCGGCCGTGCCTGGATGTAGTCGATCTGCTGCTTGACCGCGGCGTCGCAGCCGGTGGGGTGGGTGGTGACGCAGATGAAGCCGCGGACGCGCGGTTTGATGACCATGGAGACCTCGATATGGGACAGGTGCGGCGCGGCATGCGCGCGCGCACGATAACGCTGGGATCGTAGTGCGCTGAACGCATATGCACAACCGACGGCGGCGTATCGTCATCTCTGCGAAGGCTGGTGGGTGGCACGGTGCGGGACCCGCTGCAAGTACGTCCATGTGAGCTCGTTTCCGCCCATCCATGGGCTCCAACGGTCCCGCACCGTGCCACCCACCAGCCCCTGACAGCTCCCTGCGTGCGTCGCTCCGCCACGCTCCGACGGGAAGGAAAAGAAAAAGCCGCACGATGTGCGGCTTTTTCAACAGCTGGAATGCCGCGTGCGGTTACGGGCGGCGGGCGAGCGCTTCCACGTCCTTCGCCTTCGGCAGCAGGTCCTGCTTGGTCACTGCCAGTACGCCCATGGTCAGCAGCGGGCAGGCGATGAAGATCGAGGACAGCGTGCCGATCACCGCGCCGATCATCTGGCTCAGCGCCAGCCCTTCCAGCGAGCCGCCACCGTACAGGTACAGCGCCAGCACGGACAGGAAGAACACCAGCGAGGTGATGATGGTGCGCGACAGGGTCTGGTTGATCGAGCGGTTCATCACTTCCAGCGGATCGACGCGCAGGCTGCGGAAGTTTTCGCGGACACGGTCGAACACCACGATGGTGTCGTTGATGGAGAAACCCATCACCGACAACAGGCCGGCCAGCACGGTGAGATCGAATTCGCGGCCGCTGAAGGAGAAGTAGCCTGCTACCACCAGCACGTCGAACAGCGTGGTGATGATGGCCACCACCGCGAACTTCCATTCAAAACGGAAACCGATGTAGATCAGGAAACCCACCAGCACGAACAGCGCGGCATACAGGCCGTTAAGGGCCAGCTCCTTGCCGACCTGCGGACCGACGAACTCCGACGACAGCACGGTGGCCGCGTTGTCCTGCAGCGATACGGCGGTGCGCACGGCTTCCGCGGTACGGTTGTTGGCTTCACCAGCATTCTCGCCTTCGGCCACTTCCTGCGGCTGCAGGCGGATCAGCAGGTCGCTGCCGCTGCCGAAGCTCTGCACCTGGGCGCCGGCATAACCGGCGCCTTCCAGGTGATCGCGCACGGCATCGACGTCCGCCGGCTTGTCGAAGCGCACTTCCACCACGGTACCGCCGGTGAAATCCAGCGCGTAGTTGAAGCCCTTGCCGACGATGGTGCCCAGCGCGGCGATGAACACCAGCGCGGCGATGCCCACCGCGATCCAGCGGGTGCGCATGAAATCGAACTTGGTGTCGTTCGGAATCAGATGGAGCGGGAACAGTTTCATTGTGTCGATCCTTTCCCGTCAGATGGCCAGGGACTTGAGCTTCTTGCGGCGGCTGTACAGCAGCACGGCAAGGGCGCGGGAAACGGTGATGGCGGTGAACATCGAGGCGATGATGCCGACGATCATGGTCACGGCGAAGCCCTTCAGCGGGCCGGTACCGAACGCATACAGGGCCACGCCGGCGAGGATGCCGGTCAGGTTGGCATCGAGGATGGTGCCCGATGCCTTTTCGTAGCCGGCCACGATGGCCGCCTTGGCCGGCATGCCGGCGCGCAGCTCCTCGCGGATACGCTCGTTGATCAGCACGTTGGCATCCACCGACAGGCCGATGGACAACGCCAGGCCGGCAAAGCCCGGCAGGGTCATGGTCGCGCCGAACAGCGACATCACCGCCACCACGATCAGCAGGTTGAACAGCATGGCCACCGAGGTGATCACGCCGAACATGCGGTAGTAGATGGTGAAGAACAACAGCGTGAACAGGAACGCGAAGCCGACGGCGGTGACGCCACGCTCGACATTCTCGGCACCCAGGCTGGGGCCGACGATCTTCTCTTCGACGAAGTCCATCGGTGCTGCCAGCGAGCCGGATTTCAGCAGCTTGGCCAGGTCTTCGGCTTCCTTCTTCTCCAGGCCGGTGGTCTGGAAGTTCTTGCCGAACACGCCGTTGACGTTGGCCACCGAGATGACTTCTTCCTTGACCCGGAAACTGCGCACTTCCTTGCCGTCGACGGTTTCCACCGACGGGATGCGCTCGGTGTAGACCACGGCCATCGGCTTGTTCACGTTGGCGCTGGTGAAATCGAACATGCGCTGTCCGCCGACGTTGTTCAACGTCACGCTGACCGCCGGGGAACCGTTCTGGTCGGTCATCGCCTGCGCGGCCACCATCTGGTCACCGGTGACGATCACGCGCTTGGCCAGCAGCACCGGGCCGCGGTTGTCGCGCAGCTGGTAGACCTTCGCTTCCGGCGGGATCCGGCCGGTGGCGATGGCATCCTGCGCATTGCCTTCGATGACCGCACGGTATTCCAGCGTAGCGGTGGCACCGATCATGCGCTTGGCCTCGGCGGTGTCCTGCACGCCCGGCAGCTGCACCACCACGCGGTCGGCGCCCTGGCGCTGGATGATCGGTTCGGCCACGCCGAGCTGGTTGACGCGGTTGCGCAGCGTGTTGACGTTCTGCTCGATCGCGCCGTTGGCGATCTCGGTCAGTTCCGTCTGCGGCAGGGTCACGGTCACGCGGTTGCCGCTGACTTCGTAGCCCAGCGTGGGCTGCGCCTTGAACAGCGCATCGCGCGCGCGCAGGCCAGCGCCCTCGCCCGCCGACGGGCTGAGGTTGGCGACGATGCTGTCATCGGCACGGCGCTCCACCGACTGATACGGGATGCGGGCGTCGCGCAGGCTGGTGCGCACGTCTTCGGTATAGGCATCCAGGCGCTTGTCCAGTGCGGCTTTCTGGTCCACCTGCAGGACGAAGTGCACGCCACCCTGCAGGTCCAGGCCCAGCACCATCGGCGCGGCGCCCAGATTGGACAGCCAATCCGGCACGGTGGACGCCAGGTTCAGCGCCACCACGTAATTTTCGCCGACGCTCTGCTTCAGCACGTCGTTTGCGGCGGTCTGCGCCTGCAGGTCGGGCAGGCGGACGATCAGGCTGTCACCTTCCTTCTCCGCTGCCAGCGGCGTCACGCCGCCCTGCTGGAGGTCGGCCAGCACCCGCTCGCGCAGGGCATCGTCGATCTGTCCGCCACGGTTGGCGGTGATCTGGATGGCCGGGTCCTTCTGGTAGATGTTGGGCAGCGCGTACAGCGCGCTGATCGCCAGGACGATCAGGATGACGACGTACTTCCAGCGTGGAAATTCAAGCATTGCCAGGTTCCTGCGCGGCGCCATCCCCGGCGCCGCGGTTGTGCTTCGGAAAGGGAGTGGCTCAGACGGCCGACTTCAGGGTGCCGGCCGGCAGCACGTTGCCGACGGCGCCCTTCTGCACGCGGATGCGCACGTTGTCGGCCACTTCCAGGGTTACGAAGTTGTCGCCGATATCGGTCACCACGCCGGCGATGCCGCCGTTGGTCAGCACTTCGTCGCCGCGCTTGATCTTCTCCAGCATGGCCTTGTGTTCCTTCTGGCGCTTCATCTGCGGGCGGATCATCAGGAAGTACATGATGGCGATCAGGATCACCGGGAAGAGCAGCGTGCTCAGGCCCATGCCCTGCGGTTGGCCACCGGCGGCCTGGGCGTGGGCGGCGGGAATCAGGAAGGCAAGCAGGTTCATCGTGTGTCCTTTGGTTGGGCGGCGCTCCGATCCACGCATGGTGCGGGCGCGACCGCAGATCGGGGTCAGCCGTGAAGTATGCCACGGGCCCAGGCGTTCGTCCTTGGGCCGTTCGGCAGGGGGTGGCCGGTTACAACGCCGGGACAGCCGCCCCACGGGCTGCGTAGAAAGACCCGCGGAAGGCCTCGAAGGTTCCCGAGGCGATGGCCGCGCGCATGTCGGCCATCAGTTTTTCGTAGTAGAACAGGTTGTGCAGCGTGCCCAGCATCGGCGCCAGCATTTCGTTGCAGCGGTCCAGATGACGCAGGTACGACCGGGTATAGCCCCCTGAACAGGCGACACAACCGCAGCCAGGCTCGATCGGGTCCATGTCACGCTCGTAGCGGGCGTTGCGGATGCGCACGGTGCCGAAGGAGGTGAAATAGTGGCCGTTGCGCGCGTTGCGGGTCGGCATCACGCAGTCGAACATGTCCACCCCGCGGGCCACGCCTTCCACCAGGTCCTCCGGCCGTCCCACGCCCATCAGGTAACGCGGGCGATCGGCCGGCAGCTGCGGGTGGAGGTGGTCGAGCATGGCGTTGCGTTCGTGTTCCGGCTCGCCCACGGCCAGACCGCCAATGGCATAGCCATCGAAGCCGATGGCCTGCAGCGCCTCGGCCGACCGGCTGCGCAGGTCCGGGTGCACCCCGCCCTGGACAATGCCGAACAGGGCGGCGTCGTTGCCCAGTTCGTCATGCGCGTTACGGCTGCGCTGCGCCCAGCGCAGGCTCAGTTCCATGGAGCGCTGCGCGACATCCTCGGTGGCCGGATACGGGGTGCATTCGTCGAAGATCATCACGATGTCCGAATCGAGCACCTTCTGGATCTTCATGCTTTCCTCGGGACCGAGGAAGACACGGGCACCGTCGGTGGGCGAGGCGAAGGTAACGCCCTGTTCGGTGATCTTGCGGCGGTGGGCCAGCGAGAACACCTGGAAGCCACCGGAATCGGTCAGGATCGGGCCGTCCCAGCGGGCGAAACCGTGCAGGCCGCCGTGGTCGGCGATGACGTCCAGGCCAGGGCGCAGATACAGGTGGAAGGTGTTGCCGAGAATGATTTCGGCGCCGAGGGCGCGCACCTGGTCGGGAAAGATGCCCTTGACCGAACCATAGGTGCCGACGGGCATGAAGGCGGGGGTTTCCACTGTCCCGCGCGGGAACGTGAGGCGGCCCCGACGGGCGCGGCCATCGGTGGTCTGGAGCTGGAACTGCAGTCGGGACATGGTGCGGTTGTTTCAGGCAGATAGACGCGTATTGTCGCGTACTTTTGATGTTGCGGCGAAAAGCCCGCGCCTTCTGGCTTCGCGATGGAGCGGGAAGGCAAGGCCGGGCAGGACCCGCCGTGAATCCGTCCATGGAGGCTCGTTTCCGCCCGTCCGGGGCTCCAACGGTCCTGCCCGGCCTGGCCCGCCCGCTCAACCACAGTCCATGGCGACCGGCGTACGAAATTCGGCTGGCGGCGACCCGCCTTGGGGAGGGAGAGAAAAAGCGCCGCGTTGCGCGGCCAGCGGGTCACGGACCCGCTCTACCTTTTACCCGCGCACGGCGGCTCATGTCGGGCGGCGCGTGGTCTGTCCGGCGAGCCGGGAGCAGGCCCCGCGGGACCGTTGGAGCCCTGGATGGGCGGAAACGAGCCTCCACGGATGGATTTACGGCGTGTCCCGTGGGGCCTGCTCCCGGCTCGCGGCGCAACGACAAGCGGGCGCTCGAACCGACAGAAACCCGGTCAGTCCTGCGGGAACAACAGCATCGCGTCGCCATAGCTGAAGAAGCGGTAGCGCTGCTCGATGGCGTGGCGGTAGGCCTCGAACACGCGCTCCCTGCCGGCGAATGCCGAAATCATCATCAGCAGGGTGCTTTCCGGCAGGTGGAAATTGGTGATCATCGCGTCCACGCTGCGGATGCGGTAGCCCGGCGTGATGAAGATCTGGGTCTCGCCCGCATAGGGCAGCAGCTCGCCGTCGCGCATCGCGCTTTCCAGCGCGCGCACCACCGTCGTGCCCACGCCGATCACCCGTCCGCCGGCGGCCCGCGCATGGCGGACCTGCTGCACCAGCTCCGCGCCGACGTTCAGCCACTCGCGGTGCATCACATGATCCTTCAGGTCATCCACGCGCACCGGCTGGAATGTCCCCGCCCCCACATGCAGAGTGACATGACCGAATGCCACACCCTTCTCCCGCAACGCGGCCAGCAACGGTTCGTCGAAATGCAGGCCGGCCGTCGGGGCCGCCACCGCACCGGTTTCGCGCGCGAACACGGTCTGGTAGCGCTCACGGTCGTCGAGTCCGGGCTCACGCTGGATGTAGGGCGGCAACGGCAGGCGACCGGCGTGCAGCAGCCACTGCTCCAGCGGTTCGGCAACATGGAAGTTCAGTACGTAGAACTCCCCATCGCGGCCCAGCACTTCCGCCTCGCCCCCCGCATCGAGCGCGATGCGGCTGCCGGGCTTCGGCGTCTTGCTGGCCCCTACCTGCGCCCTCGCCTGCTGGGCCCCGAGCAGCCGCTCGATGAGGATCTCCACCCGGCCACCGGTCGCCTTCTGGCCGAACAACCGCGCGGGAATGACGCGGGTGTCGTTGAACACCAGCAGATCACCTTCGCGGAGCAGCGCCGGAAGATCGCGCACATGCGCATCGACCAGTGCTTCCGGCGCCGGCGGCACCTGCAGCAGGCGGCTGGCGGAACGTTCGGCCAGAGGGGCCTGGGCAATCAGCTCGACAGGCAGGTCGTAGTGGAAATCGGACTTCTTCAAGGCAATGGACAGCGGTTGTCGTCGATGGCGCGCATTGTACGGCCGGCACGCACCGCGCACCGCCACCGTGCACGAACGTCCCTGAAAATGCTGCCATGCAGCAGTGAACGTACGGGGTTATCGCGCAAAAAACCGCGTGCTAGCATCGATACGGAAGTCTGATGCACGACCCCATCCAGCGCGCGCCATCGACGCGCGTTGTGCATTTCAGGGCCGTGCGACCCATTGTTTCAGGAGATCTGCAATGAGCTTCATCGAACGTCTCGCTCCCCTGCGCGCCGCATCCGGCGCCCGCCTGACCGACGGCCTGGACGACGCCACCCTTGAGCGTCTGGCCCCGGCACACCCCCACCTGGTGGCGGCGGTGGACGCTGCGGCTGACGCATTCGCGCAGGTGCGTGGCGATATCACCGATGTGCTGGACCTGGACGAGCACGCACAGGTCCAGGCGATGCAGGACGGCTTCATCAACTTCTACGCCGACGATGCGGTGACGCCGTATGTGGCGCTCGCGGCGCGCGGGCCCTGGGTGGTCACCCTGAAGGGGGCGGTGCTGTACGACGCTGGTGGCTACGGCATGCTCGGATTCGGACACACGCCGGAACCGGTGATCGACGCGATGTCGCGCCCGCAGGTGATGGCGAACATCATGACCCCCAGCCTGTCCCAGCAGCGGTTCGTGCGTGCGCTGCGCGCCGAGATCGGGCACCGCGGCGATGGCTGCCCGTACAGCCACTTCATGTGCCTCAATTCCGGTTCCGAAGCAGTCGGCCTGGCGGCGCGTATCGCCGACGTCAACAGCAAGCTGCAGACCGATCCCGGCGCGGCGCATGCGGGCGCCACGGTCAAGCGGCTGGTGATCAAGGGCAGCTTCCATGGCCGTACCGACCGACCGGCGCTGTATTCCGATTCCAGCCGGCGCACCTACCAGCAGTTCCTGGCCAGCTATCGCCACGAAGATTCGGTCATCGCCATCGCGCCGTACGACGAGGACGCGCTGCGCAAGGTGTTCGACGATGCGGCCCGCAACAACTGGTTCATCGAGGCGGTGTTCCTGGAGCCGGTGATGGGCGAAGGCGATCCCGGCCGCTCGGTGCCGCCCGCCTTCTACGCGCTTGCCCGCGAACTGACCCGCGCTCACGGCAGCCTGCTGCTGGTCGACTCGATCCAGGCCGGGCTGCGGGCGCATGGCGTGCTGTCGGTGGTGGATTATCCCGGCTTCGAAGCCCTGGATCCGCCGGATATGGAAACCTATTCCAAGGCATTGAACGCCGCGCAGTACCCGCTGTCGGTGCTGGCGGTGGGTGACCGTGCAGCGCAGTTGTACCGCAAGGGCATCTACGGCAACACCATGACCAGCAACCCGCGCGCGCTGGATGTGGCCTGCGCCACCCTCGCCCAACTGACTCCGGAAGTACGCGCCAACATCGCCGAACGCGGCGCCGAGGCAGTGCATCGCCTGCAGAAGCTCAAGGATGAACTGGGCGGCCTGATCACCAACGTGCAGGGCACCGGGCTGCTGTTCTCGTGCGAGCTGGCGCCGCAGTTCAAGTGCTATGGCGCAGGCTCCACCGAAGAATGGCTGCGCCGCAACGGCATCAACGTCATCCATGGCGGCGAGAATTCGCTGCGCTTCACGCCACACTTCAACATGGACAGCGAAGAACTGGCCCTGCTGGTGACGATGGTCGGCCGTGCCCTGCGTGAAGGCCCCCGCCGCCAGCAATCCGCCGCCGCCTGAACAAAAATGGGGGACGGAGGAGGTTAATTACGATTAACCTCCTCCGTCCCCATTTTTTTGAGCAGCCATGAAATCAATCTGTGTCTATTGTGGCTCGAACCCCGGCAGCAAGCCGGTGTACACCGAGCGCGCGCTTGCCTTGGGCGACCGCATCGCCCGCGACGGCATGCGCCTGATCTACGGTGGCGGCAACGTCGGCCTGATGGGTACTGTCGCCAATGCCGCGCTGGCGGCGGGTGGCGAGGTGACCGGCGTGATCCCGCAGCAGCTGGCGGACTGGGAAGTCGCCCATCGCGGCCTGACTTCGCTGGAAGTCGTCGGTTCGATGCACGAGCGGAAGTCCCGCATGTTCGACCTCTCCGATGCCTTTGTCGCCCTGCCCGGCGGCTTCGGCACCATGGAGGAGATCTTCGAGATGCTCACCTGGCGCCAGCTCGGCATCGGCAACAAGCCCTGCGCGTTCCTGGATGTGGAAGGTTTCTATTCGCCGCTGATCGGCATGATCGACCGGATGGTGGAAGAACGCTTCCTGCACCCGGGCCAGCGCGCCGACCTGTGGTACGGCTCGGACATCGACCAGATGCTGGACTGGATGCGCGGTTACGAGCCCGCACAGGCCTCGAAATGGATCGATGACAAGCGCAGCGGCCTGATGTGACTGCAGAAATGGGGACGGAGGTGGTTAAGTGGAAATAACCACCTCCGTCCCCATTTTTCAGGGGGTGCCTGGCATCGGGCGGCCCAGCAGGAAGCCCTGGCCATAGTCGCAGCCCAGTTCAAGCAGCGTACGGCGCTGGTCTTCGCTTTCGATACCTTCGCCGATCGTGCCGATGCCCAGCGTGCGGGCCAGCGACAGCACGCCTTCCACCAGCGCGCGGGTGCTGCGCGCATCCGGGCCGTGCAGGCCGGCGATGAAGCTCTGGTCGATCTTCAGCGTGGTAATTGGAAACCGGTGCAGGTAGGACAGCGCCGAGAACCCCGTGCCGAAATCGTCCAGTTGCACCAGGATGCCGCGCTCGCGCAGCGCCTGCAGGATCTGCAGCGTGCGCGGCCCACCGTCCAGCAGCGCCACCTCGGTGATCTCCAGACGCAGCCGGCGGGGATCGGCACCCGATGCGTCCAGCAGCCCGAACAGACGCTGGGTGAAATCGGCCGAACGGAAATGCCGCGGCGACACGTTCACCGACACATAACCGTATCCGTGCCGCGTCAGCCCGGTGATGACCTGCTCGTAGATCAGCCAGTCCACCTGCTCGATCAGCCCGCTCTCCTCACCGAGCGCCAGGAACGCACCCGGCAGCAGCACGCCCCGCGTTTCGTGGTGCCAGCGCAGCAAGGCTTCGTGACCCACCACCTCGCCATCGGACAGGCGCACGATCGGCTGGTAGTACGGGATGAAGTCGCCGTTGTTGATCGCCCGGCGCAGGTCCGCCTCCAGGTCAAGGCTCTGCAGCGCCTGTTCGCGCATGTCCTCGTCGAAGATCGCGCAGCGGTCCTGGCCCTGCGCCTTGGCCCGGTACATGGCCGCGTCGGCATCGCGCAGCAGCTCCTCACCGGTGCGGTAATGCGGATTCCACGCCACGATGCCAAGGCTGCCGGACGGAAACAGTTCGCGCCCCGCCACCCACATCGATTCCTGCAGGGTAAGCAGCATGCGCTGCGAGAATTCCAGCGCTTCGGACACGCCGTGCGGGCACTGCAGCAGGATGGCGAACTCGTCGCCTCCCAGCCGGGCCACCATGTCATCCGGGCCCAGCATCGACACGATCCGCTTGGCCACTTCCACCAGCATGCGATCGCCGGCGGCATGGCCGATGCTGTCGTTGACCAGCTTGAAACGGTCCAGGTCCAGGAAGATCACCGCGAACGAGGCATTCTCGCCTACCGTGGCCAGGGTAATGGCCGCCGCCAGCCGGTCCAGCAGGTGCGCACGGTTGGGCAGCCCGGTCAGGCCGTCATGCAGGGCCTGGTGGGTGAGGCGCTGTTCGGCGCGCAGGCGTTCGGCGATCTGTCCGAGCAGTTGTTCGTTGACGTCGGCAAGCTCGCGTGTGCGTTCGTCCACCCGCCGTTCCAGGCTGGCATGAGCCAGCCGCAGCCGCTCCTGGTCGCGCTGTCGGGCCAGCCCGGCGCCGATGTTCTGCGCCACGAAGATCAGCAGCCGCTGGTCGTCGGCGTTGAAGGAAACCTCCGGACTGTAGCTCTGCACCACGATCGCGCCCACCACTTCGTCGTCGCACACCAATGGAACGCCGAGCCAGCAGTGCGAACGCGCGCCGAATTCCTTGATCACACCGCGCGCCAGCATGGCATCGATATCGGTACGCCTGGCCAGCAGCGGGCTGCGCTCGCGCACCACGTACTCGGTAAGCCCCTGACTGAAAGGCCGTGCCGGGCGCGCGTTGTTGTGCTCGTCCACCGAATAGACGAACTCCAGGCCCTGCCGGCTTTCGTCGATCAGCGCGATATAGAAGTTCCGTGCATCGAGCAGCGTCCCCACCATGCCATGCACCTGTGCGTAGTACTGCGACAGGCTTTCGGCGTTCATGGCCAGCTCGGCGATGCCGAACAATGCCGCCTGCAGCTTTTCGCCACGACGTCGCTCTACCACTTCTTCCTGCAGGCTGCGGTTGGCGCGCTGCAGTTCCAGCGTACGTAGTTCCACCTGTTGCTCCAGGTGGACCTGCGCCTGCCGCCGGTCCATCGCGGTGAGCACGTGCTGGGCGACGAAGGCGAGCAGCGCGCGGTCGGCATCGCCGTACAGGTTGGCATGCTCGTAGCTCTGCACCACGATGCCGCCACAGACACGTCCATCGCGAAGCATCGGCACGCCCAGCCAGTCCAGGCTTTCCGGGCCCCGCCACGAGCTCGACTCCTGGCCGATGCGCCTGAACAGCTCGCGGGAAGGCCCGCTGAGCGCCTGCCCGTGCCGCAGCAGGGTGAAAGTCAGGCTGCCTGACAGTTCGCTTTCAGCGTAATGCCGGGACGGATCGGCCACGAAATCGTCGAGCTGGTCGGCGAAATACAGGTAGCGCACGCTGCGGTGCACGTCGTCGTATTCGACGATATAGCAGTTGTGCGCGTACATCAGGGTGTTCAGCACGCCATGCACGTGCTGCAGCATCTCGCCCATTTCCAGATCCGCGCCGGCGAGATCGGCAATTTCATAAAGCGCTCGTTGCAGGCGCTTGGCATCTTCCAGCGCGTGGATCTGCCCGGCCTGGAGGGCATGGCGCAGGCCCAGCTCCAGCATCGGCAAGGCCAGCGTCCACCAGTGGGTGTCCGCCGCCCCTCCTTCCACGGCGACAAGCAGATGCGTGCCCTCGTGTTCCCAGCGACGGATGTCCGTTCCCGGCGGATGGGCGTTTTCCCCGGGCGATGCGAACGACACATCCGGCGCGGGCGGGAACGCCTGCTGTCCCGGTCCAAGCACCGGATCATCCCAGCCCACGCGCAGGCGGCAACCGGGCGCAAGAAGCGAATGCAGGGCCTGAAGCAGCGTCTCCGCCATGACGGCGTCGCCCTGTGTTCCTACTGATGGCGCGACAATCTGACTGGACGACATGCAAACCCCATGGCGCCAGCCTGCCAGGCGCCTCCCCTGGCGATGAGCATAGCGTTTTCATTGGCAGAAAATAGCCCTGCGCGAACACCTGCGGCCTGACGAGGCAAGCGCGTTCCCAGGCGGGTCGGGCCCTCATGGGACCCCACGGGCATGTCACATTCGCCCGGCTAGGCGCGGCCGCAGGCAACCCTTACCCTGTCAACGTGGATACCGCCCCGCCGCCAACCGATGAAGCCTTGATGCAGGCCTGGGCCGGTGGTGATCTGCCCGCGTTCCAGGCGCTGTACGAGCGCCATCGACGGCGCCTGCAGGGTTTCCTGCTGCGGCAGGTGCGCGATGCCAGCCTGGCCGAGGACCTGTTCCAGGACATCTGGCAGCGGGTGATCGCCGCGCGCATGAGCTGGGAACCCGAGGCGTCCTTCACCACCTGGCTGTTCCGGATCGCACACAACCGCCTGAACGACCATTGGCGGGCCGCGCGCCACCGTCCGGCGGCCCCCGCCGATGCCGATGAGCGTGTGCTGGCCGTTACCGATGGCCATACGCCGGAAACGCGGCTCAGCCACCGCGAACAGGCCCGCCGCGTGCAGCAGGCGATGGCGGCGCTGCCCGTGGACCAGCGCGAAGTGCTGCACCTGCGGCTGGAACAGGAACTGAGCCTGGAGGACATCGCCCGGATCACCGGCGTTGGCCGGGAAACCGTCAAGTCGCGTTTACGCTACGCGATGGACAAACTGCGCGCGGGGCTGAATCCATGAACCACCGCGACCCCTTCACCCCCGAGGAACGCGAGCTGGCCGGCCTGCTGGAAGGACGCATCGACGTTGCGCCATCGTCCGAGGCCGACGCGGCCATCCTGGCCGCGGCACGCGCCGCCTTGCAGGGCGAAACCACCGAATCGCGCCAGGCCGCGCATGCACGAGCCACCGATGCCCCCCGCCGGCATCGACGTCGCGCGCGCTGGCCTGCGCTTCTCGGTGTCGCCGCATCGGTGGTGGTCGCCGTGGGCCTGGCGTGGCAGCTGCGGCCGGGCCCGCCCACGCCGTTCGCTGCCGTCAAGCAGGAGACCGCTCCAGTGCCCGCCAGTCAGAACGGGCCGGGAGATGCTGCGACCGCCCCAGCCCCATCGCCTGCAGCGGCACCCGCCGCTGCCGATGAACCTGTGCGGCGTCCCGCTCCGGCAGCCGCGCCCGCATCTGCACCAGCCTCTTCGGCGGCCCGCGGACCGGCACCGGCGGCAGCTGCCGACGAACCCCATGCCATCATGACCGCACCACCCGAGCGGGCCTTGCGACAGGCGCTGCCTGCGTCACTCAGCGCCGAGGACGTCGCCGCCGCCGTGCAGGCCGATGCAACGCTGTCGCGACGCCAATGGCTGCAGCGGATCCGCAGCCGCCGCGACGCCGGCGATATCGACGTGGCACGCGCCAGCCTGGAACGTTACCTGCTGCAGTATCCCGGCACCCGTGTTCCCCGCGACCTGCAGGCGCTGCTGTCGGAATGAGGGCTGGCCGTAGGCCGGCACGGTAAACTCGTGCGGATGCCCGACACCCTCGCCGCTGTTACCCACCATTCGCTCGAGATCAAGCACAGCCGCTTCGTTGCCCATGCGGCACCCGTGCTGGACGCCGGCCAGGCGCTGGATTTCCTGCAGCAGGTGGCGGTGCCCGATGCCACCCACAACTGCTGGGCCTACCGTATCGGCAGCGAATACCGTTCCAGCGACGATGGCGAGCCCGCCGGCACTGCCGGCCGGCCCATACTGGCCGCTATCGATGGACAGGGATTCGACCAGGTGATGGTGGTGGTGGTCCGCTGGTATGGCGGGATCAAGCTCGGTGCCGGCGGCCTGGTCCGCGCCTACGGTGGCACCGCCGCCGAATGCCTGCGCACCGCACCGCGACTGGCCCTGGTGGTGATGGGGCGGCTGCGCCTGCATGCCGGCTTCGACGATCTGGGCACGCTGCATGCCGCGCTGGCGGCACATGGTGCCCGGAAGCTGGAGGAATCCTTCGACGCCAGCGGCGTGGCGATCACGGTGGAACTGCCGGCAGACCAGTGCGACGCATTGAAAATCCGCCTGCGCGACGCCACCCGTAACCGTATCCGCCTGAGCGATGCCCTTGAGTCCCCCACGCATGACTGAGCCCTCCCCCTCCGACCGCCCGGCCCTGCGTCGTCTTGGCAGCCTGCGCACGCTGTGGCCGTTCGTGCGTCGCCACCTCGGGTTGTTCAGCGCCTGGCTGGTCGCGCTGGCGGTGTCTTCGGCCGCCACCCTCAGCCTGCCGCCAGCGGTCAAGCAGATGATCGACCATGGCTTCAGCAGCGGCGGGCAGATCAACCGTGCGTTCGCGCTGCTGATGCTGGTGGCGGTGGTGCTGGCACTGGCCACCTCCGCGCGCTTCTTCTTTGTATCCCTGCTCGGCGAACGGGTGGTGGCGGACCTGCGCGGCCAGCTGTACGCGCATCTCATCACCCTGGGGGCCGGCTTCCACGACCGCACCCGCAGCGGCGAGCTGGTATCGCGGCTTACCGCCGACAGCGAACTGCTGCGCAGCGTGATCGGTTCAACCATGTCCGTGGCGCTGCGCAGCAGTGTCACGGTGGTCGGCAGCCTGGCGATGCTGTTCGTCACCAGCCCGCGGCTGGCCGCGTGGTCGCTGCTGGGCATTCCGCTGGCGGTGCTGCCGATCATCCTCGGCGCGCGCCGCCTGCGTACGGTCGCGCGCGACAGCCAGGACCGCATCGCCGATGCCAATACGCTGGCCGCGGAAACACTGGGCGCGGTGCGCACGGTGCAGGCGCATGCCCGCGAACCCTACGAACAGGGACGTTTCAACGGCGCCCTGGCCGATGCCATCAAGGCGGCAAAACGGCGCATCCGTGCGCAGTCGCTGGTCACCGCCAGCGCCATCCTGCTCGTGTTCGGCGCCATCGTCGGCGTGCTGTGGCTGGGCGCGCACGATGTCATCGATGGCCGGCTGACGGCCGGTACGCTGGGCCAGTTCGTCCTGTACGCCCTGATCGGCGGTGGCTCGGTGGGTGCGCTGGCCGAGGTATGGAACGAGCTGCAGCGCGCATCCGGCGGCATGGGCCGCATCGGTGAGCTGCTGCAGGAAGACGTGGAGATCCGCGCACCGGACGTACCGGCAACGCTGCCGTCGCCGCTGCAGGGCGAGATCCGCTTCGAGGAGGTGGTGTTCCATTATCCGCAGCGGCCGGATGCCGCCGCGCTGGATCATTTCAGCCTGCATGTGCGCCCGGGCGAAACCGTGGCTCTGGTCGGTCCGTCAGGCGCCGGCAAGAGCACCGTGCTGCAGCTGCTGCTGCGCTTCCATGATCCGCAGTCCGGCCGCGTGTGCGTGGATGGCGTGGACCTGCGCGCGCTGGAACCGTCAGCGTTGCGCGACGAACTGGCGCTGGTGCCGCAGCAACCGGCCCTGTTCGCGGCCAGCGCGCGCGAGAACATCCGCTACGGACGCCTGCAGGCCAGTGATGCGGAGGTGGAAAGCGCAGCGCGCGCGGCCGAGGCCGACGACTTCCTGCGCGCCCTGCCCCACGGCTATGACAGCGAACTGGGCGAACGCGGTGCACGTCTTTCCGGCGGCCAGCAGCAACGCGTGGCGATCGCCCGCGCGCTGCTCAAGGATGCCCCCATCCTGCTGCTGGACGAAGCCACCAGCGCGCTGGACGCTCAGAGCGAGCGCGCCGTACAGCAGGCGCTGGAAAGGTTGATGGCGGGCCGTACCACGCTGGTCATCGCGCATCGCCTGGCGACCATCCTGAAGGCGGATCGCATCGTGGTGATGGACCATGGCCGCATCATCGCGCAGGGCACGCACGAACAGCTGCTGGCCGAAGGGGGCATGTACGCGGAACTGGCAAAGCTGCAGTTCATCGACTGACCACGCGCGGCTAACACCCTGCGGCGCACGCTCCGCGGACGAGAATGCATGCCCGAGGAGGTGCACGATGTCGTTCCGGCAATTTCCCGCGACCGATGCGAACGGCGACAGCCATGTCGTCATCGAGTTCAAGGCCGAAGCAGACCAGGCTGGCGCAGCGCCCGCTGACGATGCCGAACCGCGTTACGAACTGGAGGATGGCCGGGTACTGGTCCGCAACGGCCGCGAGTTCACCACTGCGGATGGTGGCGTGCGGCTGAGCCTCTGATGGTCGGTTGGGCTGGCTGCGTCGCCTGGCTCCGCAGCGGACCATGGGTCCGCTCTACCGGGAAGAGGTGCGTGCACCGTCGTAGTGGCTGCACCGATCTGGTGGCTGCGCTGATGTGGTGGGTGACGACCGTTGGTCGTCACGCTCCGCAGCGGATCATGGATCCGCTCTACCGCAACAGCCGTTCTCCGCCACATGGCTGTTTTTTGACCATGCATCTTGACAGCCTTTTACCGCAGGGGCTGCCAGCTGTTATCCACATGTTTGTGCGGAAACCATCCACACCGCCTGTGGATGAAACCGTCAGCGTGGCAGCACCCTGCCGATGCCGCTGTCGTCCACTTCGGCAGCGGCTGCGGCGATATCCGCGTCGCTGCTGCCCGGCGCGAAGCCAAGCCGGAAATGTACTTCGCCACCCGGCGTGCGCGAGGAGTGGATCGAGGCCAGGCTGATCCGGTGCTGTTCGAATACATGCAGCAGCGCGCGCAACGACCCGGCACGGTCTTCCGGCAGGTGCACCGACAGCGACTGGCGTTCGGTCAGATCAGCCAGCAGGTAACCCACCCGTTCGAACGTGTAGTTGCCATCGGCCAGCACCTGCTCACCAAACGCATCACGGTTGTCCAGCAGCAGTTGCCTGCGGAAACGTTCGCGCGCCTGGTCATCGCCCTGCGCCACCTGGGCCTGCAGCATCTGCAGCTGTTCGATCAACCGCTGCAGCATGGGCGCCACGTGCGGGTTGCCGAACTGGATGTCTTCGTAGATGGCCGGGTTGAGCGAAAGAATGCGCGCGATGATCGCCGTATCGAGTTCGAAGGATGCCGACCGGTAGGGCAGCAGCGCCGAGAGATCGCCCAGCTCATGGCCATAACCGCGCAGCACGCCGGCCTGGGCAAGATGGCTCGCATGCACCATGGCCTGCACCAGCGCCATGACCTTGTCGTGGTGCTGCGGCGTTGCGCGCACGCATTCGGCCTGCAGGGCGCCGCAGAGTTCCTGCAGCCACGGCTGCCATCGCTCCACGCGCGCTTGGCAGACCACCATCACCCTGCCCTTCAGGGTTGGCGCCTTGGGTGGTGCGGTCATCGGATGCAGGCCGACGACCTCCGCCTGCGACGCCAGCATGGCCTGCACCGGCGCTTCCTTGACCGAAGTGACATCCAGCCACAACCGTTCGCGCTCACGCCCGGCGGACTGCCGCACGTATTCGGCGATCAAGGCGGGCGTAAGCCGGATGGGCGCGGAAAAGACCAGCACGTCGGCGTCGGCGAGCAGTTGTTCCGGCGCATGCGAGCGCGGGTCGGCCGGGTCATGGCCGATCACCTGCAACTGCATGTGCTCGCTGAAAAACCGCGTCAGCCATCGGCCGTAGGCGCCGGCACTGCCGACGATGCCAATCACGCGTGGAGCGACGCTCATGCCAGCCGCTCCACGGCGAAACGATGCGGCTGCTCCAATGCAGCAGGCGCGGCCGCCAGCACGTCGAATTCCTCATGGCCGCTGGCCAGCGTGGCTTCCAGTGCACCGTGGGTGCCTGCCAGAGCGCGGGAAATCGCCTGCTGCAGGGTCTCGCCACGCAACAGGAATGCCACGATGAGCGCCATCAGAACATCACCGGTACCGGCCACATCGACGGGCAACAGCGGTGACGTCCAGCGCCAGACGCCTTCCCGCCCGACCGCCAGGGTCACCAGCTCGCCCTGCGTCCCTCCCACGCTGTGGGCGAGGACCCATTGCGGCCCACGTTCGAGCAACACGCGCGCGGCAGCAATGGCGTCATCCTGCGCCAGCGCCGGCAGGCCGGTCAGCCGGCCCAGTTCGAAAGCATTGGGCGTCACCAGCCAGGCATGAGGCAGCAGGCGCTCGATGAACACGGCTTCCAGTCCCGGCTCCACGTAGGGACCGGTGTGGGTATCACCGATCACCGGGTCCAGGCAGTAGCGAAGATCAGGACAGCCGGGCAGTGTTTCATCCAGCCAGTCCGCGAACGCCACGCCATTGCCGACGCTGCCGAAATAGCCGGAAACCAGCATCCGGGCGCGCTGCGGCAGGCCACGTTCACTGGCACCGCGCAGCAGGTCGGCGAACCAGTCCGCAGGCAGCACGCGGCCACGGGTGGTGTCGTAGAACGGCGCATTGCTCAGCAGGGTGGTCGGGATTTCCGCCACGCGCACGCCCAGCGCACGCAGCGGCGGCATGGCGGCGCTGTTGCCGGCATGGCCATAGACGAGCTGGGACTGGACGGAGATGACATCGACCGGCGACGGGCCGTCCGGCCGCTGGCGGCGGCCGTGGACCAGATGGTTTTCAAGGGATGCGCTCATCGGCGCATTTTACGAGAAGAGCGTGACGACCAACGGTCGTCACCCACCACGACCAACGGTCATCATCCACACTACCGTCGTCCCCCACCCCGCCGGTAGCGTCGCTACCGGGCACCGGGCTCAGGAGGTCATCCGGTCCCAGAAGCCCTTGACGCCATCGATGAACGTTGCCGACTTCGGCGAGTGCTTGCGTGCGTCTTCGCCGACGAACGTCGCTTCGAACTGTTCCATCAGCTTGCGCTGGTCCGGAGTCAGGTTGACCGGCGTTTCCACCACCACGCGGCAGTACAGATCGCCTTCGCTGCGGCTGCGCACCGAACGCACGCCCTTGCCGCGCAGGCGGAACAGCTTGCCGGTCTGGGTTTCGGCCGGAATGCGGATTTCCGCCTCACCGCCCAGCGTCGCGACGCGGATGCTGTCGCCCAGTGCCGCCTGCGAAATGCGGATCGGCACTTCGCAGTGCAGGTCGTCGCCATCGCGCTGGAAGATCGCATGCTCGCGCACGCGCACTTCCACGTACAGATCGCCCGGCTGGGTACCGGCCGGACCGGCTTCACCTTCGCCCGCCAGGCGGATGCGGTCGCCGGTATCCACGCCTGCCGGGATCTTCACCGACAGCACCTTCTCTTCTTCCACGCGGCCATTGCCGTGGCAGGTCGCGCACGGCTTGGCGATGATCTGCCCGCGTCCACCACAGTTGTGGCAGGCCTGCTGCATGGCGAAGATGCCGCGCTGGATGCGCACCTGCCCGCGACCGTGGCAGACCGTGCAGGTTTCCACCTTGCCGTCTTCCGAACCGCTGCCATCGCAGTCGCCGCACTCGGCCAGGGTGGGAATCTCGATGCGCCGCTCAATGCCACGCACGGCTTCTTCCAGGTCCAGTTCCATCACATAGCCGATGTCGGCACCGCGACGTGCCTGGCGCTGGCCACCGGCGCCACCTCCGAAAATGTTGCCGAAGATGTCACCGAAAATATCATTCATGTCCGGGCCGCCCGGACCACCGCCCATGCCGCCCATGCCGTGCTCGAACGCAGCGTGGCCGTGGGCGTCGTACATGCGGCGCTTGTTGCCGTCGGACAGGACTTCGTAGGCCTCCTTGCACTCCTTGAAGGAGGCTTCGGCCGCCGAATCGCCCGGATTGCGATCCGGGTGGAACTTCATCGCACAACGACGGTAGGCTTTCTTCAGCTCTTCGTCGCTGGCGCCGCGGGCAACGCCCAGCACTTCGTAGTAATCGCGCTTGCTCATGGGGTGGATCGCTTTCCGGTACGTCGGGATTCGTCAAGGCAGAAAAGCGGAACCCTGTCCGCTCCTGCGTCGGGCGCCCCGACACGCCGGCTGGCGGCCAGGACCCTGATGCGACGACGGGACGCTGCCGCAAGGCAACGTCCCGCATCGGTCTGGATCAGGACTTCTTTTCGTCGTCCTTGACTTCGGTGAACTCGGCATCGACAACATCGTCGTGCTTCGCGCCGGCATCGGCACCCGGGGCACCGCCCTGGTCGCCTGCCGAAGCGGCGGCGAACAACGCCTGGCCCGCTTCTTCCAGCACCTTCGACTTGGCCTCGATCTGCGCCTTGTCGTCGCCCTTCATCGCGGTTTCCAGGTCGGCCAGCGCCGCTTCCACCTTGCCGATGACATCGCCACCCACCTTGCTGCCGTGCTCGGTGATGGCGCTGCGGGTGCCATGGATCAGCGCGTCGGCCTGGTTGCGGGCCTGCACCAGTTCCTGGAACTTCTTGTCCTCTTCGCGGTTGGCTTCCGCGTCGGCGACCATGCGTGCGATCTCGTCCTCGGACAGACCCGAACCGGCCTTGATCTCGACCTTCTGTTCCTTGTTGGTCTTCTTGTCCTTGGCCGACACATGCAGGATGCCGTTGGCGTCGATGTCGAAGGACACTTCCACCTGCGGCAGGCCGCGCGGTGCCGGCTCGATGCCGGACAGATCGAACTTGGCCAGCGACTTGTTGAAGCGGGCCTGTTCACGCTCGCCCTGCAGCACGTGCACGGTCACCGCCGACTGGTTGTCCTCGGCAGTGGAGAACACCTGCGAGGCCTTGGTCGGGATGGGTGTGTTCTTCTCGATGATCTTGGTGAACACACCGCCCATGGTCTCGATGCCCAGCGACAGCGGGGTCACGTCCAGCAGCAGCACGTCCTTGACGTCGCCGCCCAGCACGCCGCCCTGGATCGCCGCACCCAGTGCCACGGCTTCGTCCGGATTGACGTCCTTGCGCGGTTCCTTGCCGAAGAACTCGGTCACCGCCTGCTGCACCTTCGGCATGCGGGTCTGGCCACCGACCAGGATCACTTCGCTGATGTCGCTCGAACGCAGGCCGGCATCGTTCAGCGCGACGCGGCACGGCTCGATCGACTTCTTGATCAGCTCTTCCACCAGCGACTCCAGCTTGGCGCGGGTCAGCTTGATGTTCAGATGCTTCGGACCGCTCGCATCGGCCGTGACGTACGGCAGGTTCACTTCGGTCTGCTGCGCGCTGGACAGCTCGATCTTGGCGCGCTCGGCGGCATCCTTCAGGCGCTGCAGGGCCAGCGGATCCTTGCGCAGGTCGATGCCCTGGTCCTTGTTGAACTCTTCAACGAGGTACTCGATGACGCGGTTGTCGAAGTCTTCGCCGCCCAGGAACGTGTCGCCGTTGGTGGCCAGCACTTCGAACTGCTTCTCGCCATCGACATTCGCGATCTCGATCACCGAAACGTCGAAGGTGCCGCCGCCCAGGTCGTAGACGACGATCTTGCGATCCTTGTTGTCACCCTTGTCCAGGCCATAGGCCAGCGCGGCCGCGGTCGGCTCGTTGATGATGCGCTTGACGTCCAGGCCAGCGATGCGGCCGGCGTCCTTGGTCGCCTGGCGCTGGCTGTCGTTGAAGTAGGCCGGCACGGTGATCACCGCCTCGGTCACCTTCTCGCCCAGGTAGTCCTCGGCGGTCTTCTTCATCTTCTCCAGCACCTTGGCGGAGATTTCCTGCGGCGCCATCTTCTTCGCGTCGCTGGTGGACACCCAGGCATCGCCATTGTCATGCGCCTGGATGCCGTACGGCACGTGCGCGATGTCCTTCTGCACCTCGGCATCGGTGAACTTGCGGCCGATCAGGCGCTTCACCGCGTAGAAGGTGTTCTTCGGATTGGTCACGGCCTGGCGCTTGGCCGAGGCACCGACCAGGACTTCGCCGTCCTTGGTGTAGGCGACGATCGACGGAGTGGTGCGATCGCCTTCCGAATTCTCGATGACGCGGGCCTTGCCGCCGTCCATGATCGCCACGCACGAGTTGGTGGTGCCGAGGTCGATACCAATGATCTTGCCCATGTGGGGAGACTCCTGAGGTTGTTCATGACCGGCATGCCGCCGGTGGTTCGGTCAGACCGGCACGATGGCCGGTGGATGAATGGGATGTGGGGGACGCTCGTGGAACATTCAAGCCATCCCCCGGACACTGTGTTCAGCACCCGGTGATCCGGTGCCCCAGCCGGGCGTAGAGCGGGGCTCTGCCCCGCTGCGCGGCAGCCCCAGGCCGGGCAAAGCCCGGCTCTACGTGGCCTGGGTCAGTCGCGCGCGACCACCACCAGCGCCGGGCGCAGCAGGCGGTCGTTGAGCAGGTAGCCCTTCTGGAACACCTGCACCACGCTGCCCGGCACCGCACCTGCGGCGTCGACCTGGCTGATCGCCTGGTGATGATCAGGATTGAACGGCTGGCCGGTCGGATCCAGCAGGGCCAGGCCGTTGTCGCCGGCCACCTTCAGCAACTGCCTGTAGGTCAGCTCCAGGCCTTCGCGCAGCGGGCTGGCATCCGCGCCGGCGGCCTGCAGCCCCGCATCCAGGCTGTCGAATACCGGCAGCAGCTCGCCGAGCAGTTTCTCGTTGGCGAACCGGCGCGCCTGGTCCACGTCGCGGGCCACCCGCTTGCGCTGGTTGTCCAGGTCCGCGCGCTCGCGCAGCGCATCGGCCTTGACCTGCTCCAGCTCGCCGCGCAGCTGTTCGAGCTCGTCATGCAGGGACACGCCGGCCTGCTCGGCCGGCTGGGATTCGTTATCGTGCTGATCTTGGTTCATGTGCGTTTCCCTGGCGGTCACTCCCCGCCTCCATCCCACCTAGTGTGGGCGGGATGCTGCGTTTCAAGCGCCAGACCGTGCGGAAGTCCCTGCGCCGGGTGAAAAGGCCGCGCCGAGCACCTCGGCGGTGGCCTGCACCAGGGGAATCATCCGGTCATAGGCCATCCTGCGCGGGCCGATCACGCCCAGCACGCCCAGTACCTGGCCATCGGCCATGTAGGGCGCGGTGACCAGCGAGACACCCTCCAGCGGCACCACGCCGGTTTCCTCGCCGATGAAGATGCGTACGCCCGGTGCCTGGATGGTGCGTTCCAGCAGCTGCAGGATCTCGCGCTTGCTGGAAAACAGCTCGAACAGCTCGCGCAGGCGTTCCAGGTCGGACAGGTCCTGCACACCCATCAGCCGCGTCTGGCCGGCCACCAGCATGTCGTCGGCCGGTGGCTGCAGAGCCTGTTCGGCCAGCTCGATGCTGTGCGCCAGCAGCTGTTCCATCTGGCTGCGGGTATCGCGCAGCTCATGCAGCAGCCGCTGGCGGATCCGCGCCACCGGCAGGCCGGCGAAATGCGCGTTGAGGTAGTTGGCGACCGTTTCCAGCTCGCCCGGCTCCCAGGCGCGACGGGCTTCGATGACGCGGTTCTGTACTTCGTTGTCGGCGAACACCACGATCGCCAGCACGCGGCGCGCATCCAGCGCGACGAAATCGATCTGCCGGAACGCGAACTGCTCACGCCGGGGCGCGCTCACCACGCCGACGAAATGGCTCATCGCCGACAGCAGTTCCGATGCGCTGCCCAGCAGTGCCTGGGTACCGGCACCACTGGCCAGTTCGCTGCGCAGCCGGCCCAGCTCCTGCTCGCCCGGCGGGCGCATCTGCACCAGGCTGTCCACGAACACCCGGTAGCCATGCGCGGTGGGCACGCGGCCCGCCGACGTGTGCGGCGAGCTGAGCAGGCCCAGGTCTTCCAGGTCGCCGAGGATGTTGCGGATGGTCGCCGGGCTGACATCCAGCCCGGACGTGCGCGCCAGCGTCTGCGACCCGACCGGCTCGCCATCCTGGATGTGGCGCGCGATCAGCGTCCGCAGCAGATGGCGGGCACGCGGGGCAAGTTGGTCGGAAGACGACGACATCGGATCAGCCTGTGAGACTCACTCCCTAGATAATGCCGGCAGTTCTGCTTGGCAAGCCATTGGACCACCCCGCCCCGCGTGCTAGCGTTGCGCGGCTCGAGAGACCCTTTACCGATGCTCAGACATTTATCAATCAAGGACTTCGCCGTCGTCCGTGCCACCGAGCTGGAGTTCGGCCCCGGCATGACCGTGGTATCCGGCGAAACCGGCGCGGGCAAATCGCTGATGGTGGACGCGCTGGGCTTCCTGTCCGGCCTGCGCGCCGACAGCGGCGTGGTCCGCCATGGCGCTCCGCGCGCGGAACTTTCGGCCGAATTCGCCCTGGATGCGCTGGAAGGCGCCCGCCACTGGCTGGCCGACAACGAGCTGGACGACGACGAGCACTGCCAGCTGCGCCGGGTGATCCGTGCCGATGGCGGTTCGCGCGCGTGGATCAACGGCCGTCCGGTCACGTTGTCCCAGCTCAGCGAGCTGGCCGCGCTGCTGGTGGAAATCCATGGCCAGCACGAACAGCAGGCGCTGCTCACGCGCCCGTCGCAGCTGGCGCTGCTGGACGCCTACGCCGGCAACGCCGACGAACGCCGCGCCGTGCGTACGGCAGCGGCCACATGGCAGGCGCTGGTGGACGAAGCCGAGGCGTTGTCCCGTCAGGGCGACGTCAGCGACCGCATCGGCTTCCTGGAGCACCAGCTGCGCGAACTGGAGCGCGAGGAACTGGAACCGGAATCCATTGCCGCGCTGGGCGCCAGCCATCGTCGCCAGGCCCATGCCAGCGCCCTGCTGGCCGCCTGTGAAGCGGCCGGCGCACGCATCAACGGCGATGAAGGAGGATCGGCGCTGGACCTGCTGCAGCAGGTGCGGGCCGAGCTGGGCCGCGTGGCCGAGCACGATCCGCGGTTGGCCGACGTGGATGCGCTGATCGACAGTGCGACCATCCAGTTGCAGGAGGCCCTGGGCCTGCTGGATCGCGTGCACGATGACCTGGACGCGGACCCCGAACAGTTCGAGGAGAACGAGCGCCGGCTCGGCCGCCTGCATGACCTGGCCCGCAAGCATCGCGTGGCGATGGACGAGCTGGGCGCGCAGCGCGAACGCATGCAGGCCGAAGTAGAGCAGCTGCGCGGCGCGGATGTACGCCTGCAGAAACTCGCCGGCGACATCGAAAAGGCGGTGGCGGCGTGGCGTGCACAGGCGGGCGCATTGAGTGCCAGTCGCCAGCGCGCGGCAGCCGAGCTGTCCTCCACGACCACCGGCCTGATCGCCGAGCTGGGGATGGGCGGCGGCCAGTTCCTGATCCAGTTGGAGCCCCAGGACGCGGGAAAACCCGATCCCCAGGGCGCCGAACGCGTGGAGTTCCTGGTTGCGGCCAATGCCGGCCAGCCGCCCCGCCCGCTGCGCAAGGTGGCGTCCGGCGGCGAACTGTCGCGCATTTCACTGGCCATCGAAGTGGCCGCACTGGACTTGGACGCGGTGCCGACGATGGTCTTCGACGAAGTCGATTCCGGTATCGGCGGCGCGGTGGCGGACATCGTCGGCCAGAAACTGCGGGCACTGGGTGAAAAGCGCCAGGTTCTGTGCGTGACCCATCTGCCGCAGGTGGCGTCCAAGGGGCATGCGCATTACCGGGTCAGCAAGGCGCCGGTGGAAGGCATGACGCAGAGCGCCGTGGAACGGCTGGATGCCCGGGCGCGCGAAGAAGAACTGGCGCGCATGCTGGGCGGCGTGGAAGTCAGCAAGGAAGCGCGGGCTGCCGCGCGGAAGCTGCTGAGCCCGTAGCGCGGGGCTCTGCCCCGCTGCGCGGTGAGGCATCAGCCGGGCAGAGCCCGGCTCTACGCGATGGGTCGGGAAGAGCCCGGCTCTACGTGAGGGGTCGGGAAGAGCCCGGCTCTACCCGATGCCCGATCATCCTGGCGGGCTTACCGCCGCTTCTTGCGCACGTACAGCACCAGCGAGTGCTCTTCCAGCTCGTAACCATGCTCGGCCGCGATCTTGCGCTGCAGCTCTTCGATTTCCGCGCTTTCGAACTCGATGATCCTGCCGTTGTCCACGTCCACCATGTGGTCGTGATGGCCACCGCGGTCCAGCTCGTACACCGCCTGGCCGCCTTCGAAATTGTGCTTCAGCACCAGGCCGGCGGCCTCGAACTGGGTCAACACCCGGTACACCGTGGCCAGGCCGATCTCATCGCCGTGCTCCAGCAACTGGCGATAGATGTCTTCGGCGGTCATGTGGTGCTGGGCGGTGCGTTCCAGCAGTGCCAGTATCCGCATCCGAGGATGGGTCACCTTCAGGCCGACTTTGCGCAGGTCGTGGGTTTCCATAGGTCTCCGTTCATTGGCGATTTAGCGCCAGCTGCCTCGGATTGGGTCGCGGTGGCACGCCGGGAGTGTATCATCGGTTCGATTTCCCCAACCGCGATTTCCGATGCGCAATCTCCTGCTGGTCGCCGCCGTCGCCCTGTCCACCACGGGCTGCGGCATCATCTACAAGCAACCCATCTATCAGGGCAACCTGATCCGGGAGGATGCCGTGTCCAAGCTCCAGGTCGGGCAGAGCAAGCAGCAGGTCGATGCCCTGCTGGGCACCCCGTCCGTGGCCGACCCGTTCCATGCCCAGCGGTGGGATTACACCGCTACCCAGCGCGTGAACCGCATCGGCCGCACCGAAGTGAAGAATTTCACGGTCTTTTTCGAAAATGACGCAGTGACCCGCTGGGAAGGCGATTACTTCCCGGCCGAGGACGCCAAGCTGGCCCGCGACACCGTGCGCCAGTTCGGCCGCAACCTGCCGAAGGAAAAGAAGAAGGGCGGCGGCTGATCGGCCGTAACGCCACGGGCCATAAGCCGGGCAGAGCCCGGCTACTCGCCCACCCATAGAGCGTGGCTCTGGCCCGCTGCGCGGCGATACCTCACCCGGCAGAGCCCGGCGCCACGATTCACCCTCCGCGCGCGCGACGTCGGCGGTTGTCCTTCGGATCGGCCAGCAGACCGCGCAGCAGCTCGACGCGGTCACCCTCCTGCAGGGGCTGGCCGGGCCGGGCCAGCACGCCGTGGACGGCCACGGCCGGGCATGCGTCGCTGCCCTCCAGCCCAGCTGCCGCGACGGCGTCTGCCACCGTGGCGTTTTCAGCCAGTTCCAGCGTCTGCCGCAGCACGCGGTCCGGCCAGGCAAGCACCACTTCCACGCGGATCATCGCTCAGTCCGGCTGGTCGGCAACGCGCACGAAATCACTGACCATGCGATCGGCCAGGCCTTGGAAACCAAGCGCCAGCGCCGGGGCCAGCAACCGCGAGGTCGGCTCGAACTGCAGCTCAAGGCTGACCTTGCAGGCGTCTTCGGCCAGAGAATGGAAGTCCCAGCGGCCATGCAGGCTCTTGAAGGGCCCTTCGCGCAGCGTCATGTCGATGCTGCTGGGGCGCTGCAGGGTGTTTTCAGTCATGAACCAGGTGGTGAAGGACCCCACGCCAAGATCCAGGCGCGCGATCAGGCGCTGGTCGTCCTGTTCCAGGATGCGCGCGGCCGAACACCAGCGGAACCGGCGCGGATAGGCAGCGACATCGTTCACCAGATCAAACATGTGTGCAGCGGAGTGTTCGACCAGGGCGCTTCGACGGATGGTAGGCATTTCAGATTCGGCTGCAGGTGATCGACCGGGCGGGCCCGAATCGGAGACAATACGGGAATGAGCAAGAACAGCGGCAAGGATAAAGCAAAGAACGCGACGGCCAACAAAACCATCGCGTTGAACAAGCGTGCGCGCCACGAATATCACATCGAGGAGCGCTTCGAGGCCGGCCTGGCCCTGCAGGGCTGGGAAGTGAAGTCGATCCGTGCCGGCCGCGGCAACATCATCGATGCCTACGCCTACGTGCGGCATGGCGAGATCTTCCTCATCGGCGCGCAGATCACTCCGCTGATCCAGGCGTCGACCCACGTGGTGGCCGAAGACCGTCGCGAGCGCAAGCTGCTGCTGCACCGGAACGAGATCGACAAGCTGATCGGCCGCGTGGAACGCGACGGCTACACGATCGTGCCCACCGCGATGTACTGGAGCAAGAACAAGATCAAGCTGGAAGTGGCGCTGGCCAAGGGCAGGCAGACGCATGACAAGCGCGACGCCGCCAAGGACCGCGACTGGGCGATCGAGAAGCAGCGCGTGATGCGCCGGGGCAACCGGGACGCCTGATGGGTGGATGGCTTGCCTGGGTGGATGGCCTGCGGGTGACGGTTGATTGATTGTGGGTGACGGTTGGTTGTGGGTGACGACCGTTGGTCGTCACGCTCTGCCGGATGCCAGGTAACGACCGCGGGTCGTCACGCCGCTCAGGCATCCAGCATCCCTGCCCGCATCCGCGGCGACAGCGCCGCATGCATCACCGCCAGGTGCATCACCACGGCCAGTTCCTGCCTGCGGCTGTCATCGCCGGCGCGCCACTGGCGGGCAGCTTGGGCCGCCTCTTCCGGAAGCAATGCCAGCAGGTGCTGGTCGTCCATGGCATCGGCGGCCTGCTGCAGCGCGCGCGACAGCCGATGGGCCTGCACCAGATGGGTGCAGATGCTGACCCCGGCCAGTGCCGCGATGGCCAGCGACAGCCCATGCTCGAACCATTCCGCCAGCCCGTCCGGCTCCGGGATCCAGGCCACCACGGCAAGCCCGGCCAAGCCCAGCAGGCGCCAGACACCGAGCGCCGGCCTGCGCCGCTGCGGCCAGTAAACCACCACCGCGCTGGCCAGCAGCGCCGCTGCCGCCATGGCCGGCAGCTCGATCAACAGGGCCACGCCCACGCTGGCCGCCAGCAGCGCACACACCCACACGGGAGGCACGGCGCGATTCAGGTAATCGCTGCCGACCGGACCGACCAGTTGGCGCAGGCTGCGCCCTTGCGTTGCACTCACACCGGCTTCCTCATTGGACCCGCTTCCATGCTCGCCCAAGGGCTGTCGCAGGAAGGTCGGATCGACGTTAGCAGGTTGCTAACTTCACTTTCCACCGCGCGCTTTCAGTTTTCGGGCTTTTGCGTGACTGTTCAGGCGGATTGGCGTAGGATCATCCGCGTTGGGCAGCCAGGTTCCTGCGATTCGGACCCTGGTACTTGCAGACACTTGTAGAAACCGGGGGTGCATTGGTTTCGACGGGGGTTGTGAAGTTGCTTGGCGCATGCCGAGGGGGTAGCTTTCCTCGTAAATCCAGCTGCAAAACTCTAGTTGCCAACGACGACAACTACGCTCTCGCCGCTTAAGGCGTAAGCCCCGAACCTACTTGTGCCCGTGCTCGTAGATGTAGGGTCATTATCACGGAACCGGCTGTGACGGCTGCCTGTCAGTCATGGCTTAACCAAAACAGGCTGGTCTCTGGATGCGCTTCGCGCACCGTGCTGTCCAGGGGCGAGATCCAACGGTGAGCTAAGCATGTAGTGCTGGGGATGGAGTGCCTTCGGACGGCGGTTCAATTCCGCCCACCTCCACCATTGATTGGTCCCCTTGGGGCCACAGAGAGCCGGAATCCCTCGTCAGATAAGGGGTTCCGGCTTTTTTGTTGTCCAGTGTTGTCCGGGCTGTTCCGTTGCAGCCTATGAGACGCTGGGGTATATCCAGGGGTACAACACCGCCCTGAAAATCTTGTACCCCCATACCACTCTCCACTCTCCGATGCCGCGATCCGTCGCGTGCAGTCCTGACGTGCTCTCGGTTACCGGGGTGGGGGCAGAGAGCCGCCCCTACTCGCGTGAGCGGGGGTCTGAGCCTCAACGCATCGCCAAACGCTTTCAGCCGCACTTGGCTACTTGCCGGGCCGAATGACAGTGATGCTTTATGGGAGGCTGGAGTCCGGGCCTCTGGACAAACTCGACTGGAATAGCTCCCAAGGGGCTGCCAACGAAGTGAAAAACGGCGCCGCGCCTTCGAAGGAAGAGAACATATACCGCGCCTGTGTCACAGCAATTATTTCGCTGTTCGGCAATCGTTTGGTCAACCCGCACCTCCAAGTGATCGCCGATGGTCACGTTTCCTTTCAACACCGCAGCTACGCGAACTTGCACGCGGTAAAACTTGTCGAACTCCTGGCCAATAAACGGCATCAAGCCCGCAACATCAGCCACCACCACAAAATCGGCGCTCCTGGCCCTCTCGTCAAAGGAGAGATTAGGCCGCTCGACGGCGCCGACGCTGCCTATCAAGGCGAACAAAATTACGGACATGCATATCCGCCAGTTATTCGACGTGGCGTTCATCCCGCATCCTCAAATCAGCATCGGGAATCTCGATGCGGACTTTGTTCTCGTTGCCAACAGCATTACCCGTGTCCGATCGAACAGCTCCAGGGATTGTGCCCTCGGGCTGCTTAAGCAACGTCTGCAATTCCGCGTCCCTGGACGTGATCGCCCAAGCAGGAACGCCCCCCGAGCGACAAGCATAGGCCCAGTATCCAAGGGGTAAAGCGGTAGATCCCTCTCACCATAGACCCTCCCAGTCACCCCGCTGTTACCCCGATTTAGTCGATGCTACCCGAGCGGGCATCTGACGAAAGGAAAAGCGAAGCCCCAGTACAGCGTCAGCCGGTCGTCCTATTTGCCCACGGGCTAAGCCGGTACTGCTGGCCATGAAGGGCAAACCCAGATGGCTGCTGGCCATACTGGTCACCATGCTGCTCGCACGCAGCGTCCCCAGAAAGGTCTGCCGCGTTCCCATCTACCGGGGAATGGCCAACCAGCTTCTGAAAACCTGGAACGGCAATACTGCAAGGAAGCGCACGGATTGAGGCCAGACGATGGCTCATCCGCCCGTCGGCTTCATATCCCGCTCCGGCGCCAGCACATGGATGACCTTGCCGGCCGCGTCCAGAAACTCGATGGCGCCATATCCCTCTTCAGTGATTGTCATCCGCACGCGCGGCTGGTCGCCGGCATCGGACAACGCGACCGCGGGCGTGCCATCGGGAGCGACACTCAGCTTGATGCGGGTGGGCGCTTCCACGCCGGGGACAAGGCGATCATCCAGGCCAGGCTCGCGGACCAGTGGCGGCGCCTGGTTGATGGCGAACATCACCGAGCCATCGGGCGACACCCGCCAGCCGACCGCGTCCATCGCCGGGTGATCCAGAGCCAGCACCGCTGCAGTTCCGGAAGACGTGTCGGCCACGCCGAATCCACCGCGCTCACTTCCCTTCGCGTCGTACAGGATCATGCCCGCGACATCGAAGGCGCGCTTGTACTGGATGCCATCGATGATCGGCGGTGGCGTGTTTGCCGACAGCGTCATGCGGATGGTGCCGTCGTCACCGACGATATCGATGCGCCGGGCCGTAATCCGCTCATGGTCCACCGCATCGATCCGCAGTTGTGGG
This sequence comes from Pseudomonadota bacterium, assembly GCA_023430045.1. Lineage (GTDB taxonomy): Bacteria > Pseudomonadota > Gammaproteobacteria > Xanthomonadales > Xanthomonadaceae > Stenotrophomonas. The sequence continues at coordinate 4,051 of JAEZCF010000098.1, read as the reverse complement.
GAGCGGTCGTTGATGCTGCGCTGCAAAGCGTCCAGCGAGAGTCGCTTCGGCTGCGCGGGATTCTGCGACGCGGCAACGACCGGAGCAGCGAGCAGCAGGATGGATACCGCAAAGGCAGAACAGGCAGGTGCCCTGGACATTTCAATCTCCCGGTTGATGCAGCGCACAGCGCGCCGCCACGGCGATGGTGATCAACACCAGCAACACGCCCAGCCAGACATATCTGTTACCCGGACGCACACAGGCATCCAGGACCACGCCGATGATATGTGACAACGCATCCAGCATGCCGACTCCCCGTCGCTGGCCAATCCCCTGCCCGGTTACGGCAACGCGGGCCGCTGCAGACCTTAGCCCATGCGCGCAGCCCCAGCCAGTATCTTGCGCCAGAACGAAAACCGCCGCGTCATTGCGGACGCGGCGGTAAGTGTCTGACGGCGATGCTGGAAATACCGGTCAGGTAACTTTCTTCGCGACTGTCATGCCCAGCACGAACAGAATCACGGCGATGATGATGCCGGCCCAGAACAGGAACTTCGCGATACCCATCGCACCACCGGCGATGCCGCCGAAGCCAAGGGCACCGGCGATCAGGCCGATGATGGCGAAAATGATGGCCCACTTGATCATGTAACGTCCTTTTTCCACGGGAATTACGTCTTGGCGCCAACCTTAACGACGGCGTCGTCGGTGGCGGGTGAGCATGCCGGCTGTAGCGGGTGAAAAATCCGGCGGCCCGTCAACCAGCCACAACGGCACATCCACGCCCCGCCCATTCGTGCCACCCTTGGCCGGGCAACCGTTTGAACTGGAGGGATTCCTGATGTCGCACCAACCGTGGCGTATCGCCGCACTGCTCCTTGCCGTATTGGCCATGCCGGTCGCGGGGGCCGCTGAGGCCGCTGAGGCCGCCGGGCCTGCAACGCCCGCACCACTGAAGGTCATGTCCTTCAACGTACGCACGCCGGCCGATACCGCCGTCGGCAAGCGCTGGATGGATCGTCGCGACGCGATGGTGGCCGTCATCAAGGACGCCCATCCCGCGGTAATGGGAACCCAGGAACTGGTCAGCGACCAGGCCGATTATCTGGCCAGGCAGCTGCCCGATTATCGCTGGTTCGGTCAGGATCGCCGCGGCGGGCATGACGATGAACACATGGGTGTTTTCTACGACAGCAAGGCGCTGGCACTGGAAGAATCCGGCGATTTCTGGTTGTCCGACACGCCCGATGTGGTGGGCAGCATCAGCTGGAACAACCTGTTCCCGAGGATGGTCACGTGGGGGCTGTTCCGTCGCCTCGACGACGGCCGCCGTTTCTACCTGTTCAACACCCACCTGCCTTACCGCGAACAGGATGAAGCCGCACGCGTGCGCGGCGCCAAGGCGATCGTGCAACACCTGGAATCACTGCCGGCCGATATCCCGGTAGTGCTGACGGGAGATTTCAACAGTGAACCGGGCGGGACGACCTACCACGCGTTCAAGGGTGTCCTGCAGGATGCGCGGACGCAGGTCGCCACGCCGCGTGGACCCGTTCGGACGTTCCATGATTTCACCGGCAAGGCGACCACGCAGCTGGACTGGGTACTGGTGCGTGGCTTCAAGGCACGCGATTTCGCAACGCTGGATACGCGCGTGGACGGCATCCTGCCATCGGATCATTTCCCGGTGCTGGTGGAGCTGGACTGGGCGCAAACCGCCGGCCAGTAGTGCCGGGCTCTGCCCGGCAGCCCGGAAACAGCCGGGCAGAGCCCGGCTCTACGCGATGGTTGGATAAAGCCGGGCAGAGCCCTGCTCTACGATGGATGGAAGCCGCCGGGCTGAGCCCGGCTCCACGTCAATGTGTTGCCATCGCGACGCTTGGCTGGGCCGCCTGGCCCCAGCCTCCCAACGCCTTGTACACCGCTACCACGCTGACGTTCACTTCTGCTTCCGCAGCCGCCAGCGCATCGTCGGCGGACAGCTGCGTACGCTGCGCATCAAGCAGGGTCAGGAAATCCTCCGAACCTTCGCGATAGCGGATCTGCGCCAGCACTTCCGCTCGCCGCGCGGCCTGTGCCTGGTCGGCCACGATGGCCAGCCTCGCCTGCTGCTTGGCATAACGGGTCAGGGCGTTTTCGGTATCTTCCAGCGCCAGCAGCACGGCCTGTTCGTACTGCGCGGCCACGCCCTCCGCCTCGGCCTTGCTGGCCTTCAGGCGGGCACGTACGCTGCCGAAATCGAACGCGGCCCAGCTCAGCGACGGGGTCAACGACCATGCCTTGTTGTTGCCGTTCACCAAGCCGCTGGCATCGCCGCCCAGGAAGCCAACGAAACCGGTCAGGGACAGGCGCGGGAACAGGTCCGCCGTCGCTACGCCGACACGCGCGGTCGCGGCCGCCAGGCGCCTTTCGGCCACGCGGACGTCGGCACGCTGCCGCAGCAGTTCGCGGGTGTCGCCCAGCGGCAGTGCCTTGGCAAATGCCGGCACCTCGCGCGGTTCCAGCAGGCTGTCTAGTGCATCCGGACGTTGCCCCAGCAGCACCGCCAGGCGATGCCGGGATTGTGCCTGGGCCACTTCCAGCAGCGGGATATCGGCCTCGATGGCCTTCAGCCGCGCGCGGCTGCTCTGCACATCCAGCTCGCTGCCCGCACCCAGGTCCCATCGCGTCTCGGTCAGCTTCTGGGTATCGCGCAGGTTGCCCAGCGTCTGTTCGGCCACCGCAATGCGCTTCTGCGCGCCGCGCAGCTCGAAGTAGTTGCGCGCCACTTCAGCGGCGATCAACACCTGGGCATCGGCCAGGTTCGCCCACTCCGCATCCAGGTCCGCGCGGGCGGCTTCTGCACCACGCCGCTGGCGGCCGAACAGGTCCAGCTCCCAGCCGGCATCGAAGCCAAGCTGGTAGCTTTCGCTGAAGACACGCTCGCCACCGGCCAGCGTCTCCGGCTGCTTGCGGCGATCATATGCCGCGCCTGCGGTCACATGCGGCGCCTGGTCCAGACGACGTTCGACGAACACCGCACGGGCCTGCTGTACACGGGCTACGGCCACGCGCAGGTCCAGGTTGTCGGCCAGCGCGCCATGTACCAGTTGTTCCAGCACCGGATCATCGAACTGTGCCCACCAGGTCGCCACCGGTGCTTCACTGCTGTACACCGGCGCCGCCGCGCCCTGCAATGCGACCGGCGCTTCGGCCGGTGCGATGTAGTCCGGACCCACTGTCACGCAGCCGGCCAGCAGTGCGCTGGCCAGCGCCACCACCAGTGTTCGCATCACCACGGCAGCACCTCGCCCAGGTAAGTGAAGCTGCCGTTGGGCCCGTCCGCATCCAGCAGTGCCATCTGCACGCTGGACTGCGCGCCGACAGCGACTTCCACCTCGCCTTCGCCGCGGTTCATGTCGGTCTTTACATAGCCCGGATGCACGGCGTTGACCTTGTGCGTCGTGTCGCGCAGTTCGTAGGCCAGCTGTGCGGTCCATGCGTTCACCGCGCTCTTGGACACGTTATAGGCCGGCACCTTGAAATCGTAGATCGGCGAGCCCGGCTGGGTGTGCAGGGAAACCGACCCCAGCAGGCTGGACACATTGACGATGCGCGCCGCAGCCGATGCACGCAGCAGCGGCAGGAACGCCTGGGTGACCGCGACCACGGCGAACAGATTGGTATCGAAGGTGTCGCGCCAGGTGTCCAGCGTCTGCTGCGAAGGTGCCAGCGACAGGTCGTCGAGGACGATGCCGGCGTTGTTGACCAGAATATCCAGATGCCCGTGCCGCTGGCGCACCTGTTCGACGGCTGCGGCGATGCTGGCGGCATCGGTCACGTCCAGTTCGATGGCCTCCACGGGCAGACCTTCGGCCTGCAGTTTCAATGCAACGTCCACGGCGGTGGCGCGGTTGCGGCCGGCCAGCAGGGTATGCACGCCGGCCTGGGCGAGCTGACGCACGGTTTCGGTTCCGATACCACGGGTGGCGCCGGTGACCAGCGCGATCTTGTTGAGGGTTGCGTTCATCTGTTGAAGGCTCGCATTCGGGTGGGGGGTAGAGTCGATCCATGATCGACTGCTTTTCCC
>JAEZCF010000004.1 GCA_023430045.1 Pseudomonadota bacterium | reverse complement strand
AAACCGGATACGGCTATATCAAGGCCGCGCCCGGCGAAGGTGCACGCGCGGTCGAACGCTTTGTCGAAAAGCCTGACCTGGCGACCGCCACGGACTACGTGGCCAGCGGCCAGTATTACTGGAACAGTGGCATGTTTCTGTTCAAGGCCTCGCGCTACCTGCAGGAGCTGGAACGTTTCCAGCCGGACATGCTGGCGGCCAGCCGCAATGCCTGGGACAAGGCACGCCGCGACGCCGATTTCACCCGCCTGGACAAGGATGCTTTCGCCACCGTGCCGGCGGACTCCATCGACTACGCGGTGATGGAAAAGACCGCCGACGCGGTGGTCGTACCGCTGGATGCCGGCTGGAACGACGTCGGTTCATGGACCGCGCTGCGCGATGTCTCGCAGCAGGATGGCGACGGCAACGCGCACCAGGGCGATGTCATCGCCATCGACTGCCGCAACACCTACGCCTACGGCGAACGCCTGGTGGCGATGGTCGGGCTGGACGACGTGATCGTGGTCGAAACCGATGATGCCGTGCTGGTCGGCAAGGGCGACCGCATGCAGGAAGTAAAGGCAGTGGTCGCACGGTTGAAGGCCGAAGGCCGCAGCGAGGCCACCTGGCATCGCAAGGTGTACCGCCCGTGGGGCGCCTACGATTCGATCGACAATGGCGCGCGTTTCCAGGTCAAGCGCATCACCGTCAAGCCAGGCGGTATCCTGAGCCTGCAGATGCACCACCACCGCGCCGAACACTGGATCGTGGTCAGCGGCACCGCCGAAGTCACCCGTGGCGATGAAGTGATCCTGCTCAGCGAGAACCAGAGCACCTATATTCCGCTGGGCGTTACCCACCGCCTGCGTAATCCGGGCCGGCTGCCGCTGGAACTGATCGAAGTGCAGTCCGGCAGCTATCTCGGCGAGGACGACATCGTGCGTTTCGAGGATACTTACGGACGCAGTTGAGGCCACTTGCCCAGCTTGATGACACAGGCCCGGTGCATTGCATCGGGCCTCTTTCGTTGGATGGGCGTGTGACTTGAGCAGCGGAGCACGGCTCCGCTCTACCGTGGGCAGCCCATGCCTTCATCGACTGCATCGAACAGTTCGCGACCGGCTGCCAGCAGGCCTTCCACCATGTCTGTCCCCAGCACCGGTTCGCTGCTTTCGCCTTCCCGACAGTGATGGGCGGCATCGAGGATCTGCACGATGGCGCTCAGTCCGGCGAGCTTGCGGCTGATGGAAGCAGCGCGGTTCTGGTGGAATACGGATACGGGCCGGTGTGCTTCGTTCTTGTCATCGGTCGCGGACGCCCGGTTGCGACGGCGGAACAGGTTCACCACGCGGTCGGTGGTGGTTTCCACGCAGGCCTGGTCGGCCAGGATATGCTCAAGCTTCCTGATGAAATGCGGGGGCAGGTCGTGCACGGCATCGCCTATCAACGCGTGCAGACGTGTATGGGCAGGGGAGGGGTCGTTCATCGGTAGCCTCGCAGCGCAGGGAAGCCACCTGCGCCGGAGCGCAAGGTGGCGGACGGTGCGGGTTGGCGTACCGGACAATGTCGCTCGCTAAACCGGCGGATCGAGGAGACCCCCGCGCACCGCCCGCCATGTAACCGGCAGGACAATGCATTCTCCGCCGTGCCCAGTGGGCAACAACAGAGTTGAACGAGCAAGCATTGAACGGGACGCCAATCCCGGCTGACGAGGAACCGCCAGCCCATCTATCGTGCGCAGGTCGGGCGGCGCTCGTACATGAGGAAATGTGTGAAGCTGGCGAGTCGCATGACCTGCAGGCGCTACGTCCGCCGCGGACCGGAACCGTCATCCTGCGAGAGCGGGCGTCCTGACAGGCGGGGAGGTTCCATCATGGTGGTTGCATGGGGTGCACAATGCCTCTCCGAGCGGTCGCATACGTAAGTGAAGCAGCCGGCGGACGGGGCATCGACGCGCGTGGAGTAGCTTCTTGGTCCGGCAGACCCAGGGCGGTGGAACGCTGCCTGGAGAGAGGGCCCTGCGCCGACGCCGATTCCGTGCCTGGGGGCGCCAGCCTTGATGCAGTCAGGTGTTTTTCACCGGCTCTAGAGGTGACCGTGTGGTCCAATCAAGCCCCACCACCGAGTCCTGCGTGCTCTCATGGAACTCTTGACCTGGGTCATTGGGGCTGCTGCTCTCTTTGCCGCGCCCCTTGGAATCGTCACTGCCGTCCATTTCGTGGTGAGGCTTCATAGGCGCGCTGTCCAAGTGCGTCTGAAAGCCAGTACTGCGGCATCGGCGGCTGCCACTGGGGCAGGGCGGCATGGGGGCGTCGCTCATGCGCAGGCTGTGGCCGCCGGTGGCGGGGCTGGGACCACGCTTGACCCCTTCAACCTCGCTTGATCCATTCATTGGCATCAAGCCGGCTCAGCGGCAGGGGTAACGGCTTGATGGCTGTTATTTGCGTGCGCGCGAAAGGGAGCGGGAGGCCTTGGGGCGTGGTGAGTGGGAGCGGTAATGGATTGCGCTGCCTCTGCGTGATGCTGGCGTGACGATGCTGTGATGGCCAGCTGAACGCCGTCAAATAATTGACGGATTATCGGCCCTTGTCACCGTTAATGAGAGTCAGTTCACAAAATCTTAGCGGGTGCCGACGGTAATCTGGCCTCGAACCGTCACTGCGTGACGTTTTATGCACGCAAGGTTCACCTCCCCCCGATTCGGTAGTACGTGCCATGACTCTACTTTTTGCCCTGCTGCAGGTTGCGGCCCTGTTTGCATGCGTTATCGGTGTGGCCCAGGCGTGTGTCTGGACGTGGGAAAGGCAGAAGCGTGCCAGCCATTTCCTTGCGCGCGCGGTTCACCGACGCGCGGTACGCCACTGAAACTGTCATGGAGATGGGTGGATCATCTTCGCGACGTGATGCGCACGGCCGAGGTCGCTCCATGAAGCGTTTTTCCTATGCGTACGGAAAAGTGCGCGGCTGGCACGTGGGACCGGTCCTCGCCGTCTGGCTGGCGGTGCGTTATGGATTGACCGGCGATACCGGTCACTTCCGCTCGCATGCCGGGTGGCGTGTTTCTCGTCTGCGCGAGGAGCACAGCGGCGAGGATGAGTGAGCTGTCTGTTTTTACGACATGTCTCATTGAGGTGACGGCGCTGCGTACATAGCGTGGCAGGGCAGCAGACCGCTGTTCCTGTTCGTGCGTATTCCATGTGCATTGCCCGTTTTCGTTACGCCTATCGCAAGCTCCGCAGTTGGCATGTCGGCCCGCCGCCGTCGGCTTGGGGCGCCCTTCGTTATGTAGTCACTGGTGACAGCGGTCGCTTCCGTTCGCACGGTGGCTGGTGCAAGTCGCGCCTGCGTTGCGCTCGTTTGGCGAACGAAGATTGATGGGTAATGCCGGGCTCCGCCTGGCTTGGCAGGTCACGTAGAGCCGGGCTCTGCCCGGCTGTTGGAAATGCGCAGCGGGGCAGAGCCCCGCTCTACGCGGCAATCATGAAACCCGCAGCGGGGCACAACCCCGCGCTACATCGGCCTGGTCCGATGGGCGATACGTGCGTGGGGTTCTAAAGTGCGCGCGGGCAATTTCGCCCCGCACTCGTTTCGCCGCTGTATGCAGGTGGTGATCGACACCACACCGGAAGATCCATGTCCACGCTGAAGAATACTTCTCTCCTGTTGCTGGCGCTGGCCGGCACATCGTCCAGTGTCGTGTCTGCTGCGGAGGCCGGCTACTACATCGGCGGTCGCATCGTTGGTGCAGATCACAAGGCACGCAACATGGCGTCCAGTGCGCGCCCGGGAATCGGTGCATTCGTGCCGGGCCAGGAGAAGGACCGGTTCACCACCGGCTCGCTGGCGCTGGGTTATCAGTTCGGCAATGGCTGGCGCGCAGAGGCTGAGTACACGCTGCCGAAGACCGATACGTTTACCAGTGGCTCCACGGCGTTCCCGACAAGCGCCAACGTGAATTACATCGCTTCGCAGCGTTTGATGGCCAACGCCTATCGTGATTTCGCCATCACCGACACTATTTCCTGGTATGGCTCGATCGGTCTGGGTATCGCACGTATCAAGTCCAGTGGCTGGCAGGGCATGCCGGGCCGCGCATACAACGTTGGGCGCCAGGACAATCTGGCCTGGTCGCTGGGTACGGGCGTGGCGTGGACGCCGATCGACCGGTTGACCCTGGAGCTGGGGTATCGCTATGCGGATCTGGGCCGCGCCGAAAGTGGCTGGAATGCCTTTACCAATGCGCGCCTGCTGCAGGACGAAATGATGCGTGCCGACCTGGTGAGCAGCGAAATCCATCTGGGCGCGCGTTTCGGGTTCTGAGTGGGGTGCCGTGCAGCCGGGCAGAGCCCGGCTCTACCTGGTCCGGATGTGCCCGGCAATCGGCCTGTCCAGGTGTCTGGCAGCGGGGCAAAGCCCCGCTCTACGTAACCGGTGGTGTACTGAGAGCAGTTTGAATAATGGATTACTTGATTGCGTTGGTGAAGGAGATGGCATTGGTCCCGGTGACCCTGCTGCCGATCATCAATCCGCTGAGTATCGCGTCGATCTTCGTTTCTACCGTGGGTGCACGCCATGGGCTGGCCAAGGTGCTGGCGCGGCAGATCGGCGCGAACGTGATGTATGTGATCATCGCTTCGATGCTGGTGGGCACGTATATGCTGACGGTGTTCGGCATATCGCTGGCGGTGGTGCGCTTCGGCGGCGGGCTGCTGGTAGCGGCCACGGCCTGGCGCATGCTGGGTACCCGCACCGACGATGCGCCCAGCGATGTGGAAACCCAGGCGGCCGGGTTCGCCGATGACCAGTTGTCGCGCAAGACCTTCTATCCGCTCACGTTTCCGTTGACCACCGGGCCGGGCGTGATTTCCGCATGCATTACCCTGGGTGCGCATGGGCAGGCGATGACGCCGCTGCATTTTCTTTCCGGTGCGATTGTCGCGGTGGGTGGCGCGCTGATGGTCGGGGTGGTGATCTACTTGATACTGCGTAATTCCATCGTGCTGGTTAACCGGCTGGGCCCGACGGGTGCGGTGGTGATGCAGCAGCTGGCAGCGTTCGTGTTGTTGTGCATCGGCATACAGCTGGTGTGGACCGGGTGGATGGATTTGAATGCATTGCCGTAGCAGTAGAGCGGGGCTCTGCCCCGCGGTAGTGGGGGGCGGGGGAGGGGGAGCAGACAGA
>JAEZCF010000002.1 GCA_023430045.1 Pseudomonadota bacterium | reverse complement strand
GTCCAGGGTGCGGCCGGTGGCGCCCACCGCGGCGCGTGCCAGTGCGGCCACGGCGGAGGTGGTGGCCGATACCGGCTCGGCGTCCTGCGCCGGGCTGCGGCGGCGGGTAACCGCAGCGATCATCGCGTCGGCGGCATTGCGCGCGCGGGGCGCCGGCGCTACCGGTGCGGTGTCCTTGCGTGCCGATTCCAGGGCGCGCTGCACCACGCTTTCGTCGTAATGCGCTGCCGCCACGATCTCCACGCCATCCTCGATCCGCCGGTTGGACAGGATCACCGCGTCCGGACCATGTTCCTTGCGTACCAGGTTCATGGCCGAGCGCATGTCGGCCGCGACGAAGCGTTTGATTTTCATGCTGGAGTACCGGGACGGATTCGGTTCATTGGCGGGGGAGCGCGGTTGGTCGGTGGTCAGCACGGTGCGGGTTCCCCTCGGTCATGGTTGGATGCGATGCAATTTCGGTGCTGCCTGTTTTCCGGCGCGCCGGAAGGACGGCGTCAGCTGATGGTCCCCACCAGCTTCAGGCGCTTGTCTTCCGGTACCTCGCTGTACGCCAGCACCGACAGCGACGGAACGCTGTGGCGGACCAGCCGTGCCAGCGCGGCACGCACCGGGCCCGGAACCAGCACCACCGCGGGCTCGTTTCGGGCTTCCTGCCGGCCGACACAGTCGGCCAGGCTCTGGTGCAGCCGTTCGGCGAGACCGGGTTCCAGCGCAGCGCCGTTGCCCTGCGTGGACTCCTGCAAGACGCGTTCCAATTGCGGGTTGAGGGTGAATACCGGCAGCTCCGGCGACATCCCGGCGATCTCCTGCACGATGAAACGCCCCAGCGCGTTGCGCACCGCGGCGGTCAGCGCGGCAGGGTCCTGGCTGGACGGCGCGGCCTCCACCAGCGCTTCGGCGATCTTGCGTAGCTGGCGCACCGGAATGCGCTCCACCAGCAGGTTCTGCAGCACGCGCACCACCACCGACAGTGGCAGCGCCTTCGGGCTCAGGTCTTCCACCAGCTTGGGTGCGCTCTTGGCCAGGTTCGCCAGCAACTGCTGCACTTCTTCATGGCCCAGCAGTTCCGGCGCATGTTCGCGGATCAGGTGGGACAGGTGCGTGGCCACCACCGTAGCCGGGTCGACCACCGTATAGCCCATCGATTCGGCATGGGCGCGCTGCTGCGGCTGGATCCACACCGCATCCAGGCCGAAGGCGGGATCCTTGCCGGCGATGCCGTCCAGCTGGCCCAGCGCACTGCCGGGGTCCAGCGCCAGTTCCCGGTCCGGATGGATCTCCGCGGTGGCCACCGGCACCCCATGCACCAGCAGGCGATAGCCGGTGGCGGACAGTTCCAGGTTGTCGCGGATGTGTACCGGCGGAATCAGGAAACCGATGTCCTGGGTGAGCTTGCGGCGTACGCCCTTGATGCGCGCCATCAGTTCGCCGCCCTGCGCGGCATCCACCAGTGGGATAAGCCGATAGCCGACTTCCAGGCCCAGTGGGTCCACCGGGCGCAGTTCGTCCCAGGTGAGTTCGGCGGTCGGCGCGGGTGCCGCCGGACGGCCCAGGGCATCGGTGGGACTGGCCGCGGACGTTGCGGCTGCATCTGGTTCGGCGGGCAGCTGGCTCTTCTTCCACATCTTCCACGCCATGTAGCCAAGGATGGCCGCAAGGGACAGGAAGGCGAGGTTGGGCATGCCCGGCACCAGGCCGACCAGTCCGATGATCGCTGCGGCGATCGCCAGCGCGCGATGCTGGCCAAACACCTGGCCCATCATCGCCTGGCTCATGTCCTGCGAACGCGAGGCGCGGGTGACCAGCATCGCCACCGCGCTGGATACCAGCAGGGCCGGCAGCTGTGCCACCAGGCCATCGCCGATGGACAGCAGGGTGTAGGTGGCGGCGGCATCGCCGAAGGGCATGCCGTGCTGGAGCATGCCGACCGCCAGGCCGCCGAGCAGGTTGATGAACAGGATCAGGATGCCGGCGATGGCATCGCCACGGATGAACTTGCTGGCACCGTCCATAGCACCGTAGAAATCGGCTTCCTCGCGCACTTCCTCGCGGCGCAGCTTGGCTTCCTCGCGGGTCAGCAGGCCGGCGTTGAGGTCGGCGTCGATGGCCATCTGCTTGCCTGGCATGGCATCCAGGATGAAGCGCGCGGTCACTTCGGAAACGCGGCCGGCGCCTTTGGTGATGACCACGAAATTGATGATGGTGAGGATCGCGAACACCACGATGCCGACGGCGTAGTTGCCGCCGATGACGAATTCGCCGAACGCGGCGATGACCTTGCCGGCCGCTTCATGGCCGTTCTGGCCGTTGAGCAGGATGACGCGGGTGGAGGCCACGTTCAGCGCCAGCCGCAGCATGGTGGTGATCAGCAGCACGATCGGGAAGATGGTGAAATCCAGCGGCCGCTTCACGTACACCACCGCCAGCAGCACCATCAGCGAGATGGCGATGTTGAAGGTGAACAGCGCATCCAGCACCGGTGCGGCCAGCGGCACCACGACCATCGCCAGCAGCGCCAGCACGATCAGCGGCGCGCCAAGTCCCTGGCGGATCATGCCGAGCACGCGGCGGGTGTTGAAGCCGGCGGCCTGGCTGCTCATCGGCGTGCTCCGTCGCTATGCTCATCCACGTCCACGCGGGGCGCTTCGGGCATCGGGCCGCCGTTCCAGCTGCGCAGCTGGTAGACATAGGACAGCACCTGGGCGACGGCGGCGTACAGTCTCACGGGGATTTCCTTTCCGAGTTCCCCCTCCCTATACAAGGCGCGTGCCAAAGGCGGTGCCGAGACGATGGCGACCTTGTTGCCGTCGGCCACCTGGCGGATGCGCAGCGCGGTTTCGTCCACGCCGAGGGCCACCACGGTGGGTGCGCCCATCTTGCCGCCTTCGTATTTCAGGGCCACCGCGTAATGGGTGGGATTGACCACCACGACATCGGCAGTGGGCACTGCCTCCATCATCCGCCGGTTGGCCATCTGGTGCTGCAGCTGGCGGATGCGGCCCTTCACCTCCGGGCTGCCCTCGCTTTCCTTCATTTCGCGGCGCAGTTCCTCGCGGGTCATCTTCAGCTTGCGCATCCAGTTCCAGCGCTGGTACGGGGCATCGATGGCGGCCAGCAGCAGCATCGCCACGGCGGTGGCCAGCAACAGCCTCAAGGTGAAGCCCAGCCCATGCACGATGGCGTTTTCCAGCGGCTGGTGCAGCAGTCCACGCAGGGTGTCCAGGCCGCCCATCATGACGATGCCGGCGGCAGTGCCGACGAACAGCACGCGCAGCAGGGATTTGGTGAACTCGGCAATGGCTTCCGGTCCATACAGGCGCTTGAGGCCGGCGGCCGGGCTGAGGCGCTTGAAGTCCGGCGTCATCGACTTGGCCGACCAGCGCAGACCGCCCATCACCACCGGCGCCAGAAAGCTGGCCAGCAGGCACACCAGCACCAGGGGTGAGATCACCAGCAGCAGGCGCAGGAACAGCTCACCGAAGTGGCCGAACAGCTCCGGCGGATGCTGGCGGACGGAAAGATCGGGCTGCAGCGCCTGCTTCAGCCAGTCGGCGGCACCCCGCGCCAGCATGCCGCCGGTGCCCATCATGGCCAGCACGCCGCCGCCGAACACCGCCGCCGTGGCCAGTTCGCGCGAACGCGGGATGTTGCCCTGTTCGCGGGCCTCGCGCAGACGTTTTTCGGTAGGTTGTTCGGTTTTCTCGCCGCCGTCTTCGTTCTCGGACATCGCGCGCAGGGCCAGGAGGAATGCCGCACGTCATGCAAGAACCGTTCCGGGCCGGTTGTTGTAGAGCCGACCCATGGTCGGCTGTCTGCAGGCCGTAATGCGGATCAAACCCGCGCAGCCGACCATGGGTCGGCTCTACCACACCAGGGAGTGCAGCCGACCATGGGTCGGCTCTACCACGCCAGGGAGCACAGCCGACCATGGGTCGGCTCTATCGCACCACGGAGCCGGCGGCTTCGAAGGCCGCATCGAACAGGCGCTGTACCGGCGGGCCCATTTCGCCGGCCATCACCGCCAGCAGGGACAGGCCAAGCAGCAGTGACACCGGCAGGCCGAGCTGGATGGGATTCAACGCCGGGGCCGCACGCGCCAGCGCGCCAAAGGCCAGGTTCACCGCCAGCATCGCCACGATCAGCGGCAGCGCCAGTGACACCCCGCCGCGCAGCACGCTGAGCAGGAACGTCGGGGCAGTACCTGCCAGCGCATGCGCATCCGGCAGCGCCATGCCGATCGGCAGCGCGCGGTAACTGTCCACCAGCAGCGAAATCAATGCCAGATGGCCGTTGGCGGTGAAGAACAGCAATCCGAACATCAGGTAGAACCACTGGCCGATCACGCCCGAGCTGCCGCCGCGCATCGGGTCGGCCATCTGCGCGAAGGCCAGGCCGGTGCCCTGTGCGACCAGCTCGCCGGCCAGCGCGCCGGCTTCGAACACCAGCCGCAGCATGAAGCCGATGGTCACGCCGATCACCAGCTCGCGGAATATGGTCAGCACGGTGGTGGCATCGAAGCCGCTCCACGCCGGGACCGGCGGCAGCACCGGTGCCAGCGCGATGGACAGCGTGGCGGCCAGCAGCACCTTTACCCGCGATGGCACCGCGCGCGTGCCGATCAGCGGCATCGCCATGACCATGGCGCCGATGCGCAGCACCGTCCACAGCGTGTCGCCGATCATGCCGAAGGCCTGCAGGCCGTCGGCGGCCATCTGGGTCGCCGGATCCATCGCGCGGGCGGCCTAGCCGATCAGGTGTGGAATGCGCTGGAACAGCAGCGTGGTGAACTCCACCATGTGCCCCAGCAGCAGGCTGCCCAGCGCGAACAGCACGACGGTCAGCGCGGCGGCCTTGGCCACGAAGGCGATGGTCGGTTCGTTGAGCTGGGTGGCCGCCTGCACGATGCCGACGACCACGCCGACCACCAGCACGGTGAGCAGCAGCGGGCCGGCCACCCACAGAGTCGCCATGAGGCCACCACGCAGTTCGGTCAGGGCAAGTTCGGGCGACATGGACGTTTCCGTGAAGGCAGGGGCAGGGGCAGGGCGCCGCCGGGGCACCGCGCGGTAAGGGTCAGGAGGCGTTGAAGCTGGCCGCGAGCGTGCCCACGGTGAGCACCCAGCCATCTACAAGCACGAACAGCAGGATCTTGAACGGTGCAGACACCAGCATCGGCGACAGCATCATCATGCCCATCGACATCAGCACGCTGGCGACCACCAGGTCGATGATCACGAACGGGATGAAGATCAGGAAGCCGATCTCGAAGGCGGTCTTCAGTTCGCTGGTGACGAAGGAGGCCACCAGTACCGGGAACGGGATCGCATCCGGGCCGGCATAGGTGCCGTGGCCGGCGATGCCGGCGAAGGTCATCAGGTCCGTCTCGCGGATCTGCGCCAGCATGAAGGCGCGCAGCGGCTGGGTGGTCAGCGACCACGCGCTCTGGAAGTCGATCTCTCCGTTGAGATAGGGCGCCATGCCGGTGCTCCATGCCTTGTCCCAGGTGGGCAGCATGATCATCGCGGTGAGGAACAGCGCCAGCCCCAGCAGCACTTGGTTGGACGGTGTCTGGCCGGTACCCAGTGCCTGGCGCAGCAGCGCCAGCACCACGATGATGCGGGTGAACGCGGTCAGCACCAGCAGCATCGACGGGATCAGGGTGATCGCCGTCATCAGCAGCAGGGTCTGCAGCGGCAGGCTCACCGGCTGCCCGCCGATGCGGCCGACGTTGACATCCGGCAGCGGCGTGCCCGGTGCTCCCGGGGCGGCAAAGGCCAGCGCCGGCAACAGCAGCAGGGCCAGCATCAGCGCCCGCGTCAGCCACACGAGGGGGGCCGGCCGCTGGCCGGCATGGGGATATGCAATCACACGCATCTCATGTGTCCTTGCGCAGCCGCTGTTGCAGCAGCTGGGCGAAGTTGGGAAGGTTCTTCAGCTCGGGTACGCGCAGCGGCGCAGGCGGCGGCAGCGGTGTCTCCAGCGTGTGCAGGTGGCTGATCCCCCCTGCAGTCACGCCCAGCAGCATCTGCTCGCCGTTCACTTCCAGCACCACCACGCGCTCCCTGGCGCCGACGGCGATGCTGGACACCAGCTTCATGCCTTCCGGCGCCCGGAAGCCGCTGCCGGGCATGCGCTTGAGCAGCCAGCCCAGGCCGACCACCAGGGCCAGCACGGCCAGCAGGGCGATCACCGCGCCGAACAGTCCAGGGGTGCTGGGGGCGTGCTGGCCCACCTGCACGGCACCCTTGCCGGCGGCCTGCGCGGTGGCGATGTACAGCAGCGGGCTCAACGCAGTCTCCGGATCCGTTCGCTGGGGCTGACCACGTCGGTCAGGCGCACGCCGAAACGGTCATTGATCACCACCACTTCGCCATGGGCGATCAGCGTGCCGTTGACGAACACATCCAGCGATTCGCCGGCGCCGCGCTCCAGTTCCACCACCGAGCCCTGGTTGAGCTGCAGCAGGTTGCGGATGGGCAGGCGCGCGCGCCCGACTTCCAGCGACAGCGTCACCGGCACATCGAGGATGACGTCCAGGTTCAGGTCGGGAGACTGGGCATCGTCGGCCTGCAGGGCGTCGAACTGGGCAGGCGTGGGTGCGTTGTCGTCGAATTCGTTCATTGCGGGTCGTCCTGGATGACCGGTACGCGCTGGCGCGTGCCCGGCGGATGGGTGGCGGTGATCTTCACGGCGTTCATGCCATTGGCCACGCCGAACTGGCCGGTGAATATCGGGATGTTTTCCACGCACACCGGCACCTGCGCCGGCAGTTCGATGGGCAGCACATCGCCGACCTTCAGGCGGGTGAGGTCACGCAGGCTCATGCGTTTGGTGGCCAGCACGCTGGAAACGGTGACCTCGGCGACATCCAGCTGTTCGCGAAGCGTCTGGCCCCAGCTTTCGTCGCGGTCGTTGCGGTCGCTCTGGATGCCGGCATCCAGCAGTTCGCGGATCGGCTCGAGCATCGAATAGGGCAGGGTGACGTGGATGTCGCCGCCACCGCCGTCCAGTTCCACGTGCAGGCGGCACACCACCACGTATTCGCGCGGGGTGACGATGTTGGCGAAATGCGGGTTGATTTCCGAGTTGATGTACTCGAAATCCACGTCCATCACCGGCGCCCACGCTTCGCGCAGGTCGGCGAAGGTCTGCTTCAGCAGCAGGTGGATGACGCGCATCTCGGTGGCGGTGAACTCGCGGCCCTCGATGCGGGTCGGGTAACGCCCGTCGCCGCCGAAGAAGTTGTCGACGATGGCGAACACCAGGGTCGGCTCGAACACGATCAGTCCGGTCCCGCGCAGCGGCTTGAAGCGGATCAGGTTGAGGTTGGTGGGCACGTACAGCGAGTGCATGTAATCGTTGAACTTGAGCAGCTCGATGCCACGCACGGACAGTTCCGCCGAGCGGCGGATCAGGTTGAACAGGCCGATGCGCCACAGGCGCGCGAAGCGTTCGTGCACCATCTCCAGGGTCGGCATGCGGCCCCGGATGATGCGGTCCTGGCTGGCGAAATCGTAGGAGCGCGCCTCGCCGGGCACGGGGCCGTCCGGTGCCATCTCCACCGCACCGCTGTCCACGCCGTGCAGCAGCGCATCGATCTCGTCCTGTGAAAGCAGGTCGTTCATCGCAGGCCCTTCACTGGGTCACGAAGCTGGTGAACAGCAGGTCGTCGACGCTGGCATTGCCGGTTTCGGCGACCAGCACCTTGCGCACTTCGGCCAGCGCGTCGGCCTGCAGCTTTTCCTTGCCGGCGCGGTCGGCGATCTGTTCCGGGGATACCTGCGAAAACAGCATCAGCAGGCGCGCGCGCAGCGCGGGCGAGTGGGTCCTGATGGCTTCCAGCGCGTTGGCGTCGCGGGTCATCAGCTGCACGTCCACCTGCAGGTAACGCGGGCCGTCGATGGGGCCGTTGAGGTTGACCACGAAGGCCGGTTCCAGCGGGAAGTAGCGTGCCGGGGCGGGCGGTGCCTTCGGCTTGCCGGTGGTCCTGGCATCGCCTTCGATGTGTGCTGCCTGGGTGAAGTACCAGACGCCGCCACCGGCGAGGGCGACTGCGGTCACGACCAGCGCGGCGATCAGGGGCAGGCGACGTCGCGGCGCGGCGGCGGTGTCCTTGCTGGCGGAAGTCTGGGTTTTATCGGCGGCTGCGGCCACGGGAAGCTCCTGGAGGTTGCCCGCAGCAACATGCAAGGGGCGTGCCTGAAACGGCGGAAGGAGCGTGGCGGATTGTTGACGGTGGCCGCGTAGAGCAGGGGCTCTGGCCCGCTGCGCGGTGATGGCCCAGCCGGGCAGAGCCCGGCTCTACGTGAGCACGACAGGTAGAGCGGGGCTCTGCCCCGTTGCGCGGGAGAGCCCCAGCCGGGCAGCGCCCGGCTCTACGTGAGCTTCGCAGCCGGGCAGAGCCCGGCTCTACGGGACCTTCGCCGGCGCTACGATGCCCCGGGCCTGTCAGGCGTAGGCGTCGAGGAGGCCGCGCTGGCGGATCAGCTGCGCGGCGGAGAGGGTGACTTCGCTGGCCGACGGATCGCCATCGCGTCCACCACCGCTACCTGCGCCATCGCGGCTGCCGTGGGACGACGCGCCGCCCTGGGCATGCTGGCCGACGTCGGCATGGGCCAGCTGGAACCCCTGTTCGCCCAGCAGTTCGCGCAGCCGCGGCAGGCTGCTTTCCAGGGCGTGGCGGACATCCACGTGCGGGCTGCTGAAGCTGGCGTTCACCTTGTCGCCATCCATCTGCAGGCGGACATCGATCGCACCCAGATCATCCGGACTGATGCGGATGTGGGCGTGGCCGATCTTCTGGTCCGCCAGCCAGCCGATACGTGCGCTGAGCGCGTCATCGAAACCTTCCTGGCCCAGAACCGGTGTGGGGGTCGGCGGCGCTGCGCGCAGCTCGGCCAGCTCCGCGCCACCCCGCAGGGCGTGCAGGGCACCGATGCCATGCAGTGGTGCAGTCGTTGGGCCGGTCGTTTCCGATGAGTCGGCCTGGTCCGCCGGGGCCGTGGCGAGCATCGCGGCCAGTTCGTCGACCGGCGTCTCTTCGCCTGCGTCGTCCGCCGGCATCGCGGCGATCGCCGCTGACGGATCGCTGGCGGCGGCCAGCCCGGGTTGCAGTGGCGCCGTCGCGACGGTGGAAGAGGGCATCGGCGCAGCGGCAGCCATGCCAGGCTCCGCCGCGATGGCAACATCGGCCATCAGCGCCTGCGGCATCGACAACGCCAGCCCGGCCAGTCCTTCCGGCGGCCATGCGGGTGCGTCGTCCGCGGCGGCGGGTGCGGGCTGTGCGCTGGCCTCGTGCTCGTCATCCACGGCGGTCGCGGCTTCCGCATCGGCGGCGTCGGTGCGCTGCGTGGAGGAGTCGCCACGCCGGGCGCCGGCATCGGCGCGCGGGGGCTGGGAGGCGCTGGTTCCGCCGTCGCCGGCCTTCGACCGCGGCGTGCCCGATCGTTCGCCCTGCTGCATCAGGCGCTCGAAGCGGCTGCCCTGGGCGCTGCCATCAGCACCGTTGGCGCGGCCGGCGCCACCGCCGCTCCCGGTCGTGGCCGTTCCCGGCATGCCGCCCAGCAGTGGCGAGGGCGTCATCGTGAGCCTCCGCTATCCTGGTCGTCGGCCTGCAGCAGGCGCACCCGGCGCGCGCCAAGATCATCCATCTCGCGCTGGGTACGTTTTTCCGCTACCTGGCGTTCCTGCGCGCGGTAGCTCGCCGCCAGCTGCTCCAGCACCTGCTTGTCGCGGCTGGCCAGCAACAGGCGTGCACGTTCGGCTTCAACCTTCTCGCGGTTGTTGTCCACGGTCTGGCTCTGCTGGGCGACGGCGCTGTCCAGGCGGTCCAGGAAGGCGCGGCGGTTCATCAGCTGGGCCGGGCTGGTGGCGGCCATCTGCGCGCCGGCCATCTCGCCGGAATATTCGTCGGCATAACGGCGCAGTTCGTCCAGCCGCGAAAGATGCGTATCCAGCGTGCGCTGGCGATCAGCCAGCTCGCGGGCGACGGTGTCTTCCTTTTCCTGCGCCCGCTTCAGCAGCGGGTCGATGCGCTTGGATTGCATCATGCGTGTGCCTCGGGTTCGACCAGACGCTTGAGCGCGGCCTGGCTGTGCGGAAGATCTGCGGCCTTGGCGATGTCCTGGCCAAGGAACTGGACGATGTCCGGCCAGCGTTCCAGTGCTTCATCGGTGGCGGCGTCGTTGCCGCGCTGGTAGGCACCGATGGCGATCAGGTCGCGGTTGGACGAATACGCCGACACCAGCCGTTTGAGCTTGCGGATGCGCAGGCGCCAGGCTTCATCGGCGATTTCGGTGACGACGCGGCTGACCGACGATTCCACGTCGATGGCCGGATACAGGCCACTGTCGGCGACCCGGCGCGACAGCAGGATATGGCCGTCGAGGATCGCGCGCGCGGCATCGGCGATCGGATCCTGCGGATCATCGCCTTCGGTCAGCACGGTGTAGAACGCAGTGATCGAACCGCGGCCCTTCGCGCCGTTGCCGGCGCGTTCCACCAGCGCCGGCAGCTTGGCGAACACCGACGGCGGATAACCGCGGGTGGTCGGCGGCTCGCCGACCGACAGGCCGATTTCGCGCTGCGCCTGTGCGAAGCGGGTCAACGAGTCCATCAGCAGCAGGACATTCAGGCCCTGGTCGCGGTACCACTCGGCGATGGCGGTGGCGCGGTAGGCGCCATGCAGGCGCGCCAGCGGCGGTCGATCAGCCGGCGCGGCAACCACGACGGCACGGCGCAGGCCTTCTTCGCCCAGCGTGGATTCGACGAAATCGCGTACTTCGCGGCCTCGTTCGCCGATCAGCCCCACCACGATCACATCCGCCGAGGTGAAGCGGGTCATCATGCCGAGCAGGGTGGATTTGCCCACGCCGGAGCCGGCGAACAGTCCCACGCGCTGGCCGCGGCCGATCGGCAGCAGGGCATTGATGGCGCGGACGCCGACGTCCAGTGGCTGGGTGATGGGTTCGCGGGCCAGCGGATTCATGGATACGCCGGCCATGCCGACCGAGCCTTCGGCGCGGATGGGGCCCTTGCCATCCAGCGGCACGCCGTCGCTGTCGATGACCCGGCCGAGCAGGCCCTCGCCGACATCGACGCCACCGCCACGGCGCATGGACGGCACCACTCGCGCGTTCGGCAGCAGGCCGTGCAGTTCCGCGCTGGGCATCAGGTAGGTGCGCTCGCCGGCGAAGCCGACCACTTCCGAATCCACCCAGCCGCCATCCACCTCCACCTTGCAACTGGCGCCCAGCGGGGCCTCGCAGCCCACTGCTTCCAGGGTCAGGCCGACCGCACGGCGCAGCACGCCTTCGCGGATCAGGCCACGGCCGTGCAGGGTGTCGAAGCGCAGCGCATCCAGCCGCGCACCGAGGCGCAGGTTGCGGGCACCGGTCCATTCCAGCGGCTGCGGGATGTCGGGCGCGTTCATGGAGTCGCTCCCACCTGGCGCATCACGGTATCCAGCGCACCACGCAGGCGGGCCTCCAGGGTGCCATCGATGCGCACGCTTTCAGCATGTACGCGCAGGTCACCGCGACCCAGTGCGGCGTCCGGCACCAGCCGTTGCTGGGGCGACAGGCTGAGCAGCGGAGCGAGCGCGGCGATGTCGTCCGGATGCAGGCGGACTTCCACGTCGCGGCTGCTTGAACCGACAGCGTCCACGCCTTCGGACACCAGCTGTGCCAGCAGCTGTGGGTCGGCCTGGTAGGCGCGACCGACCAGCGCGCCGGCGATGCGTACCGCCAGTTCGCCGAGGGCGGCGACCGCCTCGTTTTCCAGCCGAACCAGCGGCCGGGAGAAGTTGTCCAGGATGCCTTCGATCTGCGCCACCAGGCGACGGACCTCGGCCTGGCCCTGAGTGAAGCCGTCGGCATGGCCGCGCTCGAAGCCTTCCTTTTCGGCACTGTCCTGGATGGCCTGGATCTCTTCCAGGGTAGGCGGCTGCAGCACCGGTTCCGGCTCGTGTTCCAACACGCCTGCACCGTCGAAATCCTCGTCCGGCAGTGACAGCTGCTCGGCCAGCAGGTCGGGGGCGTTCCAGCGGATGGCGGTGTTCACAGCATCGCCTCCGCGCTGCCGCCCAGTGCCACGGTGCCTTCATCGGCCATGCGCTTGACGATGGCCAGGATCTCGCGCTGCGCGCCTTCCACGTCGGACAGCCGCACCGGGCCGCGCGCTTCCATGTCTTCCAGCAGGATCTCGGCAGCCCGCTGGGACATGTTGCGGGTGATCTTGTCGCGCACCTTGATGTCGGCGCCCCGCAGGGCCAGGCCCAGGCGTTCGCCGCTGACTTCGCGCAGCACCAGCTGCATCTCGCGGTCGTCCAGGTCCACCAGATCGTCGAACACGAACATCATTTCCTGGATGCGGTTGCTGAGTGGAGCGTCCACGCGGGCGATGGCGCCCAGGATCGCCTGGTCCTGGCCGCTGTCCATGAAGTTGAGAATGTTGGCGGCCACCTGCACGCCGCCGATGCTCGACGATTTGAGGTTCTGGCTGCCGGAAAACTGCCGCTCCATGATCTCGTTGAGTTCGTTCAGGGCATTGGGCGGGATGCCATCCAGGGTGGCGATGCGCAGCAGCACGTCCACACGTGTACGTTCGGGCAGCAGCTTCAGCGCTTCGGCGGCCTGGTCGGTTTCCAGATGCGCCATCACGATGGCGATGATCTGCGGGTGCTCGTTGCGCACCAGGTCGGCTACCGCGCGCGGGTCCATCCACTTCAGCGCGTCCAGGCCGGTGGTGTTGCGGCCGAGCAGGATGCGGTCGATCAGGCTGTTGGCCTTCTCGCTGCCGAGCGCCTGCACCAGCATGTTGCGGATGTAATCGTCCGAGCCGACGCCGAGCGAGGTCTTGGACATCAGCGCGTTGTTGAAGGTGTCCATCACGCCTTCGACCTGTTCGCGTGTCACGTCGGTCATGGTGGCCATGGCGATGCCGATCTTCTGCACCTCCTTGGGTTCCATGTGGCGCAGCACGTCGGCCGCTTCCTCTTCGCCGAGCGACAGCAGCAGGATGGCGGCGCGCTGCACGCCGCTCAGCAGCATCTCAGTCATTGGCCACCCAGCCCTTGACCACCTGGGCCACCCGCTTGGAATCGGTCTTCACCGCCTCGCGGGCCATGCGCAGGCGCTCCTCATAGGAATCCACCGGCAGCGCCAGCGGATTGGCGGCGAGCGTGGCGCGCTGGCGCTCCAGCGCCGGCAGCACCTGCTCGTCGTCCACCAGTTGCACGTCGGCCGTCAGCGGCTCCTGGGCGATCTGCGCCGGCTTCGGGCCATGGCCGCTGATCGAACGCAGGGCAGGGCGCAGCACGCCGAACAACAGGGCCAGCACCACCACCGCGCCGAGCAGCAGGCGCAGGGCGTCATGCACCCACGGCAGTTCCCACCAGTCCGGCCCTTCCACCGGGGTGGTCTCGCGCACGAAGGGTGCGTTCATGACCGACACGGTGTCGCCGCGCTCGGCATTGAAGCCCACCGCCTGCTTGACCAGGCCTTCGATGCGGGTGAGTTCGGCGGCCGACAACGCCTGCTCGCGCATCCTGCCGTCGGTGCCGGCACGCGGTACGTTGTCCAGCAGCACCGCCACCGACACGCGCTGGATGCGCCCGGCCGGCTGGCGGGTGTGCTGCAGGGTGCGGTCCAGCTCGTAGTTGCGGGTGGCGTTGCGCGAGGTTTCCACCGGCGCCTGCGCGGTCGCCGCAGCTGGGGCGGGCTGGCCGGGCGGTGCGTTGCTGGTCGCGCCGGGCACGCCCTGCGGACCACTGGCGGCCGTTGAGTTCTCGCTGGTCTGTTCGCTGCGCACCTTCGCCGGCTCACCGTTGTACAGCTCACGGGCCTCTTCGATGACGGAGAAATCCATGTCCACGCTGACTTCAGGCTTCACCCGGCCAGGGCCGGTCATCGGCTCCAGCAGTTCGCGGATGCGCTGGTTGAACGAGGTTTCCTGGCGGCGTACCTGCTCGAACTGGGCAGCGTTCATGGCTGCGTCGCTGTTCGGATCGGACACGCTGAGCATGTTGCCGCTCTGGTCCACCACGGTCACCCGCTCCGGTGCCAGGTCCGGGATGCTGGCTGCCACCATGTGCACGATGGCATCGACCTGGCCGCGCTCCAGCTGCTGGCCGCCACGCAGTTCCAGCACCACCGAGGCGCTGGCGACATCGCGCTGGCGGGTGAAGGCGCTGGGCTTGGGGATGGCCAGGTGCACGCGCGAATCGCGTACCGGGCGCAGCGTGTTGATGGTGCGCGACAGTTCGGTTTCCAGCGAATGCTGGTAACGCGCGCTTTCCACGAACTGGCTGACGCCGAAGCCGGGGTCGCGTTCCATCAGTTCAAAGCCGAGACGGCCACTGTCGGTCAGGCCGGAACCGGCCAGCTTCAGGCGTGCGTCGTGCAGGTTCTTTTCCGGCACGGTGATGCCACCGCTGGCCGCGTCCAGCTCGAACGGAATCTGCGCGGCGCGCAACAGGTCGGTGGCCTCGGCGGTGGCCTTCTGGTCCAGGCCGGTGTACAGCGGCACGTAGCCGGGCTTCTGCGACCAGAAGAACACCGCCAGGCCGGCGGCCACGGCCACGGCGATCATCGCCATCAGGCCCAGCCGGCGCGCGATCTGCAGGCTCTGCAGCCGGTCGAACCACTGCCCGGCCTTTTCAGTGCTGAGCGATTCCTTGGAGAGCGTCAATGCCATCGTGCGCGGTCCTTACAGCGGCATGTTCATCACGTCCTGGTAAGCCTGGACGAGACGGTTGCGGACTTCCACGGTGGCGCGGAAGGCGATCTGGGATTGTTGCGAGGCCACCATCACCCGGGCCAGGTCGGCCCCGGGCTTGCCGAGTTCGAAGTCCCGCGCGAGCGTGCCGGCCGTCTGCTGCGATTCGTTCACCCCGGCCAGCGCACCGCGCAGGGTTTCGCTGAAGCTGGCTGGCGCCGGCGCGCCCACCCCGGTGGTGCCGGGGATCGCGTTGCTGCGCGGCATTTCCGCCAGCGGGCGGGCCACGGTCTGGCTGGCCTGCGTCTGGAAGCTGCGGATCTGCGAAAGGATCGAGGTGACGGAATGGGTCATGTGGAGCTGTTCCATGAAGCGGGAGCGGAGCAGGGCCTGCCCATGCGTTCATGCAAGTGCCGTGCCGGAACGGCATCCCCGGCGTGTGCCGGAATCCCGGCGCCGACAGACCCTCGGGCCGCCGTGAGCCCGGAGCGGCCATGAACCGGTAGAGCCGACCCATGGTCGGCTGCGGGTGGAACAGCGCGCAGAGGTGATGGCCGGGCAGAGCCCGGCTCTACGAATGGCGGGTCAGGTAGAGCGGGGCTCTGCCCCGCTACGCGCAGGGGTGTCAGCCGGGCAGAGCCCGGCTCTACAGCTCCGGCTGTTCGCGCTCGATGCCGTACTTGCGCAGCTTCTCCACCAGCGTGGTGCGGCGCAGGCCCAGCAGCTGGGCCGCATGTGCGACCACGCCCTGAGTGCGTTCCAGCGCTTCCTGGATCAGCCCCAGTTCGATGGATGCCATGTGGTTGCGCAGGTCCAGGCCGTCGTCCGGCAAGGCGGCCGGCACGTCGGGCGTCGGCGCTGGCGTCGGCGAGTGGAAGGAAAAACTGCGCAGGTCCAGGCGGTCATCGGCGGCCGGCACGGGATCGGCGGGCGGCGTGCTGGCCGGCGCGGACAGGGCCACATCGGCGCGATAACGGGCCGGCAGGTCCTGTACGCGCACGGTGCCACCCGGGTGCAGCACGGCCAGCCGTTCC
Organism: Pseudomonadota bacterium; assembly: GCA_023430045.1. GTDB lineage: Bacteria > Pseudomonadota > Gammaproteobacteria > Xanthomonadales > Xanthomonadaceae > Stenotrophomonas. The sequence goes on along the minus strand of JAEZCF010000002.1, from coordinate 42,562 downwards.
ACCAGGTTGGTCAGTTCGCGCACGTTGCCCGGCCACGCATAGGCGGTCAGCGCCTGCAGCGCTTCGGCGGCGAAACGCACTTCGCCACGACCAGTGCGCGCCAGCTGGCTGGCGATGTTCTCGGCAAGCGTCGGCAGGTCTTCCAGGCGTTCACGCAGGGCCGGCACCTCGATCGGGAACACGTTCAGGCGATAGAACAGATCCTCGCGGAACTTGCCGTCGGTGATGCGGCTTTCCAGGTCGCGGTGGGTGGCGGCGATGACGCGCACGTTGCAGCGGATGGTTTCGTTGCCGCCCACGCGCTCGAAGCTGCGTTCCTGCAGCACGCGCAGCAGCTTCACCTGCATCGGCAGGCTCATGTCGCCGATCTCATCGAGCAGCAGGGTGCCGCCCTCGGCCATTTCGAAACGGCCCTTGCGCGCGGTCAGTGCCCCGGTGAACGCGCCCTTCTCGTGACCGAACAGCTCGCTTTCCAGTAGGTCGGCCGGGATCGCGCCGCAGTTGATGGCCACGAACGGACCATCACGGCGTGGCGAACGCTGGTGGATGGCGCGCGACACCACTTCCTTGCCGGTGCCTGATTCGCCCAGCACCAGCACGGTGGTATCAAACGCGGCCACCTGCTCGATCAGCTGGCGCAGCTGGCTCACTGCCGGGCCGGTACCGGTCGGTCCCTGTTCCTGGGCGGCGCCGGCCTGGTGTTCGGCGTCCAGCCGCTTCAGGCTGGCACGGCGCAGCAGCGCTTCCATCTGCGCGTGCCGCAACGGCGATTCAAGCGGCCAGACATTGGCTTCATGCAGCGCATGCTGGCGCGCGAAGGCCTGGGTATCGCCATCCACCAGCAGCACCGGCGGCGGCAGGTTGCCCTGGCCCAGACAGCGGTACAGCTCATCGGTATGCGGCGATTCGTCCAGGCTGCCGACGATCACTGCCATCCAGTCATTCTGGCGGTAGCGGGCGGCCGGGAAGTCGGCGGCGTCGGCCACCCAGCGCGGGTTGAAATCCATGAATTCCAGCAGGGCCACTGTGCGCTCGGCACGCACGGCATCGCTGTCCAGCACGAGGATGCGCGATTCACTCATCGTCGGCGGCCTTGAAGCCTTCCAGGATCGCCATGACATCCTGGATGTAGGAGAGCTTGCTGACGAAATTGTCGGCGCCGGCGCGCAGCGCATGCTCGCGGTGTTCGGCATCATCGAAGTGGCTGGCAATGACGATGTAGGGGGCATCGTCCTGCGATTTGATCAGCCGGGTCGCCTGCAGGCCGCCCATTTCCGGCATCGCCAGGTCCATCAGTACCACCTTCGGGCGCAGTGCCTCCGAACGCGCGATGGCCTCCAGTCCGTTGGCGGCGCTGCCGACCACGTCCAGCCAGTCCACCTTGCGGAAGTGGCGCATGGCGGCGTTGATGAATCCCTCGTGGTCGTCGACCAGCAGCACGGTGAGCTTGTTCATGCGGTGTCCTCAGCCCACGCGGGCCATCAGCGGTTGCCGGGCGACCTGCCGGCGGCGTTCGCGCGCCGGCGCGATGTCCAGTTGTTCGCGGTATTTTGCAACGGTACGGCGGGCGATGTTCACCCCCTGGCGGGCCAGCAGGCCGGCGATGGCTTCATCGGCCAGCGGACGACCGGCCGGTTCGGACTCGATCAGGCGCCGCACCATGGCCTTCACCGCCGCGCCGGACACGCTGGCGCCTTCCAGCCGCACCGCGAAGAAATGCTTCAGTTCGAAGGTGCCGCGCGGGGTCTGCAGGTACTTGCCGGTGGTGATGCGCGATACAGTGGACTCATGCATGCCGATCGCATCGGCCACTTCCTTGAGCGTCAGCGGCGCCATCGCCTCTTCGCCATGGGCCAGGAAGGCGGCCTGGCGCTCGACGATCACCCGCGCGGTGCGCAGCAGGGTTTCGTGGCGCATCGACAGGCCGCGCGTCAGCCAGCGCGCCTCGGCGAGCATTTCGCGCATGGCCGGGCTGGCGTCCGGCGCATCGGCCAGGGCCTGCTCGTACTGGCTGTTGATGCTGACGCGGCGGCTGCTGCGGCGGTTCAGCGCCACGCGCCACTGGCCGTCGGCGTGCCAGGCAACGGCATCGGGGACCACCACGGTGTTGCGTTCCGGCAGCAGCTGTTCGCCGGGGCGCGGCTGCAGCGAAAGGATCAGGCGCACCGCCTCCAGCACATCGGCCACCTCGGCCTCGTGGGCCGCCGCCAGCGCGGGATAATCGTGCGCGGCAAGCAGCGCCATGTCGCCGTCCAGCAGGCGCGCGGCGAGATGGCGCGCAGCGACCACGCCGGGCAGTTCGCGCAGCTGCGCCTGCAGGCATTCGCCCAGGTGCCGGGCGGCCATGCCGGCCGGATCACCATGCAGCAGGCGCTGGCGCACCGCCTCGACCTGGGCGATGGACACATCCAGGCGTGCGCTGGCCAGCAGCTGCAACTGCTCCAGCGGAGCATCCAGATAGCCGCCGTCGTCGCAGTGTTCCAGCCAGAAGGCGGCGACGCCAAGCGCATGCTCGTCCAGTTCCAGGGCCAGCGACTGCAGGATGCGCAGGTGCGGGTCGCTGGATTCGCCGGCGGCCATGCGGGCCATGCGGTCATCATCGCCGTCCTGCCAGCTGGCTCCAGGTACGTCCCACATGCCGCTGTCAGGCAGCTCGTCGAAGGCGGCAGCATCCAGTGCAGCGTCGTGCGCGGCATCGTCCGGGGTCTCAACGTCGCCCACGTCCTCGATTTCCAGCAGCGGATTGCTTTCCAGGGCGCGCTGGATTTCCTGTTCCAGCGCCAGCCCATCGAGCTGCAGCAGCCGGATGGACTGCAGCAACTGCGGAGTCAGGTGAAGCTGTTGGCCGAGCTGGGTGGCAAGCGTGGCTTTCATCGACGTTTCCCTCGCACCCTCTCCCGGCGCGTTATGGAACGCATCTTGCAATGGGGGCAGGGCAGGGGAAATCGGGTAGAACCCGGCGACGATCATGATTTTCCTGACGATATGTCAGGAATATCCTTACATGCCATCGGGATTCCGACGGATTGGCGTCGCAACGCATTGATTTCCGGTGAATGTCGTCGCCCATGGCGGGCCGGATTCCGTCACCGCCCGCCAACGCACGGCGGGAATCCGTCGCGGCCCGGTCAGTCCAGCTCGCCCTGGTGGCGCGCGGCCATCAACACCAGGTCCGTGGCGCGCCGGCATCCCAGCGATTCCATCATCCGCGCACGGTGGGTTTCCACCGTCTTGACGCTGATGCCGAGGTCGGCGGCGATTTCCTTGGTGCTCTGGCCGGTACCGATCCGGCGCAGGATGTCACGCTGGCGGGGCGGCAGGGCAGCCACACCGACCGGCTTTTCGCGGTTGAGCATCGGCGCGAGCATCTTCGCGGAGATCTGCGGGCTGAGGAATACCTGGCCGGCGTGGGCGGCGCGCAACGCCAGTTCCAGTTCGCCCGGCGCGGCATCCTTGACCACGAAACCGACGGCGCCGCGGTCCAGCGCATCACGCACGTGCGCCGCGTCGTCATGCATCGTCATCATCACCACGCGTGAGCCCGGCGCGCGCGCGCGGATGTCGCTGAGAGCTTCCAGACCGGTACGGCCGGGCAGGGACAAATCCATCAGCACCACATCCGGTGCGTGCTGCAGCGCCTGCTGCAGGGCCTGTTCGGCATTGCTGGCTTCGGCCACCAGCTGCACGTCGGCGAAACCCTGCAGCAGCCGTCCCAGGCCGGCCCGCACCAGGGTGTGATCATCGACGATGAGAACGCGCACAGGCAGCAACTAGACTCGGGGAGTACCCACCTTAGCCGAGGTGGGCGGGGGAGCCAATAGCCGCACGCCGGGAAGAGGCGCGCTGCGGGTGGCCGGCAGGAATCAGCGCGGGCGGCGCGCGTCGGCGATCTGGCGCCGGTGAACGCGGAAAAGATGCCGTTCCATGGCCATTTCAAGGCCGTCGCCGAGATCGCCGAAACGCAGCCACAGGAAGTGCCCGCCGCTGCCATCGGCCGCTTCGGCCAGCACGGTCACCGGCAGGTCCACGTGGTCCGGCAACCAGTCGCTGGGCTGCAGCCGTACGGTGCCCTGGCTTCCCGCGACGGCGCTGGCCCGACTGCCAACCTGCAGGCGGATGCCGCGACGCGACCAGCGCAACGGGCGCAGGGGCAGGGCATCGTTCTGCTGGCGCACCATGCGGCCCATCAGCATGAGCACCAGATCGAGCTTGGCTTCGATGCGCTGCTGCACCGGGCTGGATTCGCCGCGCTCGTCCTTGTCGTCGCCGCGCCCGTCTTCCACCAGCGCGATGCTGCGCAGAAGCTGTTCGGCCACCGCCGAACGCACACCGCCGCTGCCGAGCACGAACCCGGCAGGCAGATCCAGATCACAGCTGAGCGTTTCGTCGAACAGCTCGCTTTCGGCGGGATGATGGATCTGCGGGGCGGCGGGATCGTTCATGACAGGGATTCTGCCTGCAGGTAGGCATGCGCCGCGCGAAGGGAACGCTTGCCCTGCTGGAGATGGGCAGCGGCCTCGTCGCGAAGCTGGAGCATGCGGGCCATCACGCGCTGCTGGTGGCCCATCAGGGTACGGATCGCTTCATCCGTGGGGCGTTCGATGGACAGCGACAGGCTGGCAACGGCCTGCAGGTGTTCGCTCATCAGGCGCTCGCTGTGGGCGTGGTCGCCGGCAGGCAGCGCAGCCTCCAGCGCATCGAGCGCCGCATGCATCGGCTGCAACGCGGCGGTGCTCATGGCGAGCCCACTGCGCGGAGCTGGCGCTGTTCCGCGGGAATCGCGTTCCAGGCGGAATCGATTTCGGTCAGTAGCCGCAGCGCTTCCTGCAGGGCCGACGCATCATTGTGCAGATTGGCTTCGGTGAGACGCACGATCACATAGTCGTAGAGCGCCGAAAGGTTCGCGGCGATTTCACCACCGGCCTCGTGGTCCAGCGATCCATCCAGGTGGCCCACGATGGCGCACGCTTCGCCGATGGCCTTGCCCTTGCGGGCAGGGTCATTGCGCTGCAGCGCCGATTCGGCCATGCGGATGCGTTCGCAGGCACCGGCCAGCAACAGCGCGACCAGCTTGTGGGGGTCGGCGTCGATCACCGACGTGTTGACACCCACCTTGCGGTACTCCTCGGCGAACTGCCGGTTGGGACCGTACATGTAGACACTCTCCTGTGGGTCCGTCCGCTTTCGCGTCCTGGCTGGAGGCGGGCAAGGCGGGCGGCATTGCATTTCTTATCGGCGTGGACGCCGGGGGACTTGAGGGTGGATCAGCTGGACGTGCTGGCCAGCTGCTGGGACAGGGAATTGCTGGCGCTCTGCATCTGCGAAATCATGGTTTCCATCGCAGTGAACTGGCGCGTATAGCGTTCGGAAACCTTTTCCATGCGCGCGTCCAGGTCGTCGAGCTGCTTTTCCAGCGCCTTGATCTGCTTGCTGAGCGAGTTGCTGCGCTGGACGATGGTGCCGCTGGTGCTGTCGAGATTGCTCTTCAGCAGGTCGGTCATCGATTTGCCGATGGTTCCCTCGGCGCCGAAGAGGCGCGTGGCCGCATCGGGATCGTTGGCCATCGCCGTATCCAGTTTGGCGGTATCCAGGCTGAGCGTGCCATCGGCGGCGATGGTCAGTCCCATCTCCTTGAGCTCGTTCACGTTGCTGCTCAACTGGCTGCGCAGCTGCTGCTGGAGACCACGCACCATCGCATCACCGGTGAAGGTGGCGGCAGTACCGGTATCGGCGTTGTAGGCGCTTGAGCTCTTAAGCGTCGACTGGATCGAGTTGTAGGCACTGACGAAGGCGTTGAGGTTCGTCTTCAGCGTCGCGTTGTCCGGGGTGATGGTCAACGTCTGCTTCTTTCCCTCTTCGGCCTTGGTCAGCGTCAGGCTGACGCCCGGCACCAGGTCGGTGATGGTGTTGGAGCTGGATGTGCGGGTGAAGCCGTCCACCACCACCACGGCATCCCTGGCCTCGACCATTTCGGTCATGGTGGATGAATCACTGCCGTCGTACACCAGGGCGGCCAGTCCGCCATTGCCGCCGCTGGTGCTGACGGTCAGTGCGCCATCGCTTCCTGAACCGACGGCGCTGAATACCAGGTGCTGGCCGTCATCGGCGGTGACGACGGCGGCCGTCACGCCCTTGCCCCCGGCAGCCGAGTTGATTGCTGCGGCCACATCGGCCAGCTTCGCACCTTCGGCTATGGTCACGTTGATCGACTTGTCGCCGAACCCGATCGTCAACGTGCCGTCGCCGATCACCGCGTCCTTTTCGTAGGCTTTTGAACTCAGCTTCTGGTTCTGCGCCAGTGCCTTGACTTCCACCTCATGGGTGCCGGCGGCGGGCTTGCCGGCGGTGGTGGATTTGTCCAGGGTGGCGGTGAAATTGGAGTCGGTGACCGTGCTGGTCTTGAAGCCAGGGCTGGCCACGCCCTTGACCAGATTCGCCAGTGCCGTCTGCAGACTGGTCATGCCGCTCTTGATCGTCCCCAGTGCCGACAGCTGGGCGCTGGCGGCCACGCCCGCCGTGTTGATCTGGTTCTCCCTGGGCTCGCGCTCCTTGGCGACAAGCTGGGATACCAGGCTGGGAATGTCGAGGCCAGAACCGATCGTGCCGAGTGACATGGGAGGGATCCTTGATCTGTGGCGGCGCGAGCCAGTGCCATGCACCTGTTATCGACCGCTCGTGGGCGAGCTTGAGCGCCTCTGCGCTGCCCCGTGTGCCATGCAAGGCCTGTGCCATGCGGCGGGGGCTGGCGCTCGACCCACGGAGAGCGCGTTGCTTCTCCGCCCACGGTAGAGCGGGTCCATGACCCGCTGCCGTCAGCGCCAGTGATCACGCCACGCGTCCGACACCACAAAAACGAAAAGGGAGCTTTCGCTCCCTTTCCGTATCTACGTGTTGCGTGCCGCCTGGATCAGCGCAGCAGGCTCAGCACGTTCTGGCTGGTCTGGTTGGCCTGGGCCAGCATGGCGGTACCGGCCTGCTGCAGGATCTGCGTGCGGGTCAGTTCGGCCGTTTCCGAGGCGTAGTCGGTGTCACGGATGCGGCTGCGCGCAGCGGACATGTTCTCCGACGAGGTGTTCAGGTTCGCCACCACCGAGGTGAAGCGGTTCTGCACGGCGCCCAGGTCGGCACGCGAGGAGTTGATGGAGTCCAGGGCGGCATCCATCGCCTTCAGTGCGTTGTCGGCACCTTCTTCGGTGGAGATGTCCAGGGTATCGAAGCCAGTGACGGCAGTGCCCTTTGCGTACGAGGTGCCGATGGCATCTTCGCCGGCGGTGCTGCCAGCGGCCAGGCCGGTCTGCGCCAGCAGTGCCTCGCCGTCGGTGTCGCCGGTGGCGGCCGTGACGGTGATGTTGCCTTCGGCACCGCTCAGCACCAGCTTGCCCTTGTCCAGCGATGCGGTGACGCCGGTGTTGTAGCTCTGGCTGTTGATCGACTTCACCAGCTCGTCGGCACGCTGTGCGGCGCTGCCGGCTTCACCGTAGCTGATGGTGACCGAGCCCTTCGAACCGCCCAGAGTGAAGCTGCCAGCGGTGAAGGCGGCGGGCGTCGCTTCGCCAGCCGCGGTCTGTGCGGCCACAGTGACGGCACCGGTAGCACCGGTGAAGGCAATCGCAGCGTCAGAGGCATTGGAGAGCGAAATGACACCGGCTGCCGCCGTGGCGAGTCCCGCCGTATCGGTTTCGGTGTTGATCCGGGCAGCAACCGCAGTAGCAAGCTGTTCCGCCGTACGACCAACTTCGGCAGCAATCGTGATGTCGGCGCCACCATCGATCTTGAAGGTGAAATCAGCGGCAGGCGTGGCGAACGCCGACAGATCGATGGTGTTGGTGCCCGGCTGGGCTGCACCGCCAGCGTCGGTCGCGCCACCGGTCGGGGCAGCGCCGGTCAGCTTCGCAGCGGTGTCGACCTTGTTCCAGTTGCCCAGCGACGCGATGTTCGCATTGGCGATCTGCGCGATGTCGATGGTCTGGCCCTGGTCGGCGCCGATCTGGAAGGCCTTGCTCTGGAAGCTGCCGTCCAGCAGCTTGGTGCCGTTGAAGGTGGTCTGCTCGGCCACGCGCTGGATTTCAGCCTTCAGCAGCTGCACTTCGGAATTCAGGGCCTGGCGGTCCGAATCGGAGTTGGTGGCGTTGCGGGACTGCACCGCCAGCTCACGGATGCGCTGCAGGTTGTTGCCGATCTCGCCCAGCGCGCCTTCGGCGGTCTGTGCCAGCGAGATGCCATCGTTGGCGTTGCGGGCCGCCTGGTTGGCGCCGCGGATCTGGGTGGTGAAACGCTCGGAGATCGCCAGGCCGGCGGCGTCGTCCTTGGCGCTGTTGATGCGCAGGCCCGAGGACAGGCGCTGGATCGACGTAGCCAGGCTGTTGCCGCTGGTGCTCAGGTTACGCTGGGCATTGAGCGACATGAAGTTGGTGTTGATGACTTGTGCCATGGTGCGTTTTCCTTTTTGGCAATGGGTCCGGCAGATCAGCCTGGCCGGTGGTGGATGCAGTGGCTGCCGACCCATGCGGGGGGTGTAGTACCGCTGCTGAGAACAATAACGGCCGCCCCAAGCCTGCCTTTAGCAACCTGTCAACATTTTTTTGCCGACTACGAAAAAGCCCCGCCATCTGCATGGCGGGGCCTGGTGGATCCACGGTCGGCTGCTGGTTACTGCAGCAGGCTCAGTACGTTCTGCGGCACCTGGTTGGCCTGGGCCAGCATGGCCGTACCCGCCTGCTGCAGGATCTGCGTGCGGGTCAGTTCGGCGGTCTCGGTGGCATAGTCGGTATCGCGGATGCGGCTGCGCGCGGCCGACAGGTTCTCCGATGACGTGGTCAGGTTGGCGATGGTGGAGCTGAAGCGGTTCTGCACCGCACCCAGGTCCGCGCGGGCCGAATTGATGGTGTTCAGCGCCGCGTCCATGGCGTTGAGTGCGTTGTCCGCACCGAGCGTGGTGGTGATGTCGAGGTCGGCGAAGCCGGATTTCGGATCGCCGGCTTCCCAGGTGCTGCCAATGGCAATGGCCGGATCAGCGCTCGAGGTGGTGCCTGCGGTCAGACCGGTCTGCTCGGTCAGGGTGGCGCCTCCCGCGATGGTGAAATCGCCTTCCTGCGATGACATGACGACCTGGCCCTGCTTGTCCAGCGAGGCCGTCACGCCGGTGTTGTAACTCTGGTCATTGATTGCCTTCACCAGCTCGCTGGCGCGCTGCCCGGCACCGCCGGCGGCCGCGAAGTTGATGGTCGCCGTGCCCTTGGCACCGGTCAGGGTGAAGCTTCCAGCGCTGAAGCTGGTCGTGCCACCGTCGGTGGTCTGGGCACCCACCGTCACGGTGGGTGCGGTACCGGGCAGGCCGGTCAGTTCGACAGCCGCATTGGTGGTGTTGCTCAGGGTGACGCCGGTAGCAGTAGCAGTCGCCAGACCGTCCGCTTCGGTATTGATCCGCGCCGCGACGGCCGTGGCGAAGTCCGCCATGGTGCGCCCGGGCAATGCCGCCACGGTCACCGGGTTGCCGTTGACATTGAATGTGTATTCCGCCGTCGGATCCGCACCGGTCAGATTGATCGCGCCGTCTCCCGGCGTAGCGGTGCCACCGGTCGTCGTGCCGGTAGCGGCGATGGCAGTGAAGGACGCCGGCGAGGCCACTTCATTCCAGTTGCCCAGCGACCGGATGTTGGCATCAGCGATCTGCGCGATGTTGATCGTCTGGCCCTGGTCGGCACCGATCTGGAAGGCCTGGTTGGCGAAGCTTCCGTCCAGCAGCTTGGTGCCGTTGAACGTGGTCTGTTCGGCGACGCGCTGGATTTCAGCTTTCAGCAGCTGGACCTCGGCATTCAGCGCCTGCCGGTCCGAATCGGAGTTGGTGGCGTTGCGCGCCTGCACGGCCAGCTCGCGGATGCGCTGCAGGTTGTTGCCGATCTCGCCCAGCGCGCCTTCGGCGGTCTGCGCCAGCGAAATGCCGTCGTTGGCATTGCGGGCGGCCTGGTTGGTGCCGCGGATCTGGGTGGTGAAGCGCTCGGAGATCGCCAGGCCGGCGGCATCGTCCTTGGCGCTGTTGATGCGCAGGCCCGAGGACAGACGCTGGATGGAGGTGGCCAGCGAGTTGCCGCTGGTGGAAAGATTGCGCTGGGCGTTCAGCGACATCGTGTTGGTGTTGATGATCTGTGCCATGGGGCGTCTCCGTCAGTGGCTCGGGTCTGTTGATGGGGACGCCGTGGCGTCCGGAGGAAGGTCAGCGGATGATGTTGAACAGGGACATCGCCTGCATCTGGCTGAAGATCGTCTGCGCGGCCTGCAGGGCCGCGTTTTCGAGCTTGTACTGGCCGATGGCATCGGCGTAGTCCAGGTCGCGCAGGGTGGAAAGGGTGGTCTTGACGGCCACCGTGTTTGCTTCGCGCATGCCCGCGGCATCTTCGATGGCCGCAAGCTGGGTGCCGCCCTTGGCACGCGCATCGATCATGTTTTCCGAGGCGCGGGCGATATCACGCATGCTTGACTGCAGTACGTTCTGCATGGCGGCGGTGGTAGCCGGCGTCTGTGGATCGCTCTCCAGTGCCGTTATCAGGCCCTGCAGCGTGCTGAAGATGTCGCGCGTGCCGGACGGGCCGATATCGAAGCCGTCGCCTGCGGCCGGCGTACCCTCGATGCGCAGGCGGACACCGCCGGCGACGATGTCCTCGCCGCTGGCATGCACGCCGGTGGCAATGACCGTGCCACCCTCATCGAGCACTTCATACGCACCGTCACCGGCGTCGGTGAAGCGCACGCTGAGCGCACCGCCGGTCCACGCATCGCTGCCATCGCGGCTTACGGAGGTGAGCAGTCCGGTGCCGGTGTTCCCGGCGGCAGCGCTGGCATCCACGGTGCCGTCGCCGGTACGAATACGCATGAAGATCTCGCTGCCCGGCAGGGCATCGGACACCAGTTGACCCGGAGCCACCTCGACCTGCCGCTGGGTCTGGTCGCCGTTATAGGTGACGGCGCCATTGCTGCGCAGGAAAGGCGCATCGGCATCGCTGCTGCCACCGAACAGGTAACGGCCGCTGCCATCGCGACTGTTGGCGAGTGCGAGCAGGCTGTCCTGGATGGATTTCAGCTCCGCGACGATACCCTTCAGGTCGCTGCTCTGCGGTACCGGGCTGTTGGCCTGGATGCTCAGTTCCACAGCACGGCTCATCAGGTCATTGGCCTGCGCCAGCGCGTTTTCCTGCAATCCAAGCCGGTTCTCGGCGTTGTTCGCGTTCTTGCCCAGCTGCTCCAGCCCGGCAACGACACGGTCCAGGCCGACGGCGGTGCCGGCGCCCACGGGGTCGTCCTTGGCCGAAACGATCTTGCTGCCCGTGGAAATCTGCTGTTCCAGGTGATTGATCCTGGATTGCTTTGCCAGCATCAGCGAAACCGACTGGCTGAACATCATTCCGGTGGAAATGCGGTCACTCATCGCGATACGGCTCCCAGGATGGTCTGGAACAGGGTGTCGGCGGTGGAAATCAGCTGCGAGGCCGCCTGGTAGGCCTGCTGCAGGCGAAGCATGTCGGCGGCTTCCTCGTCCAGGTTCACGCCGGAAATCGAATCGCGCGCGGCCTGTGCCTGGTCGGTGATGACCTGCTGGGCATCCAGCGAGTACCCGGCCGAGCGCGCGGCGGCGCCGACCTGCGTGGTCAGCCCGGCCAGGGCGCCGTTGAGGGTGACGGTGCCGGCGCTGAACGCCTTCGCGTCCTCCACCCTGGCCAGCGCCAGGGCGTTGCTGTTGTCCGATGAGCCGGGGCCGGTCGGAGTGATGTCGAAGGTATCGCCCGGCTTGGGCGCGCCATCCAGCATGAAGCTCCAGCCATTCGCACTGATGGTCTGACCGGCGGTATAGGGCTGCGGTGCGCCGCCGTCGATGGTGTATTCGGCGGCGGAGATGAAGACGATCGACGCCGGGTTGCGCAATGCGGCGTTGCCGGCGTCGCTGACCTTGACGTCGGTAAGCTTGCCGGTACCCGTATTGGATACCGCAGCGGCACCCTTCACAGGCGCGGCGGCAGCCAGCCGGGAAGGATCGGTGATCGCAACCGACATGCTGCCGGCCACGCCTGCGGTGGGTTGCAGCAGGAAACGGTCATTGCCTGCGGGCGTCCCGGACACCACGATTTCCACGCCATTGATCACCAGCGGGTCGGCCGCGCTGCCGCTGCCGGTCAGCGAAATGCTGGCGCCGGTATCGGCGCGGCTGGCCTGCCACTGGGTTCCATCGAAGCGCAGCACGATGTTCTGCGCGTCCAGCTTCGACAGGTCGCCGAAACTGGCCTGCAGGGTCGCATTGCCGGTATTGCTGGTGTTGCTGGTGATCCGTGGCGTACCGATGTTGAACAGGTCCACGCCCATCTGGCCGTAGAGATCGACGCCGTTGCGGTGCGTTTCGTTGAAGGTGCTGGCGAGGCCGATGGCCAGCTTGCCAAGCTCGGCCTGCGCGGGAGCCAGGATGGTGTCGCGGAATTCCATCAGGCCGCCGACCTGGCCGCCCAGCGTGCGGCTGTCCAGCACTACCTTCGTGCCCTGCGTTTCCAGGGCCAGCTGCAGGCGTTCCGGCTGGTAGGCATCGGTGACGGTGGTGACCTTGCTGGCGGTCGCTCCGACCACCAGCGCATGGCCACTGGCGGTATAGACGTTCATGAAGCCGCCATCCTGGATCACCGCGCTTCCGCCGGTGTAGCCGACCAGGCCGGCGACCAGCTGGTCGCGCCGGTCCAGAAGATCCGGGGCCGCGTTGGCTGCATTGTTGCCGATGGCGGCATTCAGCTGCGCCACCTCGGCAGCCAGCCGGTTGATCTCCGTGGCGGCGGCGGAAATGCCGTTGTTGACCTCGCCGTTGAGGGTGTCCAGGCTGGTATTGAGCTGCTTGAAGCGGTTTGCCAGCGTACTGGCGCTGTCCAGCACATTCTGCCGGTCCGCAGTGCCCGAAGCATTGGACGACAGACCGCTCACCGAATCGAAGAATTTGGACCATACGCCGGAAACATTGGTGGCGGCATCGGAGAACATCGAATCCACGCGATCGGCCATCGTGGAAAGCTGTTTCAGCCGCGCCAGTTCACCGCTGCTGTCCAGCAGCCGCGAGATGGCCAGCTGGTCGGCGACACGTCGGATATCGGCGATGCGCGTGCCGTTGCCTACCGTGCCGAAGCGCATCTGCTGCGGATCGGCGGTGGTGAAGTCCACGCGCTGCCGGCTGTAGCCGGGCGTGTTGATGTTGGCTACGTTGTGGCTGGTGGTCGCCAGGGCGCGCTGGAAGGCGAGCAGGGCGCTGGTACCGGTGGAAAGCACGCTGGTCATGGCGGTCCTCAGCGACGGGTCAGGCCCAGTGCCGCTTGCGCGGTACTGGCGAAGGTGCGACCCAGCTGCGTGCCGGCATCGCCGATGGCGGCCACGGCGCGCTGGATGGTCGGGCCGCCGGCGATGCTGGCGATCTTGCTGGCGTACGACGGATCGGTGGCGTAGCCGGCCTGCTGCAGCCCGCGCGCGAAGCCGCGCACATCGGTGCCGGCCTGCAGGGCCTTCTGGTAGCGCGGGTTGCTCTTCAGCAACCGCACGTAGTCGGCGAAGCTCTCGGCCGGTGACGCGTAGCTGCGGAAGCTGGCGGTCTCGTTGCGGCGCACGCCATCAACATACTCATGCGTGCCCACCGTGGCGCGCTCACCCTTCCAGCCGCTGGCCTTGATGCCGAACAGGTTGTGCGCGCTGCGGCCATCGCCATGATTGATCTGTCGCTTGCCCCAGCCGGTCTCCAGCGCGGCCTGTGCGACCAGCGCACGAGGGTCCACGCCCAGTTCCTTTGCCGCGCTCTGGGCGTGGTCCCATATGCCGGCAACGAAGCCTTCCCGCGTGTGCGCGCCCAGCTGGGCGACCGCCGAACTGCTGGCCAGCGCATCCAGCGGTGACACGCTGCTGCCACGGTTGGTGGCCGTTGCCGCCCACTGGTCCTCGGCCATCGCCGGTGCCGGGGCATCCAGCGCCACGCCGGCATACGGATCGGTGCGGCCGATGCTCTGGTGCAGGCTGCCGCTGTCGCGCCCGGCGATCATGTCCAGCGTCTGCTCCATCGGCTGCAGCACGCGCGGTGAACTACGCGACGTGCCGGCGGCCATCTGCTGCAGCATGCGCACGGCCTGGTCGGCATCGTCCATGGGCAGCGCGGCCGCCGGTGCGGGGGGGGCGTTGAGCGGGTAGGCGCGGCTGGCGCCGGTCGGATCGATGCGTGCGTCCAGTGCCGGTCCATCGACATCGGCGCCGGAAAGCTGGCGCGTGATGACGGCCGACAGGCCCAGGCCCTTGCCGCGTGTCATCGCCTCGGCGATCTTCTGGTCGTACATCTCGCGGAACATGGTGTTTTCGCCGGGAAACAGCGAATCGCCGAAGCTGGCCTCGCGCATGCTCTTGACCAGCATCTGCGCGAACTGGCCCTCCAGCTGGCGCGCGACCTTGTCGATCTTCTGCGGATCGTTGCGCTGTGCTGGATTGAGCTCGAAGGCCGGCTGGATGCGCATGTCAGATCACCTCGAGCTCGGCGCTCAGCGCGCCGGCCTGCTTGAGGGCTTCCAGGATCGCGATCAGGTCGCCCGGAGCGGCACCGACGGCGTTCACCGCATGCACGATCTCATCCAGCGAGGTGCCACCGTTGAACTTGAACATGCGGCTGCCATCGGCATTGGCGGTCACGGTGGACTGCGGCGCCACCACCGTCTGGCCGCCGGCAAATGCATTCGGCTGGCTGACGTTGACGCCTTCCTGGATGGTCACTGTGAGCGAGCCGTGCGAGATGGCGGCCGCGCCGACACGCACCTGCTGGCCGATCACCACCGTGCCGGTACGCGAGTTCACCACCACCTTGGCCGGTGCGTTGCCGGGCGTAAGCTCCAGGTTTTCGATGCGTGCCAGCAGGCCGATCCGCGCGCCCGGATCGGTCGGCGCGCGTACCGCGACGGTCACACCGTCCACTGCACGTGCGGCCCCTTCGCCGAATGCGTTGTTGAGTGCACCGACCATGCGCGACACGGTGGTGAAGTCGTTCTGGTGCAGGTTCAGCGTGATCTCGCCTGCCGCGCCGAACACATCCGGCAGCGCACGTTCGACCGTGGCGCCGTTGGGAATGCGGCCGACACTGGGCACGTTGACCGACACGCGCGAACCATCGCGGCCCTGTGCGCCAAACCCACCGACCACCAGGTTGCCCTGGGCGATGGCATACACCTCACCATCGGCGCCGCGCAGCGGCGCCATCAGCAGCGAGCCGCCGCGCAGCGACACCGCGTTGCCGACCGACGACACCGTGATGTCGATGGGCTGGCCCGGCTTGGCGAACGGCGGCAGTTCGGCATGGATCGCCACCGCTGCCACGTTCTTCAGCTGCGGATTGACGTTCGACGGAACGTTGACGCCCAGTTCGCCCAGCAGGTTCTTCAGGCTCTGCACCGTGAACGGTGCCTGGCTTGTGCGATCGCCGCTGCCGTCCAGGCCGACCACCAGGCCGTAGCCCACCAGGGCGTTGCCACGCACGCCACCGACCTGCGCCAGGTCCTTGATGCGTTCGGCGTGGGCCGGCAAGGCCACCGCCAGCAGCGCGGCAGCGATGAACAGCAGGGGGCGGGAAAAGGAAAGCGTCATGGCCATCGTGCTCAGTACGGCGCCAGGCCGGAGTTGAAGAAGCGGCCCAGCCAGCCCATGGCATTGGACTGCGCCACCGCACCGCGACCGCCGTAGACGATGCGTGCATCGGCCACGCGGCTGGAAGGCACCGAGTTGTCCGGCGCGATGTCGGCCGCCCGCACGATGCCCTGTACCTGCACCAGCTCATCGCCCTGGTTCAGCCGCAGGTTCTTCTGGCCCTGCACGACCAGGTTGCCGTTGGGCAGCCGCTGGACCACCGTCACCGTGACGCTGCCCTGCAGCCGGTTGCTCTGCGCGCTGCTGCCCTTGCCGGTGAAATCGCGGCTGCCGTTCGCGCTGGCCGACAGGATGTCCTTGCCGCCCAGGGTCACCGGTGCGCCGAACACGGTCGGGGTGCCGATGGCCAGCTTGGAGTCCTTGCTCGCGGCGGTGTTCGCGCTGGTCTGCGCCTGTGTGTTTTCCAGCAGGTTGATGGTCAGCAGGTCACCGACATCGCGCGCACGGCGGTCCGAATACAGCTGCAGCGACGGACCGGACGCGTAGATCGCCCCGGCGGTGGCCTGTGCGGGCGGCGGCATCACCGGCTGTACCGGTGCCATCGCCGGATAGGGGCGCACGTCTCCGGCGATCACGCAGCCGCCAAGAGCCGCCATCAGGGTGGCGGCGAAAGCGAGGCGGACGGGCAGGGTGACAGGCAACATGGCGGAAAGTCTCTGCGGGAAAGGAGCCGGGAAGGCGCGATCAGACGTTGTTGTTGAGGTAACCGAGCATCGAATCGGTGGTGGAAATGGCCTTTGCGTTCATTTCGTAGGCGCGCTGGGTCTCGATCATCGACACCAGCTCTTCCACCACGTTGACGTTGCTGCCTTCCAGCGCGCCCTGCACCACGTTGCCCAGGCCGTTGAGGCCGGGGTTGCCGTTCTGTGCCGGACCGGACGCGGTGGTTTCCAGGTACAGGTTCTCGCCGCGGGCCTGCAGGCCGGCCGGATTGATGAAGTCGGTCAGGGTGAGCGCGCCGATCTCCACGCTGGCCGCGTCGTCAGCCATCTTCACGCTGACCGTGCCGTCGCTGCCGATGGTCAGGCTCTGCGCGCCTTCCGGGATCTGGATGCCAGGCTGCACCGGGTAGCCGCTGTTGGTGACCAGCTCGCCGTCCTGGTTGACCTTGAAGGCACCGTCGCGGGTATAGGCCGAGCTGCCATCTGGCATCTGCACTTCGAAGAAACCGCGGCCGTTGACCATCACGTCCAGCGCGCGACCGGTCTGCTGCTGGCTGCCCTGGTCGAAGTTCTTCGCCGTGGCCACCACGCGCACGCCGGTGCCCAGCTGCAGGCCGGTGGGCAGCTGCGTCTGCGCCGACGATGAACCACCGGGCTGGCGCACCTGCTGGTACAGCAGGTCCTCGAAGCTCGCACGGTCCTGCTTGAAGCCCGTGGTGTTGGTGTTGGCGAGGTTGTTGGACACCACCGACATGCGCGTCTGCTGCGCGTCCAGTCCGGTCTTGGCGATCCAAAGTGCCTGGTTCATGGTCGGTTCCTCTGCTGGTGCCCGCACAACGATGCAGGCGCTTCCCCAGGGGTATTGCAAGCGGTGTGCCAGTACTCGAGTGCCGGAATGTCGACGCGTGGGTCGAGCACAGAATCCGGCAGAGCCGAGCCATGCTCGGCTGCACAAAGCGGTAGAGCCGAGCCATGCTCGGCTGGATGGAAACCGGGCGCTCTACCTCCGTTCACCGTGCAGCGGGGCAGAGCCCCGCTCTACGTCCGTTCACCGCGCAGCGGGGCAGAGCCCCGCTCTACCCACCATCCGTCGCGTAGAGCCGGGCTCTGCCCGGCTTCAGGCAGCAGGCATCAGCCGTTCAGGCGCAGCAGGCTGTTGGCGCTGCGCGCATTCTCGTCGCCGTGCTTGATCACTTTCACCTGCATCTCGTACTGGCGCTGCAGCTGGATCATCTGCACCAGGGCGCCGGCGGCATCCACGTTGCTGCCCTCCAGCTGGCCGCTTTCAAGCGCCTTGCCCTGCACCTGCGCGAACGGCTGCAATGGATCGCTATTGCGGAACAACCCATCCAATCCGCGTTGCAGGCGCTGGTCGGGCGCATCCACCACCCTGATGCGGCCGATCACCGCCATCGTCTGTGGGCCTTCGCCCAGCGGCACGATGGAGATCGTGCCGTCGTTGCCGATCTCCATCGCCTGGTGCGGCGGAATGGCGATCGGATTCTGGTTTTCATCCAGCACGGCATGGCCGCCTGCGGTGACCAGCTGGCCATTCGGCGTCAGCGACAGTGACGCGCCACGCGTATACGCCTCGCCACCTTCCGGCGCCTGCAGGGCAAGCCAGTTGCCCGGCTGCAGCGACAGATCCAGCGGATTGCCGGTGATGTGCTGCGCACCGACGCGGCGGTTGAAGCCGGCATCGACATGCACCGCATCCACGCGTGACGCGAAGCCGGGGCCGCGGATCTGGAACGCCTCGGTATTGGCCAGCGCTTCCTTGAAGCCGGGCGTATCGGTGTTGGCGATGTTGTGCGATACGGTGCCCTGCGCCTGCAGGGAAGCGCGGGCGCCGGTCATCGCTACATAGAGTGCCTTGTCCATGTCGTGGGCTCCGTGCGTTCGTCAGCGGGGCAGGGTCAACCGATCGTCATCAACGGATGTTGATGATGGTCTGGGTGACCTGGTCCTGGGTGGTGAGCATCTGCGCGTTGGCCTGGAAATTGCGCTGCGCCACGATCATGTTCACCAACTGCTCGGTGAGGTCCACGGTGGACGATTCCAGCGCACCGGCCTGGATGCTGCCCAGGTCCGACGAATCCGGCGACGCGGTGCGCGCCGCACCGGAGGCGAAGCTTTCCACCCACATGTTGTTGCCGGTGGATTCCAGACCCTGCGGGTTGTTGAAATTGGTCAGCGCGACCTGGCCCAGTGCGCGGTCGTCGCCATTGGAGTAGCGCGCATACACCACGCCCTGTTCGGAAACGCTGATCTCGTTGAGCTTGCCGGCCGCATACCCGTCCTGCTGGAAGTTGCGCAGTGCGAACTTTTCGCCGTACTGGGTGGAGCCGGACACATCCAGGGTCAGGTCGAGCTGGCCGGCGCCGGTGGTGGGGTTGAACGTGCCCATCACGATCCTGCCATTGGCCGGATCGGTCAGGGCGCCGCTGTTGTTGAACGCCAGCGTGGTCGGGTCACCGACCTGCTGGCCATCGACATAGTTGTAGACCTGCCAGGCATTTTCGACTTCGCCCTTGACGAAATACGAGGTCTGCGTGTGGCTGACGCCCAGCGAATCGTAGACGGTGACACCACCGCTGGACTGGCTGTAGCTGTTGGCGTCGGCGGGATCGAACGGCGCCACGGTCGGCTGCTGCGCGTTCGCCGGCAGGGTGAAGGCCAGTTGCACGCTGCTGGTCTGTTTCGGCGGGCTGTCGGTGGTGAGCAGCTGCAGGTCGGTCAGCCGGCCTGCATCGAAGGTGGTGCCGTCGGTATTGGGCGCGAACACCTGCAGGCGCGCGCCCTGCGGATTGACCACGAAGCCCTGCGCATCGGTCTGGAAGTTGCCGGCGCGGGTATAGGTGCGCTGGCCGTTCATGTTCATGGTGAAGAAACCTTCGCCGGAAATGGCGAGGTCCAGGCCGCGGCCGGTCTGGGTGTTGTTGCCCTGGTTGAACTGCTGGGCAACGTTGGACACCCGCGCGCCCGAGCCCACGGCATTGCGCGACAGGCCATAGCTGGTGGCCGAGAACAGGTCGGCGAACTCCGCGCGCGATTCCTTGAAGCCGGTGGTATTGACGTTGGCGACGTTGTTGGCGGTGACGCTCAGATCGGTGTTGGCGGCGGTGATGCCGGACAGGGACACGTTGAAAGCCATGCGGGGTTCCTCGGGAAGTCGGGTGGGCGTGTCAGCTGATGCGCAGCACGTAGTCGATCGGGGCCGTACCCAGCCCCTTGAGGTTCAGGTAGAGGCCGTCCGAACCGACGGTCACGCTTTCCACCGGCGCCTGCACGTAGGTGGACAGTTTCGTGCTGGCACCGCCGGCATCGGTATGGTTGGCGACGAGCGTATAGCTGCCGGGCGGCATGCGCTTGCCGCTGGCGTCCTTTCCATCCCATTCGAAGCTGGTCTCGCCCGCTGCCTTCGCCTCCACGCTCACCTGTGCCACCGTGTTGCCGGTGGCGTCGGTGATGTCGACGGTGACGATGCCGGCGCTGGGCGCAGCGACCGTGCCGCTCACGCTGCCATCCTCGTCCAGCACCAGCTTTTCCGATGGCACCAGTACTTCGTGGCCCACCAGGGCGGCGCCGCGCAGCACCTGGTCGCTGGCCATCGCGCTCTGGAAACCCTGCACCGTGGTGTTCAGGTCGGTGATGCCCTGCACCGTGGACATCTGCGCCATCTGCGCGACCATCTGCGTGTTGTCCATGGGCTTCAGCGGGTCCTGGTGCTGCAGCTGTTCGGTCATCAGGCGCAGGAAGTCGGCCTGGTCCAGGGTGTCCTTCTTCTTCGTGGCGCTGCTGTTGGGTGCGTTCAGGCCCAGCGCGGCGTACACGTCCTGGCTGGTCTGGCTGGTGATCGTGGTGCTCATGTCGTCGTCCTCGGCGAGCCGCTCAGCGGCCCATGGTCAGCGTTGCCAGGGCCAGTTCCTTGGCGGTGCCCAGCATCTCCACGCCGGCCTGGTAATTGCGCGAGGTGGAAATCAGGTTGACCATCTGCGCCACCGGATCCACGTCGGCCTGGTAGATGTAGCCGTCGGCGTCGGCAAGCGGGTGGCCGGGTTCATACCGCTTGATCGGCGCGGCATCGCTCTGGCTGATCTCCTTGACCTGCACCGAAGTGATGTTCGGATCGGTGCGGCTGGTAACGGCCTGGAAGATCGGTTCCAGCGGCTTGTAGACGGCTTCCGGCGAACCGGCCACCGAATCGGCGTTGGCCAGGTTGGAGGCGATGGTGCTCATGCGCACCGATTGGGCCTGCAGCGCGGAGCCGGCGATATCGAAGATGGGAAGGTTGCTCATGGCTTACTGGCCCGTTATGGCGGTGAGCATGGAGCGCACCTTGGATTCGACGAAGCTCAGCGATGCGCGGTATTCCAGCGCAGCGCGGCCGTAGGCGGCGCGTTCGGCATCGGGATCGACCGTGTTGCCGTCGAGGTTCGGTTGCACGCCTTCGCGGGTGATCTGGAACGGGTTCAGGCTGCCGCCCAGTGCCAGGTGGCCCTCGTTGCTGGTCGCCATCAGGCCGTTGCCGGCCTGACCCTGCGCGCTGCGCAGCGCGGCGTCGAAGTCCAGGTCCTGGGCCTTGTAGCCGGGCGTATCGGCATTGCCGAGATTGCTGGCGATCAGCTTCATGCGCTGCTCGCGCAACGGCATGGCCTGGGCATGGACACCCAGATAGGCGGAGATGAGGTTGGGCATGACGCGCTCCCACGGGACGTTGCCGGGGGAGTCTGCAAGCGGCGTGCCAGAACAGGTGGTGATGCCGGCTGCCGGTAGAGCGGGGCGCTGCCCCGCTGCGCGGCAATGTCCCGGCCGGGCAGAGCCCGGCGCTACGGGCTGCGCGGCACTGGTAGAGCGGGGCGCTGCCCCGCTGCGCGGTAATGCCCAGCCGGGCAGAGCCCGGCTCTACGAGCTGCGCGGCACTGGTAGAGCGGGGCGCTGCCCCGCTGCGCGGCAATGTCCCGGCCGGGCAGAGCCCGGCTCTACGGGCTGCGCGGCACTGGTAGAGCGGGGCGATGCGCCGCTGCGTGGCAATGCCCCAGCCGGGCAGAGCCCGGCTCTACGGGCTGCGCGGCACTGGTAGAGCGGGGCTCTGCCCCGCTGTGTGGCAATGCCCCGGCCGGGCTGAGCCCGGCTCTACGCGGCTTCGGCTACCGTGCGCAGGCGTTCCAGAACGAAATCCGCCAGCTCATGGGGGGAATACTTCGCCACGAACGCATTGGCGCCCACGCGTTCCACCATCGCGTTGTTGAACACGCCGGACAGCGAGGTATGCAGCAGCACGTACAGGCCGGCCAGCCCCGGGTGGCGGCGGATTTCCGTCGTCAGGGTGTAGCCATCCATCGCCGGCATCTCGATATCGGAGATCACCATCGCATAGCGCTGGGCCGGATCCTCGCCGGATGCGTGGATCTGCAGCAGGTGGTCCAGCGCCTGGCGGCCATCGGACAGCAGCGTCGCGGCCACACCCAGCTGGTCCAGCACGCTGCGGATCTGCTGGCGGGCGACGCGGGAGTCGTCCACCACCAGCACCTGCAGCGGCGGCGCGTCGGCCGGCAGCGCCATGGACGGGTCCAGCACTGCTTCGCCGCGTATCTGGGCGATATCGGCCAGCACGCTTTCCACGTCGATCACCTGGATCAGCTCGCCCTGGAAGCGGGTCACGGCGGTCAGGTAGGTGGAATTGGCGCCCAGCTCCGGCGGCGGATGGATGTCCTGCACCGCGATGTTGACGATGCGCTCCACGCCGCTCACCAGGAAGCCCTGGATGGACCGGTTGAACTCGGTCACCACCAGGTAGCCCGGCCCCGTGCCGTCGGCCGCGCGCTCGGGATGGCCGATGGCCACGCCGAGATCCAGCACCGGCACCGAGCGCCCGCGCACATCGGCCACCCCGGAAAACTGGCTGGGCAGGCCGGGTACCTGGAACAGCGGCGGCAGGCGCAGCACTTCCTGCACCTTGAATACGTTCACGCCAAAAAGCTGGCGTCCGCCCAGGCGGAACAGCAGCAGCGCCAGGCGGTTGTGGCCGGCGAGCCGGGTGCGCTGGTCGATGCGGTTGAGCAGGTCATGTGACATGGAGGGAGTATCGGCCCGCCCCACGGGGACTTGAGGTGGACGATGAAGGGCAGGCCCGGGCCTGGACTGGCACGGCGCTTGCAGCAGCGCGGTGTCCATGTCTTTCGAGGGTGTGCCGTGCCTTCAACCAGGAATCCGCGCTGGCTGCTGCTGGCCCTGCTGCTGCCCCCCGTGGCGACCGTCGCCGCGTCCTGGCAGCCGGTGGACAGCATCCGTGCCGCCGCCCTGTCCACCCTGGGTGAGGGCGCGCAGGGCGAGGCGGTGGTTGCCGACGCGATGCGCCTGCCAGCCTGCGCACAACCTCTGCTGGCCCAGCCGACGGCCAATACCACCGTGGAAGTGAGCTGCCCGGATGCCGGTGGCTGGCGGTTGTTCGTGCCGGTGAAGGTACGTCGGGAGCAGACCGTGCTGGTGCTTGCGCGTGGGATCGCCGCTGGAGAAACACTGGCTGCGGCCGATATCACCACTGCGCAGCGCGATGCCGCACGCATTGCCGGCGCGGTACTGGCCGATCCGGCCGCCGCGGTCGGACGCGTGGCGCGTCGCCCGCTGCAGGCAGGCAGCCTGCTGTCCGCGTCGGACCTGGTCGCGCAGCGGCTGGTACGCCGGGGCGACAGCGTGGCGCTGGTGTCGCGGCGGGCCTCGGTGGAGGTGCGGGTTGCCGGCAAGGCGCTGGGTGATGCGGGTGAGAACGAGCGGCTGTCGGTGGAGAACCTGTCCAGCCGCAAGGTGGTGCAGGGCACGGTGTCCAGCAACGGCGACGTTTTCGTGACGCGCTGATGGTGTAAGGAATATCCCTAAAGATCGCGGTCTGGCGGCCGTTATCCTTCGTGTACGGCAATCTCAGGAGCTCCCATGAGCCAAAAAATCGACGGCACGTTCCCGGCAGCGCAGGCGTTGCGCACCGTTGGAACCGCCCCCAGGGCCGGTGTCAGCACGGACGGCCCGGCGCGTCCGGTGGACGCCGC
Source organism: Pseudomonadota bacterium (assembly GCA_023430045.1). GTDB lineage: Bacteria > Pseudomonadota > Gammaproteobacteria > Xanthomonadales > Xanthomonadaceae > Stenotrophomonas. Next base: position 19,167 of record JAEZCF010000002.1, on the reverse strand, counting down.
CGACAGCCTCAGGCTGACCGGTGAAGCCACCAACCTGCAGGCGATCGAACGCGGCCTGTCCAGCGCATCGGCCATCGACACCGGCCGCGTGCAGGCCGTGCGAGAATCGCTGCAGAACGGCACGTACCGCATCGACCCCGAAGCAATCGCTTCGCGCATGCTCGACCTGGACCGCCAGCTGCTGGCATGAGCGTACCCATGAGCCCACTGCAGCAGTTGAGCGACGCGCTGGACGCCGAGCGCGATGCGCTGATCGGCCATGATGTGCAGGCGCTGATCCGCGCCACCAGTGCCAAGCTGGAGGCGTTGCGCACGCTCGATCGCGCGCCGCCTTACGGGCAGTTCGATCAGCTGCAGGTACTGGCCGAGCGCAATCGCGCCAATGGCGTGCTGCTGTCCCGGCGCCGTCGTGAGGTCAACTGGACCCTGCGCCAGCTGGGCCGCAGCGAAGACGCTCCGGCCTATGATGCCAAGGGGCAGTCGCAGCAGATCAAGGCAAACCGGCCGCTCGCCGTCGCCTGAGCGCGGCATGCGCCGGTGACGACTGCACCGTGACGACCAGCGGTCGTCACCCACCAATCCCGCACCACGGCATCGGTGACGATCCACTGTCGTCACCCACCAAACCGCAGCCCGGTAGAGCCGACCCATGGTCGGCTGGCATGCATTCGTGACCACCACCCGTAGTCACCCACACGTATAGTGGAAGCTGCCTCCACAACCGTCGATTCCGCCGTGCCCGCCACTGCTGCGTTCCTCCCGCCCCCCCATGTGTTGCAGGCCCTGCTGGCGCCCCTGCGCGAAGGCCTGCTGCTGTTCACCGATGACGACAACGTGCTGCTGGCCAATCCGGCGGTGGACGTGCTGCTGGGCGAGGATGCCAGCGATGCGTCCGCCGCCCAGCGCCTGCGCGCCCTGTTGCCACCGGATGCCCTGGCAACGGCGCGCCAGCAGGGTCACTGGGCCGGCAGCCTGTTGATGGGGGAGGAGGTGGTGACCGCCCAGGTCTACCATCACCGCGATCCCCAAACCGCTTACTACCTCGGCCTGTTCCGCCGCATTGAAGGCCAGGAGGAATACGAGCGCGAACTGCAGCAGCGGCACGCCGAGCTCCGGCAGGCCTATCTGCGCCTCAACGGCGCCCAGGAAAAACTGCTGCAGTCGGAGAAGATGGCATCCATCGGTCAGCTCGCTGCCGGCGTGGCCCATGAAATCAACAATCCCATCGGCTACGTGCACTCCAACCTTGGCAGCCTGCAGGAATACCTGCGCAGCCTGTTCACGGTGATCGAAGCCTACGAGCGCGCCCTGCGCGCGCCGGACCCCAAACTGCTGATCCCGGAGATCGATGACATCCGTGATCGGCTGGACATCGATTTCATCAGCCGCGACCTGCCGCAGCTGATGGCCGAATCGCGTGAAGGCATCGAACGGGTGACCCGCATCGTGCGCGACCTCAAGGACTTTTCATATTCCGGCCGCGACGAATCCTGGAAGCTGGTGGACCTGCATGCCGGGCTCGAATCGACCATCAACATCATCTGGAACGAACTCAAGTACAAGGTGACGCTGCACCGCGAGCTGGGCCAGCTTCCCCTGGTGGAGTGCCTGCCGTCCGAGCTCAACCAGGTGTACATGAACCTGCTGCTCAACGCGGGCCATGCCATCGCCGATCGCGGCACCATCACCGTGCGCAGTGGCGTGGATGGCGACCATGTCTGGGTGGAGTTCGAGGATACCGGCGGCGGCATCTCGCCGGAACTTCGCCAGCGCATCTTCGATCCGTTCTTCACCACCAAGCCAGTTGGCAGCGGTACGGGGCTGGGCCTGTCGATCTCCTACAGCATCATCAACAAGCACCACGGCCGCATCGATCTGGAGAGCACCCCGGGCGTGGGCTCGAAGTTCCGCGTGGTGCTGCCGATCAAGCAGCCGCGCTGATAAGACACGGGTAATGCCGGCCGCTGGCCGGCTCCTCGCAACGATCGGACATGGGTAGTGCCGGCCGCTGGCCGGCTCCTCGCAGACATCGGAGATCGCCTGGAGCCGACCAACGGGCGGCTCTACCGCGTCAATCCGCGTCAACCGCTGGCAACGCTGGCGCCGGTGCGGTGTTCGCCCGGCGCTGTTCCTCGTGCGTGCGGAATGCCTGGTGGATGTGCTTGCGCAGCTCATCATCGTTCCATGGCTTGGTCAGGAACCGGTAGATCGCACCGCGGTTGATCGCGTCGGTCACCGTGTTGAGGTCCGTGTAGCCGGACAACACCAGGCGGATCGTGTCGGGGTAGAGCATCTTCACCCGGCCGAGGAACTCGGTGCCGCTCATGTCGCTCATGCGCTGGTCGGAGAGGATCACCTGCACATCGTTGATGGCCAGCAGATCGAACGCATCGCGCACGTTGCCGGCGGCCAGGATGCGGTAGCCGTCGCGGCGGAACAGGCGCACCAGCGAGCGCAGCACGTTCTCTTCGTCGTCGAGCAGCAGCAGCGTGCGGTCCGGGCGTGTCTCGGCGAAGGCCTCCGGGCGCAGGTAACGGCGGCGCAGGGTCATCCCGGCCGCGTCGGCCGACATCGGCTCGCCGAACAGATACCCCTGGAACACATCGCAGTCGTTGCGGCGCAGGAAGCCCAGCTGTGCCTGCGACTCGACGCCGTTGGCGATCACCGTCATGCCCAACTGGTGGCCCATGGCGATGATCGCGCGCGCGATGGCAGCCTCGCGATTGCCGGCGGGCGCGCTCTTGATGAAGCTGCGGTCGATCTTGAGCTTGTCCACCGGATAGCGGACCAGCGCGCTGAGGCTGGAATCGCCGGTGCCGAAGTTGTCCAGGCTCAGGCTGATGCCTTCGTTGCGCAGGTTGACCAGGGTCTCGTGGACGAAGTTGACGTTGTTGGTCAGCGCGCTTTCGTTGATCTCCAGCGTCAGCATCTGCGCCGGGACGCCGGCTGCCTGCATCAGTGACATCACCTCGGCGAAGAAGTTCGGGCGCAGCAGCTGCAGGGTGGAGACGTTCACCGCGATGGTGAAGTCATCAAACCCCTGGTCGCGCCACAGCCTGGCCTGTTTGAGTGCGCCTTCCAGCACCCAGGTGCCGATCTGCACGATGATGCCCAGCCGCTCGGCGGTACGCATGAAGCGCTCGGGCACCAGCATCCCCAGGGTGGGCGACTGCCAGCGCAGCAGTGCCTCCATCCCCACCACGTGGCCGTCGCGTGCGCTGACCAGCGGCTGGTAACGCAGCTTGAGTTCGCCGTTGGGGATCGCATCGACAATCTGGCGCGCGATGATGCTTTCGCTGTGCGCGCTGGAGGGCGTATCCACGGCGTGGATGCGCACCGCGTTGCCGCCTTCGCGTGCGGCCTGGTACAGCGCATCTTCGGCGTGGTCGAGCAGGCGCGAGACACCGGTGGCGTGTTCCGGGCACAGGCTCACGCCCAGCTTGCCGGTCATGAACAGAGTGTAGGGCAGCACCGACAGCGGCAGCTCGAGTTGCTGGCGGATTTCCTCGGCCAGGTCTTCGGGCAGTGGCATGTCGGCGGTGCGCGGCACGGCCAGCAGGAATTCATCGCTGCCGTGGCGCCACAGCTTGCCGCGGCCACGCAGATGGTGCTGCAGGCGCTGGGCGACCAGCACCAGGGCCTGGTCGCCGACTTCGGCACTCATGTTCTCGTTGACCGAGGCGAAGTGGTCGATGTCCACGTGCATCAGCATCAGCGGCGTGCCGCCGGACGCGGCCTCGGTCACCATCGCCTGCAGTTCGGGATTGCCCGCGCCCAGGCGGGCCGGGGCGTCCTCGATGCTGACCAGGGGCAGGGAAGGGTTCCACATGAGCTCAGTGTTCCAGTGCGTCGTGAGCCGTCGCGCCGGTGGCGCGGTACGGCAGGTAAAGGTCGATCAGGGTACCGGCGCCATGCGCCGATTCAATGCGTAATGTGCCACCCACGCTCTGCGCGCGCTCGCGCATCACGATCAGGCCCAGCCCGCGCGGGCCATCCGGGTCGAAGCCCTCGCCGTCGTCGCGCACCTGCAGGTGCAGGCCGTGGTCGTCCACATCGCGCAGATGCAGGTTCACCTGGCTCGCACGCGCATGGCGCAGCACGTTGGTCAGGCTTTCCTGGGCGATGCGGAAGCAGGCCTGTTCGATGTCGCCGGCCGGGCGCCGGGGCAGGGTCTGGATATCGGGCAGCAGCTCGATCGCCGCCGAGCGGAACAGCACGCCGGCCTGCCAGCGCAGCGCCGCTTCCAGCCCGAGTGCATCCAGCTGCGGCGGGCGCAGCAGGGTCGAGATGTCGCGCAGCTTGCCCACGGTCGCATCGGCCAGTTGGATGATCTGGGCCAGGTCCTCGTCGCGGCGGGCGGCGTCCTGCTCATCCTGGGCCGCATACGCGGACAGTTTCATCGCGGTGATCGCCTGGCCGATATCATCGTGCAGATCGCGCGAGATGGCGCGGCGCTCGTCTTCCTGCAGCGAGAACAGCCGCCCGGCCATCGCCTGCAGCTCGCGGTTGCTGGTTTCCAGCGCCTCGCGGATGCGCTCGGGCTCACTGAGGTCGCGCACGATCAGCAATTTGCAGTTGCGGCCGCCATACCGCACATCGCCGACCGCCAGGCCGGCCTGGAACGCCTGGCCGTTGAAGCGGCGCATGCCGATCACCTCGCCGGCCCCGCCATGGTGCAGCGGCAGCTGGGCGAACAGCTGGGCGCGTACACGGGGCAGATCGTCGGCGGTCACCAGCGCGGCCAGCGGCTCGCCGAGCAGGGTGTTGTGGCCATACCCGAACTGGGTGGCGGCGCAGGCGTTGGCGTACAGCACGTGTTCTTCGGACAGGATCACCACGCCATCGGGAAGCACCCGCACCAGCTCGCGGAACTGCTCTTCGCGCTCACGCAGCAGGCGCCGCGATTGCTCGCGCTCGGTGACGTCCTGCAGGGTGCCCAGAACGCGAGGGCGTCCGGCATCGTCCTGGCCGCTCTCGGCGCGCAGGTGCACCATCAGGGCGCGCCCGTCCATCGCCAGCAACGGCAGCAGCACATCGATCTGCACCGGTTCGCCCGAGCTCATTTCCTGCAACAGCTGTTCGCTGAGCGCCGCGGTGGCCGGATCGGCGGGCACCAGCAGTTCCTCGAAACGGTGCCAGCGCCGGGCCTCCGGCGCACGTCGCCCCAGCAGGCGGTAGACCTGGTTGGCGTAGCGGCCCAGCCCGGTGGCCGGGTCGATCTCCCACGCGCCGATGCGCGCCATCTCGTGCGCTTCCTCCACGCGGGCCAATGCCTGGTCGCGGCGCAGCAGGGCCTGGTCTTCGCGGGTACGGTCGATCGCGATCAGCAGTCGCGCACGGCGGCCACCGTAATCGATGAAATTGCTGCGCATCTCCATGCGCCGGGTGCTGCCATCACTCAGGCGCAGATCGGCGGTGATCACGCACAGCTGCTCGGGGTTGGCGCGGATGTGGTCCAGCTTGGCTTCGAGCAGGGCCTCGTGACCGGGCGGCCACAGCGCCGTGATCGGCATCGCGGTGAAGGCTTCCCGGCTGTAGCCGAAGAAGCCCGCCGCCGCCGGATTGACGTCCAGGATCGCCAGCGATTCCAGGTCGTAGACCAGGATGGGGCCGGGATTGCCTTCGAACATCTGCCGATGACGGGTTTCCGAACTCTCCAGCCGCGCATGGGCGTGCAGCACGTGCTGGGCCAGCGGCCGCAGCAGCAGATAGATCAGCGCCGCACTGGCGACCACGAAGAACGTGCCCTTGATGGTCTGCCACTGCGCCGCGGTCTGCAGGTCGCCGGCCACCACCTTGACCGCCGCATCGCTGCACAGGATCCACACCAGGGCCAGCACCAGGTAGGCCACGACCACGCGCCAGCGGTCGCGGCGCAGATCGCGGGCCAGGGGCGTGTCGGCAGCGGGTGCGGAAGGGCCTGGCAGGTGGGTCGGCATGGGGCAGGGCGGGGCCAGTCGGACAAAGCGAGCGTCATCTTACCTGCCCGGGGTGAGGATGCAGGTCGCCAGGGAACTCAATAATCCGCAATCTCCGCCGTTAACGATTGCGTTCCCCGGTTGTCGGGTGCGTTTTCGGAGTTACAGGGCGTGGACCAAGGCATTATCGCGAGTCTGCTGCAGCACCCACTGGCCTCGGCGCTGGTGATCCTCGACCGTGCCGGTCGTCCGATCGCCGCCAACCCGGCCGCGCGCGAGCACGGCCTGCCGGCAACCGTCGCCGCGTACGGCGAGGTACTGGAAGATCTGCGCCTGCTCGCCGCGGACGGCGGGCTGGTGCCCTGCCAGCTGCCCGGTGGGCCCGGTGGCCGCTTCGATGGCTGGATGCGCGCCGTGCACGATCCGGATGGGCATCTGCTGGCCTTCACCCTGAGCGTGCCCGAGCCGGTCGCCGCCTATGCCGGCAGCCGTTGGGAGGTCGCCCTCGATCATGCCGGGCACGGGCTGTGGGACTGGGACGTGCCCAGCGACAGCGTGCGCCGCTCGCGGCGTTGGGATGGTCAGCCCATCGAGGACTCCCACAGCCATGCCGAGGGCGTGAGCGCGCTGCTGGAGAACGTCCACCCGGACGACCAGCCGGCGGTGCGGCTGGCGATGGATGCGCACCTGCGCGGCGAGAGCGAGGCCTATACGGCCCAGTTCCGCGCCCGGCACCCCGATGGTGAGTGGCGCTGGGTGCTGGATCGGGGCCGGGTGGTCACCCGCACGGCCGATGGCCAGCCGCTGCGCATGGTCGGCACCCATACCGACATCCAGGCCCATAAGCAGATGGAAGTCCAGCTGCGCGAGCAGCAGGTGCAGCTGCGCGAAGCCCAGCGCATCGCCAGCATGGGCAGCTGGTCCTGGGATCCGGAGGCACGCCGGTTCTGGTGGTCGCCCGAGTTCCGCGTGCTGCTGGGCACCGGCGAAACACCGCCGCACGGTCGCCGCCATTGGCTGCGTCAGCTCGAACCGCAGTCGCGCGGCCGGTTGCGCCATGCCTGGCGCCGGATGTGGCGCGACGGTGCGGCCACCACGCTGGAGCTGGAGCTGATCCGCGACAACGGCGCGCTGCACCTGCGCGTGTGGATGCAGCCGCTGATCGGGCCGGACGGTCGCATCCAGCGCCTGCTGGGCCAGGTCCAGAACATTACCGAACAACACCAGACCGATGCGCTGATCCGCTGGCGTACCGAGCTGCTCAACCGCGTCTCGGCCCTGGGTCGTATCGGCGGCTGCGAGATCGAGGTGGGCACCCGCCACATGCAGTGGACCGAGGAGTGCTACCGCATCCACGGGCTGCGCAAGGAGCCGATCAGCCTTGACCAGGCCCTGAGCCTGTACACCCAGGATTCGCGCGATGCGTTCGAGGCGGCGCTGGTGCGGATCGCCGAGGGTGGCCTGCCCGAGCAGCTGGACCTGTGCTTCTACCGGCAGTCCGGACTGCGCATCTGGGTCCAGGTGCTGATCGAGCTGGACCGCCGCGATGGCCTGCCGACGCGGTTCGTGGTGCTGTTCCGTGACATCACCCGTGAGCGCGAAGCCAACGAGCGCATCGAACTGCTGGCCCATTACGACCTGCTCACCGGCCTGCCCAACCGGATGCTGCTGCGCGAGCAGACCGCCGATGCCATCGAGGTGGCGCGCGATCGCGGCAGCCCGCTGGCGATGCTGTTCATCGACCTGGACGGCTTCAAGACCATCAACGACACCTTCGGCCACGCCACCGGCGATGCGCTGCTCAAGGCGGCTGCCTCGCGCCTGCACCAGAGCCTGCGCAACAACGACCTGTTCGGCCGCTTCAGCGGCGACGAGTTCATCGTCGTGCTGCGCGACCTGGCCGCGCCGGAAGATGCCGGCCATGTCGCGCGCAAACTGATCGCCTCGCTGGCCGAGCCGCTGCACCGCGGCGAGAGCACGCTGAAAGTCGGCGCCAGCGTCGGTATCGCGATGCTCGATGAGAGTCGCCAGGATTTCGAATCGCTGCTGCGCGCCGCCGATGCCGCCATGTACGCGGCCAAGGAAGCCGGGCGCAACACCTACCAGTATTACAGCCAGGACGCCCTGGCCAAGATCCAGCGCAAGCTGGAGATCGAGCACGCACTGCTCGGCGCGATCGAGCGCGAAGAATTCACCCTGGCCTACCAGCCGCTGCTGCATGCCGAGAACGACCAGCCGCCAGCCATCGAGGCCTTGCTGCGCTGGCATCGGCCCGGCATCGGCTACTGCAGCCCGGCCGAGTTCATTCCAATTGCCGAGAAGTGCGGCGAGATCGTGCGGATCGGTGACTGGGTGCTGGCCGAGGCCTGCCGCCAGGCCGCCGCGTGGGACGCCGCCGGCCTGCAGTTCGACCGCGTGGCGGTCAACGTGTCGGCCGTACAGCTGCGCGACCGCGGGTTCGCCGAACGCGTGATCGACATCTGCCATGCCCACGGCTGGCCGCCGCAGCGCCTGGAGCTGGAGCTGACCGAGTCCGCCCTGATCCGTGACACCGACGTGCTGCGGCACTGCTTCGAGGTGCTCGAACGCCACGGCGTGCCGCTGGCGGTCGACGACTTCGGTACCGGCTTCTCGAACCTGCACTACCTCAACCGCTTCCCGGTGGGGCGCCTGAAGATCGACCGCAGTTTCGTCCAGGGCATGCTGCACGATGCCGGCACCGCTGAGGTCACCCAGGCGATCGTGCACCTAGGCCACGCGCTGGGCATGAAGGTCGTCGCCGAAGGCGTGGAGACCGAGCAGGAGGAGGCGATGCTGCGCCGCCAGGGCTGCGATGAGATCCAGGGCTACCTGTACTCGCGCCCGCTGGCGCCGCGCGATCTGGCGCAGTGGTTGAAGGCCGGCGACACGCGTATCGCACCGCTGGAGGCGGTGGTCGCGCTGAGCCACGCCGTCTGAGCGCGCGCGACCCGCGGCCCATTGGCCGGACGCGGACGGTCCGCAGTGGAGCCAACCGTTGGTCGGCCGTTTCCGCGGCAGCTGACCAACGGTCGGCTCTACCTATCCACGCGTCCGTATTGGGTCCTGACGCCGGGGCCCCGGTATCTTCGCAACCGTGTCGCCTTCGTAGGTCTGCACGGCCATGCGGTAGATGTCAGTCCAGCCGTCATCGGCCCCGGTCCCCTCCGTTCTTCATGCCGTTCCTTCTTCAGGCCGGTATCGCTGCAGGCCGGCGAGGGCAGAGAGGACAGCCCGACAGTGGCACATCCAGATCGGGTGCCGCTGGACCCCGATCGAACGGGGAGGTGCGCTGCTTGGATGCCCTCATTCGTCGGTCAGATCGCTGAGATCCAATATCGCCGGCGCAACGCTGTGCTTCACAATGTCGCGGATCTTTCCCGCGTAAGGACGCAGCGAATAGGAGCGAATGGTGTGAATAGGGTTGAACTCCAGCCAGGTGCAGGAGGAATGCCCGATGATTACCGGCATGTTGAAGTTCACGTCCTTCGGGTCATCCAGCGGGAGCATCCATTGGCCGCCATGACAGGTACGGACACATTCCCCCAGGTATCGAGCGAATACCACATGCAGGGCGGAGCATTCGTCTTCATCGAGGGTCGCGGCCATGACGTCGTGGAGCTCCTCAAGACGATCAAGGCTTTCCACACGGCCATCCAGATCCACGCCACGCGCCTGCGCCTGATCGATCAGCCAAGCCAGCTGCCCGTCCATGAGCATCAGAAAGTCGTCAAAGGTCTCAAGTGCGCGTTCGCGGTCAATGTTCATGAGGGTCTGCCAAGCATCACCGCGTCCCCCAGTGCTTTGACCATTCCCATGCCTTGAACGCGTCCTGCCGGATCAGTCGGGTCTCCCAGCCTTCCACCAGGCCCTCAGGGCCGGGGGTGTAGACGTCATCTGCCGCCAACGGACCCAGCCGGTCGCGGGTCATGGCATACACCGAGTCGCCCTGCATGTCCGTCACGTCCAGCTCTTCCGGCTCGAGCAGGGTCAGCAGAAAACGCAACCGCCCATTGCGCTCGTCAGCGTCGCTTGCCGCGAGCATCGACGGGTGCACCTGGATGGCACCGGTGTACGGGTCGGCAATGATTTCCACGGCGGTGTTCTCACCGCAGACGAAGACTTGGCCGAAGGCCGTTACTGCAAATGCATGGAAGGTATCAACGCCTTCCAGCCGGCTGTTCACCAGCAGCGGCGCAAGTGTGGCGGAATAGCGCTCAGGATCGACCAGCATCAACCGGTCTTCCAGGTAGCGCGCCAGACCGTCGCGTTGCCACAGCGCCAGCAGCGTATCAGGCAGCCGGCCTTGCCAGCGGTCAAGCAGAGCGCCATCCACCGGTTCGCCCGCCGTGCTGGCAGTGAATGCGGCCAGGAACCCCGGCAGGTCGTCCGGTACGCGATGCGCCACCGCGTGCAGATGGGACCGATCCCGCTGCGGTGTCGCCATCTTCAACAGCTCAAGGCTGCCGAGCAGCGCCTGCGCTCGCATCCCCGACGCATCGCCATCAGCACGCGTGACGACGGCCATGGCAGGATCCCGCCCTTGCAGCAGGGTGCCTGCCGGAAATCCCTGCCATTGGGCTTGCAGAACCAGGAAGCGGGCACTTCCGTCGCCTTCTTCGTCTTCAAAGACAACAACCGGTGTGCCGTCATCAAGCTGTGCGGCGGAGACCTCGACTGTGGCATCGACAGTGCCCAGTGCGGGGCTGGTGACGTCGACGAGCGCTGCGTAGCGCTGCTGAAATCCCCCGGTCTCGTCGATGGTGGTGCTCAGCGCCTGAAGCGTTGCCGGCTCCAGGATCCACGGTTGCGCATCGTCCGCGAACGGTTGAAGGACGATTGCGAGGCGCAAGGCAGGCGTCATCATCGCGCTGGGTTTGCAGGGAGGAACGCGGAGGTTGATGGCAGCCGCGGCAGATGTCGATGCTGCTTGTCGCAATCGACCGGCGTTTCAGTAGATCAACTCAGGGCGCGACCGAGTGCGCTCGGCGACCCGCAGCGCAGATCGGGCAGGCAGCGTCAGCGCGCCGCCGCATCCAGATCATCACCGCTCAGGCCAAGATCCCAGGCCAGCCCGGCCAGGGCGGGGTCGACGGCGGAGGGCAGGGCGACGATGCCCGGCGCGGGGCGCTTGGCCAGCTGCGCGAGTTCCTGCTGGGCCAGCTGCTCCAGCCGTGCGATCAGGGCGCGGCCCTGCAGCGGGGCAGCCGGCGCTGCCGCAGCGGCAGGCGCCGCAACGGCGGTGACAGTCTCAGTGCGCTGCACCGCCGGCTCCAGCTCGGCGGGGACAACGGATGCAACGGACAACACGGACGCGTTCAACATCGGGTAATCATCTGCAGCCAAGGCGGGTCGTGCAAGCGCAACGGCCCCGGGGAAACCGGGGCCGTTGGCTGTGCCGGGGTCGGCACGGGACATCTGGATCAGAACAGCTCGACCGCGCCTGCGGCCATGCTCTGCTGGGCGACCGCCTTGTGCGGCGGGCGCTCCCACTCGGTGCGCATGTCACGCAGGCGGCTGCCGGTGCGCTGCAGGGCGGTCACGACCTCCTCGTCGAACACGCCGCCACTGCGATGCAGCAGCTCCTGCAGGGCGACGGCCTCGCGGTTGATCGCCGTCAGGCGGTCCAGGTGGGTGTGCACGCCGCCCAGGGCCTGGGTGGCGATGTCTTCGAACTGCAGGGCGCGCACGGCTTCAGCGACGCTGCTGTCGATGGCGCGACCGCATTCGGAGATCTCGCGCATGCCGTCACCGAGCGAGGCATTGATCTGGGCCACGTTCTCCAGCATCTGCGCCGCTTCGTGGCGCGCTTCGCGGGAACGGTCCATATCGCGGGAGGCCATGTGCGAGACCGTCTCGCGCACCTTGGCGATGGCGTCCTTGGAGCTGTGCGCCAGCTTGCGGATCTGCTCGTTGAAGGTGGTCGAGCGCTCGGACAGGTTGCGGACTTCGTCGGCGACCACCGCAAAGCCACGGCCGGCTTCACCGGCACGTGCGGCTTCGATGGCCGCGTTCAGGGCCAGCAGGTTGGTCTGGTCGGCGATCGACTTGACGTCCTCCAGCAGCGCGAAGATGCCATCCAGGTGCTGGGCCATCTGGTCGATGTGCTGCACGGTGTTGCTGCTCTGGCCGCTGACCTGTTCCAGCGCCTCGACCAGCTGCTCCATCCGCTGGCTGGCGTGCTGGGCGAAACGGGCCACGTCGACGCCGGCACCGCCTTCTTCGCCGGCGCGGTCGACGATGCGGGCCAGGGCCTGGCTCTGCTGGCGCGACTTGCGGTTCATCGCATCGAAGCTGCTGCCCAGGCCACCGACCGCATGACGGATCAGGTCGCGGGCACGTTCGACTTCGCCACGCGAGCCGTCGATTTCGTTGCCGACGAACGAGCGCAGCTCGGTCAGCAGCTGGTCCTGCTCGCGCATGATGCGGGCCTGTTCAGGCGAATGCTGGGTCTGGGCGCGGGCGCTCCACCAGGCAAACCCGAGCCAGCTGAGCGTCATCGTGCTCAGGATCGCCCAGCGCAGGGCGGCGGGCCACTCGAAGCCGATGGCAAAGGGAAGCAGAAGGGTCAGGACCAGGGGGGCGGCCAGGCGGATGAAGAGGCGTGAGTACATGGACGTTCTCGGGGAGGTGCACGGATGCTGTATCGGCCGTACCCCCGTTTGCTTTAGTCCTGCACAACACATTCGATCAAAAACCGCGCGTCCCGGCCCCCCGGGTGGAGCCACCCGATGGGTGGCTGCCGAGCTCAGCGCAGCTGGCGCGCGACCGCTTCCAGCATCGTCTTGCGCGAGAACAGGAAGTCCCAGTACTGGCCACCGGTCTGGCGCCACAGCACCGCGGAACGGACTGCGGCCAGCAGCAGCGCACGGATCTCGGCGACCACGCCCGCCTGGCCGAGGTAGTGCGGGTTGCCCTGGACCATCACCCGCGGCTTGAGGTTGCTGATGGTGTCCGCGTACAGGCCACCCAGCGCGGCGAGCACGTCCGGGTGGGCGCTGTCGCCCAGCTCGCCGGCCTGGGCGCGGGCGCGCTCGATCCCGGTGCTGACCTTGGCCACGATCGCGTCCTCGCGCACGAAGCGGCGCTCAAGCTGCAGCACCGACAGCGCCAGGCGCGGCAACTGCTCGTCCTGGCCCTGGCTGCTGAGGTAGTTGTGCAGCAGGCGCAGGCCGGGGGCGACATTGCTGGCGCTGCCGTAGATGTCCTGCGGGCTGGCCGCATCGATGCGGAACACGCTCTCCACCGCGGTGCGGACCACGGCGGCTTCGGAGTGGCCGGTTTCGGCGATGCGGCGCACCTGCTGCAGGGCCTGGGCGATGCCGGCCAGAGCGAGTACGCGGTCGTCGACGGAAAAACTCATGCAGCAGATACCTCGAAAGGAGAAGGGGTGGCGCGAAGGCGTTGTTCCAGCGGCGCATCGGTGGCGGCGATGACGGCGCCACCAAGGCAGACCTCATCGTCATACAACACCAGCGATTGGCCCGGGGTGACGGCACGCTGCGGGCGCGCGAAGCGCACGTCCACGGTGCCATCGTCGCGCACGGTGACGGTGCACGGCTCGTCGGGCTGGCGGTAACGTGTCTGGGCGGTGCACTCGAAGCGGCGCGCGGGCGGGGCGCCGGCGATCCAGTGGGCGGCCTCCGAATGCAGGCGGGTGGACTGCAGCCACGGGCTCTCGCGGTCCTGGTCCACGTACAGCACGTTGCTGGCCACGTCCTTGCCGACGACGTACCACGGGGCCGCCGGCCGGCCACGCACGCCACCGATGTTCAGGCCCTCGCGCTGGCCGAGCGTGAAATAGAACACGCCAGGATGTTCGGCGATCAGGGCGCCATCGGGATCGCGGATCTCGCCCGTCCTGGCCGGCAGGTAGCGGCCGAGGAACTCGCGGAAGTCGCGTTCGCCGATGAAGCAGATCCCGGTCGAATCCTTCTTGGCGTGGGTCGGCAGGCGTGCATCCCGTGCGATCCGGCGCAGGTCGTTCTTCTGCAGGTCGCCGATCGGGAACAGGGTGGCGGCCAGCTGTTCCTGGCCCAGCTGGTGCAGGAAGTAGCTCTGGTCCTTGCTGCGGTCGGCGCCGCGCAGCAGCGCCCAGCGGCCGCCCACCTGGGCGATCCGCGCGTAATGGCCGGTTGCGATGCGTTCGGCGCCGAGCTCGCGCGCGGCGTCGAGGAAATGCTTGAACTTCACTTCGCGGTTGCACAGCACGTCCGGGTTGGGCGTGCGGCCGGCCGCGTACTCGGCCAGGAAATGCTCGAACACGCCCTGCCAGTACTCGCTGGAAAAATCGCGGAAGTGGAACGGGATGCCGAGCAGGCCGCAGACCGCCACCGCATCGCGGCGGTCATCTTCGGCACGGCAGTCGCCACTGCCGTCATCGGCCCAGTTCTGCATGAACAGTCCCGCCACCGGCTCGCCCTGCTGGACCAGCCGCCAGGCCGCGACCGAGGAATCCACGCCGCCGGAGACACCGACCATGATCCGTGGGGGGCTCATGCGGCCTCCTTGACGATGGAGAGCGGGTGGCGCTGGCCAGCCAGATAGTCGGCCACCACCTGCCAGACCAGCGGGCTGCGCAGGCGGCCGGGGTCGGCCTTCAGTTCGGCCGGGGTCAGCCACACGGCCCGCAGGATCCCGGTGTCCAGCGGACGGGCGGGATCGTGCGAGACCGGCTCGGCCGCATAGGCAAAGCGCAGGAACGGCGTGCCGTCCGGGGCGGTCCACTGGTAGGTGCCGATGAAGGCGCTCAGGCGCACCGTCCAGCCGGTCTCTTCCAGCGTTTCCCGGCACGCGGCGGCGGCCAGGCTCTCGTCGGGCTCCAGGTGGCCAGCGGGCTGGTTCAGCACCTGGCGGCCGTCGATCGCCTCCTCGACCAGCAACAGACGCCCGTCACGCACCACCACGGTGGCGACGGTGACATGGGGCGTCCAGCGCGGTTCCTGCACGGCATTCACCTCAGTATTCGTCCTGCTCGGTCAGCTCGAGCTCCATGGCATCGGCCGTACGCACGGCCGCATCGATCGCGTCGCTGAGCGCTTCGGGGGTGGCGTTGGCATCGACCTTCACCACGAACATCGCCAGCTGGTCCTGCTTCACCCAGGCGCCCATCTTGGCATCCTGCGAGTCTTCGAGCAGGCGGTTGGCGACCGCAGCGGGGAACTGCTTGCCCGGCGAATTGTAGGCCGGCGACCAGATCTCACGGATCCTGTGCTTGCCGAACTCCTCGACGGTGGAGCGCACGAAGGCCAGCTGGCTGCGGCCGTCATCCATGTCGAACACCATCTTGTAATCGCCGTCCTCGTCCACCTCGTAGGTGTACTTGAGCGTGTCCAGCGCTCGCCCGACGGCCTTGTCCGCGTCGGCCGCATGGGCGCCGGTGGCAGTGACGGCCAGCAGCAGTGCGGCAGCAATCCTTTTCATGAAATCCCTGTGAACATCTGGTTGGAGAGTGCAGATTGTGAAGGCCGCAGGGGGCAACGTCCAATCCGGCCGGGCGGGGCCCTATAATGGGGGGATGCCCCGCGAGACTTCCCACGAAACTCATCACGACCACGGCGTGCTGCTTGAGCCTGCACGTCCCGAGGTCGCGCCGCCGCCGCTGTACCAGGTGATGCTGTTGAACGACGACTACACCCCGATGGATTTCGTGGTGACGGTCCTGCAGCACTTCTTCTCGATGGACCTGGACCAGGCCACCCAGGTGATGCTCCACGTGCATACCCGCGGCCGCGGCGTGTGCGGGGTGTTCACCCGCGAGGTCGCCGAATCCAAGGTCGCCCAGGTCAATGAATTCTCGCGCATGAACCAGCACCCGCTGCTGTGCACGATGGAGAAGGCCAGCGGCTGAGCCGCCCTTGGCCCCGCCACAGGCGCGCCAGCGATCCGCACTGTTCCAGCCATGGCGACAGCCGTGCGGCCGGCCCCAGCCGAGCCGGAGCCATTCGGTTCTCCGGCATCCGCACCCACTTGAGCATCGCCGGGCTGCCGCCCGGCCGCTGCACCGGCCAGCGCTGGCCCGGCGTGGCGTCACGATGACATCACCATCACGTTGAAGCTGCCATTTCGTGGCGGCAAGTTCGTGCATGATGGAGGCCGTCCAATGGATTGGCGCGATCGGTGGAGTGCTAACGCCGTCTGAACGCACTGATCCGCTAGGGTGATGGAAATCGTGAAGGTTGGCCGCATATTGTTCCTAACTGCCGCCGGAGTTAATCATGTTCAGTAAAGACCTCGAACACACCATCGGACAGTGCTACAAGCGCGCCCGTGAGGCCCGGCATGAATTCATGACGGTGGAACACCTGCTGCTGGCACTGCTCGACAACCCGTCCGCCCAAGCCGTCCTCAAGGCCTGCGGTGCGGACGCCGAGCGCCTGCGCCAGGAACTGGAACAGGCCATCGAGGCATCCGTCTCGCGCCTGTCCGAAGATGATGGGCGCGATACCCAGCCGACCCTGGGCTTCCAGCGCGTGCTGCAGCGCGCGGTCTACCACGTGCAGTCCTCGGGCAAGAAGGAAGTCACTGGCGCCAACGTGCTGGTCGCGATCTTCGGCGAGAAGGACTCGCATGCCGTGTACTACCTCAACCAGCAGGACGTGACCCGGCTGGATATCGTCAATTATCTCTCCCATGGCATTGCCAAGCTGGGCGAGGAGGGCGAAGTGCCGCCCGCCGCCGATGGCGAGGGCCGCGCCGAGGGTGCGGAAGGCGAGGGCAAGGGCGATGCCCTGGCCGAGTTCGCCAGCAACCTCAACGACCAGGCCCGCAACGGCAAGATCGACCCGCTGGTCGGCCGTGCCGATGAGATCGAGCGCACCATCCAGGTCCTGTGCCGCCGCCGCAAGAACAACCCGCTCTACGTGGGCGAGGCCGGCGTGGGCAAGACCGCCATTGCCGAAGGCCTGGCCAAGCGCATCGTGGAGGGGTCGGTGCCGGATGTGCTCGCCGATGCGGTGATCTACTCGCTGGACCTGGGCGCGCTGGTGGCCGGGACCAAGTACCGCGGTGATTTCGAAAAGCGCCTGAAGGGCGTGCTGACCGCGATGAAGAAGCTGCCCAACGCGGTGCTGTTCATTGATGAGATCCACACCATCATCGGTGCCGGTTCGGCCTCGGGCGGCACCATGGACGCCTCCAACCTGATCAAGCCGGCCCTGGCCTCGGGCGAGCTGCGCTGCATCGGCTCGACCACCTTCCAGGAATACCGCGGCATCTTCGAGAAGGACCGGGCGCTGGCCCGCCGCTTCCAGAAGATCGACATCGTCGAGCCGACGGTGGGCGAGACCTACGAAATCCTGCAGGGCCTCAAGCCCAAGTACGAAGCGCACCACGGCGTGACCTATGCCGATGACGCGCTGCAGGCCGCCGTGGACCTGTCGGTCAAGCACATCAACGACCGCCTGCTGCCGGACAAGGCGATCGACGTGATCGACGAGGCCGGTGCCCGCCAGCGGCTGCTGCCGGACGGCGAGCGCAAGGAGCTGATCGACATCGAGGAGATCGAGACCATCGTCGCCAAGATGGCGCGGATCCCGGCCAAGCAGGTCAGCGCCACCGACAAGGACGTGCTCCAGCATCTGGAGCGCAACCTGAAGATGGTGATCTTCGGCCAGGACCCGGCCATCGAGACGCTGTCCTCGGCGATCAAGCTGGCCCGCTCGGGCCTGGCCAATCCGGAAAAGCCGATCGGCAACTTCCTGTTCTCCGGCCCGACCGGCGTGGGCAAGACCGAGGTGACCAAGCAGCTCGCGCTGCAGCTGGGCATCGAGCTGGTCCGCTTCGACATGAGCGAGTACATGGAGTCGCATTCGATCAGCCGTCTGATCGGCGCCCCTCCGGGCTATGTCGGCTTCGACCAGGGCGGCCTGCTGACCGAGAAGATCGTCAAGACCCCGCACTGCGTGCTGCTGCTGGACGAGGTGGAGAAAGCCCACCCGGACATCTTCAACATCCTGCTGCAGGTCATGGACCGCGGTGTGCTGACCGACACCAACGGCCGTGAGGCGAACTTCAAGAACGTGGTGCTGGTGATGACCACCAATGCCGGCGCGGCCCAGGCCTCGCGGCGTTCCATCGGCTTCACCCGCCAGGACCATGCCACCGACGCGATGGAAGTGATCCGCAAGAGCTTCACGCCGGAGTTCCGCAACCGTCTGGATGCGATCGTGCAGTTCCAGGCGCTGGGCTTCGAGCACATCCTGCGCGTGGTGGACAAGTTCCTGATCGAGCTGGAAATGCTGCTGCAGGAAAAGCACGTCAGCCTGTCGGCCACGCCGACGGCGCGCGATTGGCTGGCCCACCATGGCTTCGATCCGCTGATGGGTGCCCGCCCGATGGCCCGCGTGATCCAGGACAAGATCAAGCGTCCGCTGGCCGACGAACTGCTGTTCGGCAAGCTGGTCAACGGTGGCAAGGTCAGCATCGATGTGCGCGACGACCAGCTGTTCGTCGAGACCGAAGCCGAGCCGGAGCGCCTGCTGCCGGCCACGGTCTGACCGTGCGGTAGATGCCGCGCGGCAGATGCCTGCACCGCCATTGAAAAGCCCCCGCAAGGGGGCTTTTTTTTGGGTGCGCGGCAGCCTTCGGTGCGGTTACTGGCGGGCGCGCGCCTTGCGGGTGAATTCTTCGGCGGTGATCGGCTCGACCACACTGATCGTGCAGCTTTGTCCGTTCGTGCGCAGCCTGCTGGCTCCTGCGCCACAGAGTTGGCCATCCCGGCCGGGAGTGACAAAGGCCAGTTTCGGGGACATGGCTGCGCTGCTGCAGGAGCGCTCGAAACGGACCAGGTAGTGCTGGTCGCCATTGCGGAGCAGTACATCGCGGTCGGCCCCATTGCGCACCAGCTGCTGATCCGGGGACAAGGTGATGCAGTCGCCGGCAGCGGCCGGTTCGGCGGCCTGGACCGAGGCAGCGGTGGCCAGGCAGGCAGCAAGCAGGAGCAGGGAAGGCAGGCGTTTCATGGCGGGGGCCATCGGGTCGGGATCCGGATTGGATCGAGGGCCACAATGGGCGTTTTCGCGCCAGGGTGAATCTGCATCAAGGCATCCTGACCGACGTCAGGGTGCACAGGGTCAGGGTGACGCTTGGCAGGGGTGGGGCGATGGCTGAATGGCGCCCACGCGAAAAGGCCAGCACCTGGCTGGCCTTCTGGCGGGAACAACCCCCGGACCGCTTATTTCATGCGGTAGGTGATGCGACCCTTGGTCAGGTCGTACGGGGTCATTTCGAC
>JAEZCF010000133.1 GCA_023430045.1 Pseudomonadota bacterium | reverse complement strand
GCCAGCGGCCGGCACTACCGGTTCCAGACGAAGGGGTCATCCGGATGAACAGACAGACGCCATCATTGTGCGCCGCACAATGCCACCGCACCGTCATGGGCCTATTATCAAACAATCGTTTGATTGAACTCTTTCACCCATGGTCAAGCCCGCCCACTTCTCCACCAAGGACCGCATCCTCGGCGCCGCCGAGGAACTGTTCGCCCTGCATGGATTCGCCGGCACCTCGCTGCGCCAGGTGACCAGCCAGGCTGACGTGAACATCGCGGCGGTGAATTATCACTTCGGCTCCAAGGAGAACCTGGTCAACGAAGTCTTCCGCCGGCGCATGGACGAAATGACCGCCGCGCGGCTGACCCAGCTGGAAAGCGCACGGCGCGAACAGCCCGGCGACCTGCGCCCGGTGCTGGCGGCCTTCGTGGAGCCCGCGCTGGCGATGGCGCAGGACCGCCAGAACGGCGGTGCATTCGTCCGGGTGATCGCGCGCGCCTACGCGGAGAAGAACGACAACCTGCGCCGGTTCCTGTCCGATCACTATGGGCATGTGCTGCGCGAGTTCGGCAAGGCGATCGCCGCCTGCCTGCCGGCGCTGAGCAAGGAAGAGCTGTACTGGCGGCTGGATTTCCTCGCCGGCTCACTCACCTATGCCATGGCTGATTTCGGCCTGATCAAACGACCCGCCGGTGTCACCGAAGCGGCGCATCGTGCACAGGCCGCCCGTGAACTGATCCATTTCGCCGAAGCCGGCTTCCGTGCCGCCGCACGCAGCGCCACCTGCCCGCCTCTTTCAGATTCCACCCAGTAACGCTGACCAACAAAGGCTTATCGACATGTCCAATTCCCTGCTAGTCCGCCGTGCCGCCGTGCTGGGTGCCGGCGTCATGGGCGCCCAGATCGCCGCCCACCTGACCAACGCCGGCGTCGACACCGTGCTGTTCGACCTGCCTGCCAAGGAAGGTCCGGCCGATGGCATCGTGCTGAAGGCCGTCGCCAACCTCGGCAAGCTCAGCCCTGCCCCGCTTGCCAGCAAGTCGCTGGCCGAAGCCATCACCCCGGCCAACTACGAGTCCGGCCTTGATCAGCTCAAGGACTGCGACCTGATCATCGAGGCCATCGCCGAGCGCATGGACTGGAAGCAGGACCTCTACAAAAAGATCGCCCCGTTCGTGGCCGATCACGCGGTGCTGGCCTCCAACACCTCGGGCCTGGGCATCAACAAGCTGGCCGACGTGCTGCCCGAACAGCTGCGCCACCGCTTCTGCGGCGTGCACTTCTTCAATCCGCCGCGCTACATGCACCTGGCCGAACTGATTCCTGCCACCACCACCGACAAGGCGGTGCTGGAAGGGCTGGAAGCCTTCCTGGTGACTACGCTCGGCAAGGGCGTGGTGTACGCCAAGGACACCCCGAACTTCATCGGCAACCGCATCGGCGTGTTCTCGATCCTGTCCACCATCCACCACACGCAGGAATTCGGCCTGGGCTTCGATGAGGTGGATGGGCTGACCGGTCCGCTGGTCGGCCGCCCGAAGTCGGCGACCTACCGCACCTCCGACGTGGTCGGCCTGGACACCATGGCCCACGTCATCAAGACCATGGGCGACACCCTGCCGGACGATCCGTGGCACGCGTTCTTCAAGTCGCCGAAGTGGCTGGATGCGCTGATTTCCAAGGGCGCGCTCGGCCAGAAGACCGGCGCCGGCATCTTCCGCAAGGTTGGCAAGGACATCCTGGTGCTGGACCTGGAAAAGCAGGACTACCGCCCGGCAGACCGCACCGCCGCGCCGGAAGTGGTCGAGATCCTGAAGATCAGGAACCCGGCCGAGAAGTTCGCCAAGCTGCGCGAGAGCCAGCACCCGCAGGCGCAGTTCCTGTGGGCGACCTTCCGCGATCTGTTCCACTACAGCGCCTACCACCTGGCCGACATCGCCGAGACCGCTCGCGACGTCGACCTGGCCATCCGCTGGGGCTACGGTTGGTCGCTGGGCCCGTTCGAAACCTGGCAGGCCGCAGGCTGGAAGCAGGTCGCGCAGTGGATCGCCGATGACATCGTGGCCGGCAAGAGCATGAGCAGCGCGCCGCTGCCGGACTGGGTATTCGACGGCCGCGACGGCGTGCATGCCGCCGAGGGCAGCTACAGCCCCTCGCGCAACACCAAGCTGCCACGTTCGGCGCTGCCGGTATACCAGCGTCAGCGCTTCCCGGACCCGCTGCTGGGCGAGCAGTTCGCGCCGGGCGAGACCGTGTTCGAGAACGACGGCGTGCGCATGTGGCATGACGGCGACGGCATTGCGGTGGTCAGCTTCAAGACCAAGATGAACACCGTTTCCGACCACGTGCTCAATGGCCTGCAGGACGCCATCGCGCGTGCCGAGAAGGATTTCCAGGGCCTGGTGATCTGGCAGCAGAAGGAACCCTTCTCCGCCGGCGCCGACCTGGCCGGCGCGCTCGGCCTGCTGCAGGCCGGCAAGGTTGACCAGTTCGAGGAAATGGTCGCCAACTTCCAGCGCACCAGCCAGCGCATCAAGTACTCGCTGGTGCCGGTGGTGTCCGCCGTGCGCGGCCTGGCGCTGGGCGGCGGCTGCGAATTCCAGATGCACAGCGCGAAGACGGTGGCCTTCCTGGAAAGCTATATCGGCCTGGTCGAGGCCGGTGTCGGCCTGCTGCCGGCCGGTGGCGGACTGAAGGAACTGGCGGTGCGCGCCTCTCAGGCCGCAGGTCCGGGCGGTGATGTGTTCGCCGAACTGAAGAAGACCTTCGAGACCGTGGCGATGGCCAAGGTGTCCAACTCCGCGGTCAACGCCCAGGAACTGGGCCTGCTGCGCAGTACCGACAAGGTGGTGTTCAACAGCTACGAGGCGCTGCACATCGCCAAGGCCGAAGCCCGTGCGCTGGCCGAAGCGGGCTACCGTCCGCCGCTGCCGGCACGCCGCATCCAGGTGGCCGGCGACGTAGGCATCGCGACGTTCAAGATGATGCTGGTCAACATGCTGGAAGGCCGCTTCATCAGCCCGTACGACTACGAGATCGCCGAGCGCATCGCCACCGTGCTGTGCGGCGGCGAAGTGGACCGCGGCACGCTGGTGGACGAAGAGTGGCTGCTGACCCTTGAGCGCAGGCACTTCGTTGAACTGGCGCAGCAGGAAAAGACCCAGGCCCGTATCGCGCACATGCTCAAGACCGGCAAGCCGCTGCGGAACTGACGGAAGACATCGGTAGTGCCGGCCGCTGGCCGGCAACCTCTTCCAAACCCTATTCAAGAGATCACCGCAATGACCAAGCACATCCAGGACGCCTACATCGTCGCCGCCACCCGCACTCCGGTAGGCAAGGCGCCCAAGGGCATGTTCCGCAATACCCGTCCCGACGACATGCTGGCCCACGTGCTGCGCAGCGTTGTCGCGCAGGCGCCGGGCGTGGACGTCAACCGCATCGATGACGCGATCATCGGCTGCGCCATGCCGGAAGCCGAGCAGGGCATGAATGTGGCGCGCATCGGCGTGCTGCTGGCCGGCCTGCCGGACACCATCGCCGCGCAGACGGTGAACCGTTTCTGTTCCTCCGGCCTGCAGGCGGTGGCCATGGCCGCTGACCAGATCCGTCTGGGCAACGCCGACCTGATGCTGGCCGGCGGCACCGAATCGATGTCGATGGTGCCGATGATGGGCAACAAGATCGCGATGGCCCCGAGCGTGTTCGACAACGACCACGTCGCCATTGCCTACGGCATGGGCATCACCGCCGAGAAGGTCGCTGAAGAGTGGAAGGTCTCGCGCGAAGACCAGGACGCGTTCGCGCTGGCATCGCACCAGAGGGCCATGGCCGCGATCCAGGCGGGCGAATTCAAGGACGAAATCAGCCCCTACGAGATCGTCTCGCACCAGCCCGACCTGGCCGATGGCCGCCGCATCATCACCCGCAACAAGCTGGCTGACACCGACGAAGGCCCGCGTCCGGACTCCTCCGCCGAAGGCCTGGCCAAGCTGCGCCCGGTGTTCCGCAACGGCCAGTTCGGTGGCACGGTCACCGCCGGCAATTCGTCGCAGATGAGCGATGGTGCAGGTGCGGTGCTGCTGGCATCCGAGCAGGCGGTGAAGGACTACGGGCTGACCCCGCTGGCGCGCTTTGTCAGTTTCTCGGTGGCCGGCGTGCGTCCGGAAGTGATGGGCATCGGCCCGATCGCTGCGATTCCGAAGGCGCTGAAGCAGGCTGGCCTGACCCAGGATCAGCTGGACTGGATCGAGCTCAACGAGGCATTCGCCGCGCAGTCGCTGGCGGTGATCCGCGATTGTGGGCTGGACCCGGCCAAGGTCAACCCGCTGGGCGGTGCGATCGCGCTGGGCCATCCGCTGGGTGCGACGGGTGCGATCCGTACTGCGACGCTGCTGCATGGTCTGCGTCGTCGCCAGCAGAAGTACGGCATGGTGACGATGTGCATCGGCACAGGCATGGGTGCGGCGGGCGTTTTCGAATCGCTGTAAGGGGTGGGTTCGCCGGGGCTGCGCCCCGGCACCCTGCTTCTGGCAACTGCAACTGCAACTGCAACTGCAACTGCAACTGCAAAGGCAACGGCAACGGCAACGGCGTCTGGG
>JAEZCF010000126.1 GCA_023430045.1 Pseudomonadota bacterium | reverse complement strand
ATTCCAATAAACCACCCCCCTCCCCTTTTTTTTTTGGGAGACGAACGAAGGCACATTCCCCATGCCTGCTGCGCTGTTCTCCGACTTACCGGACCGCCGCCGCGCGGCATGCTGGCGGCAACACCGCACCCGGATATCGACGCATGAGTCTCGCGCTGGTCCACAGCCGCGCCCGCGCTGGCGCAGACGCGCCGCTGGTGCGCGTGGAGGTCCATCTGTCCGGCGGCCTGCCGGCCACGCAGATCGTCGGCATGGCCGAAACCGCCGTGCGCGAATCACGCGAACGCGTACGCGCGGCCCTGCTCTGTGCCCGCTTCGACTACCCGCAGCGTCGCACCACCATCAACCTTGCGCCAGCCGATCTTCCCAAGGAAGGCGGCCGCTTCGACCTGGCCATCGCGCTCGGCATCCTCGCCGCCAGCGGCCAGCTCGATCCGCAGCAGGTGGTCCGCCATGAGTACCTGGGCGAACTCGCGCTCACCGGCGAACTGCGCCCGGTGGACGGTGTGCTGTCCGCGGCCATCGCCGCCGCCGAAGCCGGCCGCACGCTGTTCGTTCCCCCCGCCAATGCCGCCGAGGCAGCACTGGCCGAACATGCGGACGTCCGCGTGGCCCGCACCCTGCTGGAGGCCTGCGCGTCCGTGGGCGATCCGGGCCGGCTGCCGCGTGCCGAATGCGCTCCGGTGGAGACCGAGCCGCCGCTGGATCTGGCCGATGTGCGCGGGCAGGCGCATGCGCGCCGCGCGCTGGAGGTGGCCGCCGCCGGAGGTCACCATCTGCTGCTGATCGGCAGTCCGGGCTGCGGCAAGACCCTGCTCGCATCGCGGCTGTCCGGCATCCTGCCCGAGGCCAGCCAGGCCGAAGCGCTGCAGACGGCCGCCATCACCTCCATCAGCGGCAGCGGCCTGGACCCGCGCCCCAAGCGCCCCCCGCCCCTCCGCCCGCCCCCCCCGCCGCGCGCGCCAGCGGCCCTTCCGCGCGCCGCACCACAGTGCCAGCCCGGCCGCGCTGGCGGGTGGCGGCAACCCGCCACATCCCGGCGAGATATCGCTGGCGCACCACGGTGTGCTGTTCCTCGATGAGCTGCCGGAGTGGAGCCGCAACGCGCTGGAAGTCCTGCGCGAGCCACTTGAATCCGGGCACATCCGCATCAGTCGTGCCGCGCGCAGCGTGGTCTACCCCGCCCGATTCCAGCTGGTCACGGCGATGAATCCGTGCCCGTGCGGCTGGGCGGGCGACCGCAGCAACCGCTGCCTGTGCACCGCTGAACGCATCCAGCGCTATAGGGCACGTGTGTCTGGCCCGCTGCTGGACCGCATCGACCTGCACGTATCCGTATCGCGGCTGTCGCCGGAAGAGCTGCGCGAAGACACACCTACAGGAGAATGCAGCGCCCAGGTTCGCGCCCGCGTGCTCGTCGCGCGCGAGCGGCAGGCCCAGCGCGGTGCCCTCAACGCGCATCTGGACCGCACGGCGCTGCGCCGCTGCGCATGCCTGGGTGATGCCGATCAATCGCTGCTGGAACAGGCCATCGAACGGCTGCAGCTGTCCGCGCGAGCCATGCACCGCATCCTGCGGGTGGCACGCACCATCGCCGATCTGGACAACAGTGCGGACATTCATACCCCGCATCTGGCCGAAGCCATCGGCTACCGGCAACTCGACCGCGGCATGGCCTCGGGCGCCGTCGACCTGCGCCGGACTCCACCGGCCTGATATCCCATCATCCCGGCCACATCGACAACAGCACCATCGACGATCTGGATGTCGCGTCCCCGGATGCTGCGGTTTCCCAGCCAGTCGGGCACCTGACCTTGCGCAAGGCGCCACCACTGGATGCCGCTTTGGCTACAGCTTCACGGTCAGTCCCACCTGGAACCCGCGGCCAGGCAGAGGCGCGATGTACTTCAGCGGCGAGTTGTGCGGGCGGGCCTCCTCATCGAGAAGGTTTGAGCCGTTGATGAAGACTTCCAGACCGGAAACATAGGCGTTGCTGACCTGCAATTCGCGGCTCACCAGCAGGTCAAGCATGTTGAACCCGTCCAGGGGAACCTCCTCGCTGACTGCCCTGCCCAGGTACTTCTGTTTGTCGTAGTACGTGCTGGACACGCGTGCCTTCCATCGGCGGTTCTCCCACGCGATGGTGGCACCGTAACGATTGGTCGGCATGTTGGGCAGATACTCGCCATCGTTGTGCGCGCGCAGCGCGTCCGGGCTGTCAGCCTTGTTCTTGACCAGATCAGAGAAGGCCGACAGGTTGAGCGTGCCGAAAGCGCCCAGGTCCAGCGCCTGGGAGACGTCGATCTCGAAGCCCTTCACCGTCGTGTCGGTCTGCTTCCAGTACTTGAGCGGCAGGCGGTTGGCGGTCTGCAGCCCGGAATAGCCCTGATAGAGGTAGTTCTCGTACTTCATCTCATAGGCGGTGGCCGAGGTGCCGAAGCCTGCATTGCTGAAGGCGAGCGTGAACTCCGAGGTCTTCGCCCGTTCCGGATCCAGCGTCTGGCTGCCCTCCTCCTGCGTCATGATCGAGTAGTGCGGGTTGCTGGCATACAGTTCGTTGACGTCCGGTGCCCGCTCCGAGTCCGAGTAACGGATCCTGGCGGAAAAGAGTCTGCCGAGCTCGAAGTAGCCGCCGATACTGTGGCTGTTCAACGAGAACGCACGATCTTCCAGGGCGACGTTGGGCGAGTTGCGCGAGGTCTTGAAGCGACTCTGCTCAATCTGGTGATCGATGCGCTCATGCCGGAACCCGGCGTCGAAGGTTGCCCAGCCAACGTCGAGGCTTTCCTTGAAGAAGAAGGCCGTGGCGTCGGTTGTTACATCGGGCAGGTACCGCTGCGACCCGCTTCCCTTGATGTCCCGGGTACGATGACTCGCCCCCAGGAAGCCGCTGAGAGGACCGGCGGGATCGTGGGAGAGAACGAGTTCGGCCTGGTTGGTCTCGAAATCGTACGCGTTGGCCTTCGATGAACCCAGGTATTCGCCCGAAGTGTTGTCCAGCCTGGACAGCTTCAGCTCGGCCCGCTCGAAGAAGCGCAGCGGATCCTGCAGGTTCGCCTCAAGCGTGTACTTGTCCTGCTTGAGCTTCACGCCTACCGGACGACCTTCGCTGTAATCCGAGCCAAACGAGAGATTCTCCATGGAGAACCCCGGAACGCCGTATTCGCTGTCCTTCGAGTCCATGCTCGCTGCGATATAGCCGCGATCGAAGAAGTAGGTCGAACCTGCTGCCAGGTGTGCGTTCTTGAAATAGCTGTTGCCCAAGGTGCCACGGTAGTTGGGCGTAACGTCGCGACTGATCTTGTTCTGCACGTAGGAAGGGGTCCCCTCCACGTACTGGGGGTTGGCCGGGTTCACGTACGTCTTGCCCATCCAGACCGATGTCGGTCGGTTGGTGAAGAAGGAGAAATCGCCGTCCGCCCAGTCGGGGTTCTCGGTCATGAACTGATCGATGAACGGCTGGGACGCCTTGTTGTAGACCTGCTGCACCCGCGCTTCCTTCTGGCAGCTGTCCGCAAGCGCGCTGTTTACACCGCCGGCCGCAGGGAACAGCTGGCTGTCGCAGGCACCTGCCTTGCTGTTTCCCGGAATGTCGTAGTGTGAAATGCGTTGCACGGACATCTGCAGGTTGGTGGACACGTTGCGCTGGTTATTGAAGTTCATGCGGAAGCCTTGGGCGTCGGCATCGTTGAATCCCTTGCGCAGCATGAGCTCCATTTCCTGATCCTTCTCTTCCATCTTCCGCGAGATCAGGCCGGTGTCGATGTTGACGCTGCCACCGATCGCGTTGCCACCAAAGCGCACCGTGTCGGCGGACCTGGTCACCGTAACGCCCTTTACGAAAAGCGTGTCGAATGGAACGTTGATGTCACCGCTGAGCGCGTTCATGCCCAGGATGGACTGACCGTCCTCAAGGATCTGCACGCGGTTGCCGCTCAGGGCGCGGATCACCGGTGCGCCCGCGTTGGGCCCGAACGCACTGCTTTGTACGCCAGGCACCTGTTCAAGCATGTCACCCAGCGTCCGGTTTGGCGCCTGGACGTTGTTTACATGGACTCGGTTGTCGACGCGGGAGATCTGGGCGGCTTCAACCTCCACTGTTGGAAGTGTGACGTCGTCAGCGGCGTGGGCCTCCTGGACACAAAGAAACACTGCAACTGCAAGAGCATGGCGCCGCATACAACCCCCCGGAAAATGATGCGCAATGTTATAACGTCACATTAACGGCATCAAGCATGGGGGTGGTGCTTCCGTCATGTCGACAGCCGCCCCATCGACCATCCAACTGGTGCGTCCCACCTGCGCAGCAGCCAGATCACCTGAAGAACGCACGTGGAAAGAGCCGCAGGATACGGCGCTCATAGCGAGCGGATCGCGGCAACAGGGGCGATGGCTGCGGCGCGCAGGGCCGGCGCCAGCACCGCCAGCTGTCCCAGCGACCACAGCATCAATGCACTGACCGGTACATAGAGCAACGGCAGGCGCGGCAGTTCGTAGAAGCGCATGAGGACAAGATTCATCCCGTACGCCAGCAGTACGCCGACGGCGATTCCCAACGACACGATGATGAAATTCTCTACCTGGAAGTACCGCAGGATGTCCCTGCGCGTCGCACCCAGCGCGCGTCGTATGCCGATCTGGTTGCGGCGCTGGTCCACCCAGTAACTGGCCAGGCCAACGATTCCCAGCGCGGTGGCGCCCAGCAGCGCGACGATGACGCCGGCCAGCATGCCGCGCATCACCCGTGCGCCCTCGAAGTAGGTCCTGCGCAGTTGCGGAACGCTGCGGCTGGCGTCGGCGTCATACACCACGTCCGGGGCAGCACGCTGCACCGCCGCCTCTACGTCACGCATCACGCGCGGCAGTTCGGCGCCTCCGGCGCGCACCACGTAACGCCCCGCCAGCTTGGGACCTGGCTGTGCCGGCACCACCAGCGACCAGTCCGCGCCGAGCGCCTCGCCTCCGCCAGGCTGGGTCACGGACAGGTGCTCGATCACCCCGATGACCTGCAGCCGGGTATCCATGGCCCAGATGCTGCGACCCAGGGCGCTCTCGCCGGGCCAGTAGCGCTGTGCCAGCTCCTCGGTCACCAGTACCGGGGGATTGGCCGGCAGGTACGCATCGATCGGTGCGTACTCGTCCGGGGTCGGCAGCCGGCCAGCTACCAGCGTGAGGCCCAACGCATCCAGTGCCGCCGGCTCCATCAGGTAGAAATCGAGCACGCCACCGCTGCGCTGCAGCCCCTCATCCACAAAGACGCCGGCGCGCGTACCGGGATTGCCAAACGGTAGTGCGCTGATGACGCCGGCGGCCGTGACGCCCTGTACCTGGCGGATGGCGCCCAGTACCCGCGCATTGATGTCGGCGGCGTTTTCCGGCTGGAAACCGGCCAGTTGCACGATGCCCAGCGCGGACTCGTCCACGCCGCTGACCAGCTGCATTCCGTTGCTGCGTTCGATCATCAGGAAGATGGCATTGCAGAGAACGCCGCAGGCCAAGGCGATCTCCAGGGCGATCAGGAAAGTCGCCATGCGATGTTTCTTCAGTGCCGCCAGCACGATTCCGAACTGCATGCGATGCCCTCAGAGAAGTTTCAGTTGTGCGACCGGCTGGATGACGCTGGCCCGCAGCGCGGGAATCGCGCCGGCGACAAGCGTGGCGGACACCGACAGCAGGAAGGTGACCAGGAGCATGGTGACATCCAGATGCGCCAGATCCGCGTAGGCGACCGGCTGCGAGCGCATCACCTTCAACCCGACCAGCGTCAGCAGCCAGCCGCCGATTCCGCCGAGCGCACCGATGAGCGCAGCCTCGGCAAGGCACTGCACGAATATCGAGTAGCGGCTGGCACCCAGCGCGCGACGAAGACCGATTTCCGGGCCGTGCCGCAGAAACTTGGCGAGCAGCAGACCAATCACGTTGGCCAGGCAGATGCCCAGGAAGGCGAACGACAACAGCGTCTGCAGCTTGATGTCGCTGGGAACCACCTGGTTGAACGCCAGCCATTCCCGCAGCGATCGCAGCCGCGTGTTGTCAGCATGGGCGATGCGCCCGCGGGCTTTCTGGTCACTGGCATAGTTCTGCAGCAGCTGCCGGTAGGCGGCGACCTTGGCAGGGCTGCCCAGCCGCACCCACAGGTGCACCCATACGCAGGGCGCGTTCTGCAGGTGGCCGCGCTGCTCGGGCGCGGCCCAGCAGGTGAAGGGCTGGAAGTCGCCGGCGTTGATGTCCAGGCTCGCTGACAGTGGCAGGAACACATCGTCGGCCGCCGCGAAGAAGCCGCCGGTCTGCCCGCCGCTGAAGCGCCCGCCACGCACCTTGTAGAACAGCGGCGATGGCCGCCAGGGCTTCATGACGCCGATCACCCGTACCGGCGTGTCCTTGATGCGGATGGACTCGCCGATGCTGTTGCGTCCGCCGAACAGCTGCTGGTTGAGGGTCGAGGAAATAACCGCGACGCGCGCCTTGCCCTCGTCTTCCTCGCTGGACCACCAGCGGCCCTGCGCCAGCGGCACGTTGAACATCGTCGCGAAGTCGGTGGTCGTCGACAGCGATGAGCGCATCAGCGGAACCGATGAACCACCTTCCACCCGCAGCTTCACCGGATTGGTGACCACCAGGGTCTGCTGGGCCGCGGCGCGGGTGGACCAGAGATCATGGGCGGTACGGTAATCCAGCACGTCATGGGGCTCGCGCCCCTTCGAGCCCGGATCGACATCGACCTGCGGATAGTAGATTTCCTGGCTGCGTCCGGGCAGCGGATCGCCGGAAAGCAGATGGACGACGGTCAACGTCGTCATGCTGGCGCCGATACCCACCGATATCGCCAACACCATCAGCAGCGTCAGCATCTTGTTCCGGCGCATGCTGTGAAGCGTCATCTTCAGGTAGTACGTCAACATTGCGATGTCCCGCCCCCCGTGGGTTCCTCAGCATGATGGCTGGTGAAGCCATTAATAGCAGTTGTACTTTGTGGGAACCTTGAGGGAAGCTTAAGAGATGGCAATTCCCCGTTTCAGCTGCGGCACCCCCCTTTCCCGCGCCCGCCTTGCGTCCGGCCTGACGACCAACATTGCCTCTGTCGATCCGCCCCCATGCCCCCACCATCACTGAGCGCCCAGCTGTCCTGGCGATTGGGGGCCATCCAGATCGCCACATTCATCACATCGCTGCTGATCGTCATGTTCGTCATATGGGACCCGTCCAGGAAAGAGGTCCCACGCAAACTAGCGGAAGACGTAGCATCGGCGATCGACAGGCGTGACGGCCAACTGGTGATCGTCCGTGACCAGCTTCCGCGAGGATTTCTCGACGACGAGGCGACCGCATGGGTCGTGGCGCGCTCATCGGATGGCGACACCCTGGTCTATGGCCGCGTGCCGTCTGAATTTGACTCCGTCATCGCCGCGCTGCCGAGATTCCACGGCATGCAGTTCCGCAGCGACGACGTGCACCTGGCTGCTACGGCCGTCACTCAGTTCCGCCAATGGGGAACGTTGTGGACGGCCGTCGGCGGAACGCCGGAACGCGGCTTTCTCAGCGACGCGCTGCTGGTCATGAAGTACGCCGGACTGCTGGTGTTCCTCCCGGTCCTGCTGGCGACGCTGCTGCTTGTTCCATTGGCCATTCGCCGCAGCCTTCGCACCTTCCGGACCGTCGCATCAAGCGCGGCGAACATCAACCTTGATCGCGCCGGCGGCCTGCTGCCCACCGCAGACCTTCCCGGAGAGCTGCGTCCGCTGGCCGATTCCTTCAACGATGCACTTGCACGGATATGGGAGGCGTCCTCCAGCCGCGACCGTTTCCTGGCTGATGCAGCCCACGAGCTTCGCATGCCACTGGCCGTGCTGCGCACGCGCCTGAGCGGCCTGCCCCACAGCACCGAAAAGCTGCGGCTGCTGAGCGACATGGCGCGGCTGGAGAACATCGCCGGACAGCTGTTGGACCTGCAGCGGCTTTCACGGCGCGTAGCGCCCCGTACGGCAATCGATCTGTTCGCGCTGTGCGACGCATTGGCTGCCGAAGTGGCTCCCGTGATACTCGATGAAGGCTATACATTTTCCTTCAGAGCCGACGGCGAGCCCGTATTCGTGCTTGGCGACCCCACAGCGCTGGAACGGATGTTCAAGAATCTCCTGCACAATGCGGTCATCCACGCGGGGCACTCCGGCGAGATCGCCTTCCAGGTCGATGATGGCGGACGGGTGACCGTCGCCGACAATGGACCTGGCGTGGCATTGGAGGAGCGCGAACGCATCTTTTCGCCCTTCTACCGGCTGGATACGCCGGTGAACGGCAGCGGCCTGGGCCTGCATCTCGCCCGCGAGGTGGCGGCGTTGCATGGTGGCCGTATCCGCGTTTCAGATGGCCCGGATGGCGGTGCGCTGTTCGAGGTACTGCTGCCGGTCATGAACGCGCCACAGGACGTCCAGCAACGCAGAGGGGGAAGGCAGTAGTGAAGATACTGCTCGCCGAAGATGACAAGCGCTTCGCAGGCGCACTGATCGATGTGCTGCGCGGGCAGTGCATCGAAGTGGACTGGACGCCGACATTGGCGGCGACGGAGCACGCGGTGCGCAAGGCCGAGTATCGGCTGCTGCTGCTGGATCGCAACTTCCCTGACGGTGACGGTGCGTCGATCATCGGGCGCTTGAAGAGCCTCCGTCCGGATCTGCCCATCCTGATCCTGACCGCCATGCATGAAGTCAGCGCGCGCGTGGAAGGACTCGATGCGGGCGCGGACGACTACCTGGCCAAGCCGTTCGACATGACCGAACTGATGGCGCGCATCCGCGCGCTGGGCCGGCGCCCGGCACGCATGATGCCGATGATGACGCTCGGCGGACTGAGCTTCGATTTCGATTCGCGGCAGGTGTTCGTGCATGGCCAAGAGATATCGCTGCCCCGCCGCCAGGTGCTGCTGCTGGAAGCTCTATGCCTGAGGCAGGGACGGACGGTGCGCCGACAGGCGCTTGAGCAGGCCGTGTATGGGCTCGAAGAGCAGGTGGAATCCAACGCGCTGGAATCACATGTATCGCGGCTGCGACGCGCGCTGCAGGATGCCGGCGTCGAGATCCATACGCTGCGCGGCATCGGTTATGTACTCCGGCAGAGTGCGCCTGGCCTGCACTCGGACAACGACGCCCCGCGCAGCGCACGATGATGCGCGGGGTCCGGCGCTATTCGGGCTCCCGTTCCACCGACCGCGCGATCTCACGCTGTGCCTCCAGCTCCGCCAGGCGCTGCTGCAGGGCCTCACGCACACGCTCATAGGCGGACGCCCCCAAGGTAAGCCGCAGCGGCGTGGCGCCGGAATCGATCATTTCGATCACCCGCTCGACCACCTTGCCCGCATCGCCGGTCACCGCGAAGGTACCGCTGTCGATCCCACGGCGCACCGCGTCGGCGGGCGTAGCGTCATACACCGGCATGGGGGCGGGACGGACCACGCTGGTCCCGAACCGCGTCGCTGTCGGACCCGGCTCCACCAGCGTCGAGGCGATGTTGAACGGCGCCAGTTCCTTCGCGAGCGACTCGACAAAGCCCTCGATTCCCCATTTGCTGGCGTGGTACAGGCTGAAGCCCGGATAGGCGATCTGCCCGCCTTCGGACGATACCTGCAGCAGGCGTCCCCCGCCCTGCGCACGTAGATGGGGAATCGCCGCACGCAGCACGGCAATCGAGCCCAGCAGGTTGGTGTCGATGACCGCGCGCACCATCTCGTCGGAGGCCTCTTCGGCAGCTCCCAGTACACCGTAGCCGGCATTGGACACCACCACATCGATCCGTCCCAGCTCGGCGAACGCCCGATCGATCACCGTACGCACCGCGTCGGGATCGGTGACATCCAGCCGCGCCCGCCATAGCCGCTCGCCGTGCGCTGCGGCCAGATCATCCAGTGACTCGATGCGACGCGCGCTGGCGGCCACGCGATCGCCGCGCGCCAGCAGGCGTTCGGCAAGCAGGCGGCCGATGCCTGCGGACGTACCGGTGATGAACCATGTCCTGCTCATGGGAAAGCGCCTGATCGTGGAGGAGACCCCATGCTAGGGCGCCGCCATTGGTACGATAAGACCCAATCGATGGCATGGGTTGGTTCAATGAAGCCACCAATCAGGAACCCGACACTGGCCGAACTCCGGGCCTTCCTGGCGGTCGCAGAGCACCGCAGCTTCCGTCGCGCCGCCGATCTGCTGGGCAGCGCGCGACCATCGCTGAGCCACAGCATTCGTGGGCTGGAGGACACGCTCGGTGCCCGGCTGTTCCACCGCACCACGCGCAGCGTGTCACTCACCGAAGCCGGCGCGCGGCTGTTCGCCCGCCTGCAGCCGGTGATGCACGAACTCGCCCTGGCCCTGCAGGACGCCGGCGGCGAACAGGGACCGCTGCAGGGCCAGCTGCGCATCAACGGCAGTGATGCGGCCATCCGCCTGTTGCTGCGCACCGTGGTGCCGGCATTCCGCGCGCAGCATCCGCGGGTCGCCCTGGACCTGGTAAGCGAGGGACGCCTGGTGGACATCGTGGAACAGGGCTTCGACGCCGGTATCCGCCTCGGTGAAGCGGTGCCGCAGGACATGGTGGCCGTGCCGTTGGGGCCTGACGTGCGCTTCCTTGCCGTCGCCTCACCGCACTATCTGGCGGACCGCCCGGCACCGCAGGTGCCGGACGACCTGGCCGGCCACGACTGCATCCGCCAGCGACTGCCCAGCGGCAAACGCTACCGCTGGGAATTTGCCCGGCGTGGCCACGCCGTGGACGTCGATCCACCGGGCATGCTGACGCTGGACAGCAGCGCCTTGATGGTCGAGGCGGCAGCGGATGGCCTGGGCATCGCCTATGTACCCGAGCCCTACGCGCGTGCGGCGCTGGAAGCGCGCCGCCTGGTCACGGTGCTTGAGGACTGGTGCCCGATGTCGCCCGGGCTGCAGCTGTATTTCCCGGGAAACCGCCACGTGCCGCCCAGCCTGCGCGCCCTCATCGACATCATCCGCGCACATCGGTAGCAGCAGCCTTACCGCCAGCGGTTGTCGCGCCGGTCGTGTTCCCAGCGCCGGCGATCATCGCGGCCATGGCGGTCGCTGCGGCCTCGATCGTAACGGTCATGGCGGTCATGGCGTCCGTAGCGGTAATCGCGGTCGTTCCGGCGATCCGGCGTGGTGACATTGCCGATCGCTCCGCCGGCTACCGCGCCGCCGACCGTCATCATCGGGTCGCCATTGGAAATGACATGCCCGGCCACGCCGCCGACCACTGCACCGATGAGCGTGTGCTTGTCCTTGCGCGACAGCGCATCGGCATCGCCAGCCACGGTGATGCCTGCGGTCAGCGCAAGTGCCAGGGCGAAGCCGCGGATGGTGAAGGAAACGGAGCTGGACATGGTGAAGCCCTCCATCAGTAGGTGATCGAAGCGGTAATCGGGCGGGAATCCGCCCTGCCGCTCACCTCCGAATCTGGTCGCCGAAGATTGTCGGAACATTGCGCCGACCAACAGCCGACTCGCCCTGTTCAGGTTGGAGACGGAGAAGCAGTCAGAACGCGACTGCCGGCCCGACCGGCACGATGCCAGACGGGTTGAGCTGCTCGTGGCTACCGTAATAGTGCTGCTTGATGTGATCGAAATTGACCGTGGCAGCCACCTCGGGAAGGGACATCATGCGCTGCACGAAGGCGTGCAGCCCGGGGTAGTCAGCGATACGCCTGACATTGCATTTGAAGTGCACGTAATACACCGCGTCGAAGCGGATGAGCGTGGTGAACAGGCGTATATCCGCTTCGGTCATCGCGTCGCCCACCAGCCATGTGCGATTACGCAACCGCGTTTCCAGCCAGTCCAGCGTGTCAAACAGCGGATGGACCGCTGCCTCATACGCTTCCTGGGTAGCAGCGAAGCCGGCCTTGTAAACGCCATTGTTGAGCGTGTCGTAGATGCGGTCGTTCACGCGGTCGATCTCATCACGCAGCCCTGCCGGGTAAAAATCGCCCGGACGTGCGCCCAGCGTGTCGTATGCATGGTTGAACATGCGGATGATCTCGGACGATTCATTGCTGACAATCGTTCCGCGTTCGCGATCCCACAGCACCGGCACCGTCGCCTTGCCCGTCATGCCGGGCCGGGCGGTCTGGTAGAGCTCGTGCAGATAGCGGACACCACGCTCCGGATCTGTTGTGGTGCCCGGACCCGGCGCGAACGTCCAGCCGTTGCGGCCCATGTGCCAGTGCACCACTGACAAGGGCAGCAGATCTTCCAGGCCCTTCAATGCCCGCACGATGAGGGTGCGATGCGCCCACGGGCAGGCCAGGCTCACATACAGCCGGAACCGTCCCGGTTCCGCCTTCACCGCAGTCTCGCCATCCGGACCGGGCTCGCCATCGGCCGTCAGCCAATCCCGGAACGAGGCCTGCTCCCGGTGAAAGTGGCCGTCCTTTCCCGCCGCACCGGCCGTGCCCGGCGTCCAGTGACCGTCGATCAGCATACCCATGCGGCAGACATCCTCTTCCGGCGTCGATTGAACGATAGGGTTGTTCTAGCGCAGGCGGCGGCAACTCCGGGTGAGTACGCCGCAGGCATGAAGACGCCTCTCCTCCGACACGTGGCATCATGCATTCATGCGCATCATCGAACTCACGCTGCCGGTTTCCGATGTCGCTGGTGCGGCGGCCTACTTCCGCGATGTACTGCAGATGGCCGTGGAAGACGACCGCGTATCCATCGGCTGGAGCACCATCAGGCTCCAGGAGGCTGGCGAGCGCCCCGTGGGCGGTGTGCACCTGGCCTTCAACGTGCCGGACAACCGCTTCGCCGACGCAATGGCATGGCTGCGCGCACGCTCACCGCTGCAGCACGATCCCGAAGGCAAGGATTACTTCGCACTGGAAAGCAGCTGGCAATCGCAATCGGTGTACTTCACCGGGCCGGATGGGCTGATCCTGGAGCTGATCGGTCGACGTCGCCTGCCCGCCTCGTCGCGCACGGGCGCCTTCCATGGCAGCGAGATCACCTGCCTGAGCGAAGTCGGCCTCCCCTGCACCTCGGTGGACAGAACCCGGGAGCACTGTGCCGACCTTTTCCATCTAAGGCCGCTTTCCACACCATCGCCGGCGTTCGCACCGATGGGAGATGATGAAGGCCTGTTGATCCTGGTGGATGCACGGCGGCCGTGGTTCCCGGAGAAGAAGGAACTTCCGCGTGGAAACGGGTTGAGCGTATTCATAGGCGATGTTCCCGCCGGCATCGCTGAAGCTGATGCGGTCGTTCGCGATGTCCACCAGGACTGGTGCGTGCGGACCGCTTGAAAAAAGAAGTCCCGCCGAAGCGGGACCTCATTCCTTCAGCGCAACCGCCGGGCTCATTCTTCTTCTTCGTTGTCGCCCTGCTGCTGGTTCTGGTTGCGCTTCTGCTGTTCCTGCTGCTGTTGCTGCTGCTGGTCGCGACCGCCCTGCTGCTGGTTCTTCTGGTCCTGCTGATTCTGCTGTCCCTGCTGATCGCGCTGGTTCTGATTCTGATTCTGCTGGTTGGCCATTTCAGTTTCTCCAAAAGCCGCATGCGAAATGCAGCGGTTGGAGCCATCGTCTGCACGACGGGGTTAACGACGCGTGGCAGTCCCTGCAGCTCGGCGTCAACGCCCGCTCAACGCGCGCTGAAAAGCCTTATGGAACAATCGCTTGAACAGTTCATGCGGCATCGGAACATGCTTATGACGACACGTGCGCAGCCTGTAACCAGCCAGACGCGACAGACGCCGCGCTGAATGGGCTACGGCATCACCGGCGGCACGTAATCCAGCGTCATGCCCAGCAGCCACAACAGGCCCAGCACCAGCGGGATATGCACCAGCAGCTGGATGAAGGTAAAGCCGACGATGTCACGCGCCTTCAGGCCAAGCACGCCCAGCAACGGAAGCATCCAGAAGGGATTGATCAGGTTCGGCAGCGCCTCGGCCGCGTTGTACACCTGTACCGCCCAGCCCAGGTGCGCCTGCAGCTCGTTGGCTGCCTGCATTACATAAGGTGCTTCGATGATCCACTTGCCGCCGCCGGACGGCACGAAGAAGCCCAGCACCGCCGAATACACGCCCATCACCAGCGCGAAGGTGTCCGTATCGGCGATGTGCACGAAGACCGAGGACAGACGATGGGCCAGCGTCTGGCCATCGGCACCGGCGGCATGGGTAAGGATCATCGCGATGCCGCCGTACAGCGGGAACTGGATCAGCACGCCGGTGGTGCTCGGCACCGCCTTGGCCACTGCATTGAGGAAGCTGCGCGGGCGCCAGTGCAGCAGCAGGCCGAGCGAGATGAACAGGAAGTTGTATGTATTGAGGTTGGCGATGGCGGTGACCACCGGCTTGCTGGCGAACTCGCCGGCCAGCCACCCGAAGGCCAGCAGGGACAACAGCACCGTCAGCAGCGGGCTGTATTCCAGCCACTCACCCGGACGCGTGCGCGGCTGCAGCGGCTCGGCTTCCGCCTGCGCCGCGCCTTCGAAATCGCCTGCCACGCCCGCGCTGCGTTCGGCCGGTGCGGTGAACCATGCCACCAGCAGCGATACGCCGATCAACGCAGCGGTCAGCACGATGGACTGCCACAGGAAGATGGTTTCAGTGAAAGGCAGCACACCGGTGATCTCCACCAGCCCCGGCGGCATGCTGGCCGGGTTGGCCTGCAGCTGCGCGGCCGACGAGCTCAGGCCCATCGCCCATACGGCGCCCAGTCCCAGGTAGGCCGACGCGCCCGCCGCGCGGTAATCCATGCGCAGATCCTGGCGGCGCGCCAGCGCACGCACCAGCAGGCCGCCGAATACCAGTGAGAAGCCCCAGCTGAGCAGCGATGCCAGCATGCTCACCAGACCGACATACACGACCGCACCGCGGCCGGTCTTCGGCACGCGCGCAAGGAAATCTATGAAGCGCGCCACGACCGGTGCAGTAGCCAGCGCATAACCGCCGATGACCACGAAGGCCATCTGCATGGTGAAGGGGATCAGGCTCCAGAAACCATTGCCAAAGCTTTCCGCGGTGGCCCGTGGAGTGGCGCCGAAGCCCATCGCAGTGACCGCCACGATGACCACGCCGAGCACCGCGAACACATAGGCGTCCGGGAACCATTTTTCCGCCCAGGCCGCCGAACGCAACGCCGCGCGCGCCATCCAGCCATCGTCCACCGTTGCCGTCGTGCCCATCCGCCTACCCTCCCAGGTTCGATGGACCGATTCTGGGCGGTGGGGTGCGGGCTGTCAGCCACCTATTGGTCGTAGGTGGCGGGCGACGGTAGTGCCGGCCGCTGGCCGGCAACCTCGGGATCGCACGCGTGTGCAGCCGGCC
>JAEZCF010000047.1 GCA_023430045.1 Pseudomonadota bacterium | reverse complement strand
CTGCAAGGGCGACCGCCTGCGGGCGGTCGCGGTGGCGGTACGCGATGGCCAGGTGGTCCTCGCTTGACCCTGCCGGTGCGGTGACGGATCAGAACATCAGGTTGATCATCGCCACCACCACCAGCGTGTAGATCAGCGACAGCGGGCCGCCGACGCGCCACAGCTCGCGCGGCGTGTAGTTGGCCGGGCCGGTGATCATCGAGATCACCGGATTCGATGCGGTCATCAGGTTGTTGGAAGCCGACAGCGCCACGATCAGCGCGAACGCGGTGGGATTGCCGCCTGCGGCCAGCGCCAGGTTCACTGCGATGGGCACCATCACGATGGTTGCGCCGACATGGCTGATCACCAGCGAGAAGGCGGTGGTCAGCAGCGCCAGCGCCACTTCCAGCACCCATAGCGGAATCCCGGTGGGCAGCTTGTCGATGGTATGTCCGGCCACCCACGCCGCCGCACCGCTGGAATCCATCGCCCAGCCGAGTGGAATCAGGCCGGCCATCATGAACACGGTTTTCCAGTTGATCGACGCGTAGGCCTCGTCCATGCGCAACACGCCGGTCAGCAGCATGCCGGCCACGCCGGTCATCAGGGTCAGCGCCACCGGCAGCCGCGATGTCAGTGCGATGATGATGGTCAGCGCGAAGATCGCCATCGCGATCTT
This sequence comes from Pseudomonadota bacterium, assembly GCA_023430045.1. Classification (GTDB taxonomy): domain Bacteria; phylum Pseudomonadota; class Gammaproteobacteria; order Xanthomonadales; family Xanthomonadaceae; genus Stenotrophomonas. The sequence continues at coordinate 16,135 of JAEZCF010000047.1, read as the reverse complement.
GAACTTGTGCGGGCGCTGCTCGCCCTTCGGGTAATCGGTGACGATGACGAAGTCACGGCCACGCGCCGCCTGTGCCAGGTCGGTCCAGATGCTGTGGAAGACCAGCATGTCGCCGGCGCGCAGCTGCACCTTGCGCACGTCCTCGCGGATCACCTGCTTGTCGCGGTTGATGGCCAGCAGGCTCAGGCCGCGTTCCTTGCGCAGGCGCAGGTCGGCCGCACTCTTGCCGATCACATCCGATGTCGGCGGTACCACCGCCTCGGAAATGCCTGCGCGACTAGGGTTGAACAGGTCGCCGAGGTGCTTCAGCCGCGACGACATGCGCAGGAAGTGGTTCTGCGCGAAATCACCCACCTGCTGCCGCGCGCCCATCACGCCCAGCACGCTGCCCACCCATATGCGCATCTCCGCGGGTGGGGCAAGCCGGGTGTCGTTGCCGGTCTTCAGCGCCAGCAGCAGCGGCGCGTCATACAGGGTCTCCGCTTCGCCCAGGGTCATGCCGACCAGCGGGCTTTCCGCGCTGACGGTCAGCTCGAACACATCGCCTTCGATGCCGTAGGTCTTGGCGAAGTAGCTTTCGGTGCGGGCCGGCGTGACGCCATCGTTGGCCAGCGTCTCTTCTTCCACCAGCTTGCGGTCGCCGTAGTAGCGGAAATACAACAGCGAGGCGACCAGCAGGGCGACGCCGATCGGCAGTGGCGCGAACATGCGTAGTGGCTCGATGGTGGCGAGGCCGGAGGGCAGGTTGTTGTTGGCCGAAGCGAGCAGATCGTTGAGCAGGATCAACGGCGAATTGCCGACCATGGTCAGCGCGCCGCCCATCACGATGGCGGCGGCGATGGGCAGCAGCAGCCGCTGCAGAGTCAGCCCGGTGCGTGCCGCCAGCCTCGAGGCGACCGGCAGGTACAGCGCCATCACCGACGGATTCTGCATGAAGGACGAGTTCAGGCCGGCAATCGCGGTGGTCATGATCAGCAACCGCTGCTCCACGCCATGACCCCGCCGCAGCAACCACGCGGCCAGCCGGTTCAGCGCACCGGTACGGTCCAGTCCGGCGCCCAGGATGGTGGTGGCGATGATGCTCATCACCGCGTTGCCGGAAAAGCCGCCGAAGATTTCTTCCGGTGCGATCAGCCCGGTCACGCCCAGTACCACCAGTACCACCAGGGCGACCACATCGGCGCGGATGCGGTCGAACAGGAACATCGCCATCGTGAAACCGACCAGCCCGAGGACGAGCTTCATGTCGGTTGTCAGCGTCAGCGCGGTTTCCATGGGCGGCGCGTTCCGTTCGTCGTCAGGTCAGGTGCGGTCGTACAGCAGGTCCCAGACGCCATGGCCAAGCTTCTGGCCGCGTGTCTCGAAATGCGTCTGCGGGCGCCACTCCGGGCGTGGCACATGCCCGCGCGGACCGGCGCGGTTGACCAGCCCTCCGGTGGCATCGAGCACGTCCCACATCTGTTCGGCGTAGTCTTCCCAGTCCGTGGCGCAGTGCAGGCGGCCACCGGGACGCAGCTTGCGCACCAGCAGCGCAGCGAACGCCGGCTGCACCAGACGACGCTTGTTGTGGCGTTTCTTGTGCCAGGGATCGGGGAAATAGATGCGCACTTCATCCAGCGCGCCATCGGCGATTTCCTGCTCCAGCACTTCCACGGCGTCGTGGTGATACAGGCGCACGTTGTCGGCGTTGTCGTCGGCCAGCGCGTTGAGCAGCCGGCCAACCCCGGGGGCATGCACTTCAATGCCGATGTAATCGCGGCTGGGATCCTGCTGGGCGGCAAAGCGCAGCGCGGCACCGTTGCCGAAACCGATTTCCAGCACTTTGCGTGCGTCGCGGCCGAAGGTGGCGTCCAGATCGCGGAGCTGGCCGGTGAAATCCAGGCCGAAACGCGGCCAGCGCTCATCGAAGGCACGCTGCTGGGCGGGTGTGAAGCGGCCCTGGCGCAGCACGAAACTGCGCACTTCGCGACGGCCTTCGTTGACGGTGAACGGCTTGGGCGGCGCCTTGGACCCGGAGCTGGAGAAAGGATCCGTCATCAGCCGATCAACCCATCCACCGGCGAAGAGGCGCTGGCATAGCGCTTGCGCGGGATGCGCCCTGCCAGGAACGCTTCGCGCCCGGCCTCGACCGCCTTGCGCATCGCGCTGGCCATCAGGACAGGGTTGCGGGCGCCGGCAATCGCGGTGTTCATCAGCACGCCGTCGCAGCCCAGTTCCATGGCGATGGCCGCGTCGGACGCGGTGCCGACGCCGGCGTCGACGATGATCGGGACCTTGGCGTTCTCGATGATTTCCAGCAGGTTGTACTTGTTCTGTATGCCAAGGCCGGAACCGATCGGCGCGGCCAGCGGCATCACCGCGGCGCAACCGATCTCTTCCAGGCGCTTGGCCAGGATCGGATCGTCGGAGGTGTAAACCATCACGTCGAAGCCGTCCTTGACCAGCTGTTCGGCGGCCTTGAGGGTCTGCATCACGTCCGGATACAGCGTTTTCTGGTCGCCCAGCACTTCCAGCTTGGTCAGCGCGTGGCCGTCCAGCAGTTCGCGTGCCAGCCGGCAGGTGCGCACCGCGTCGTCGGCGGTGTAGCAGCCGGCGGTATTGGGCAGGATGGTGAAGCGGTCCGGCGGCAGCACGTCCAGCAGATTGGGCTCGCCCGGGTTCTGGCCGATGTTCGTGCGGCGGATGGCCACGGTGACGATCTGCGCCCCGGCGGCTTCGGTGGCCACGCGGGTTTCTTCCAGATCCTTGAACTTGCCGGTGCCGGTGAGCAGGCGCGAGGCGTAGGTCTTGCCGGCGATCACCAGCGAATCAGTCGGAGCATGTACGTTCATGACGGGATTATCGCCTATCCCGCTGCTGCCTGTCCGCCGGCACCCACCTCGCTGTACGTGTCGCTGGCTGGTGGCGCCCGACCGCTGGTCGTGGAGGCGGCGCGCAGCGCCGTGCTGCTGGCGAAGGGTCGGCCTCGTGACGACCTGGTGGCGCCCGACCGCTGGTCGTGGCGGCGGCGCGCAGCGCCGTGCTGCTGGCGATGCCCGGTCACCCGCCGCCGAGCGCGTGCACGATCTCCACCACATCGCCTTCGGCCAGCGCACGACCGGCATGCAGGCTGCGGGTGACGATCTCACCATTCACTTCCACTGCCACCCGCCGTTCAAGCAGTTGTTCGGCCTGCAGCAGGTCCTGGAGGGTTGCCGAATCGGGCAGGGTGCGGGGTTCGCCATTGAGCTGGATGTTCATGTCGCCATTGTCGCCCAGTCCATGCGCGAAGGCATCGTCGAGCTGGCAATGACCGCTCATGCCCCTCGCTGCGATACCGCGCAAGGGGCCGCATGCCGCGGCGCAGCGTGACTTTGCCGTCACGGGTGAAACCATTGCCCCGTGCGCTGGCGTATTGCTGGCGATCAACCCCTACAGGAGTTCCACATGTTGTCCAGCAAACGCCCCGTCCGCACGCTGATCGCCACCGCGCTCGCTCTTGCGGCCCTTCCGGCCATGGCGGCCGATCCGGCCTTCACGCGCACGGTGTTCATCGGCGACAGCCTGACCGACAGCGGCTTTTTCCGTCCGCTGCTGCCGCCTCAGGCGCAGCCAATCATCGGCAAGTTCACCACGAATCCGGGCTGGGTGTGGTCCGAGCACGTCGCCAATTACTACGGCACCAACGCCAGCCCGAACGGCAATGGGCAGAACGGCGACAACTATGCTGCCGGCGGTGCCACCGTGGCTACCGATGCGGTGGGCGCCCTGGGCCCAACGCCTTCGCTGAAGACCCAGGCGGCGAACTACCTGGCGGCCAACGGTGGCAAGGCCGACCCGAATGCACTGTATTCGGTCTGGGGTGGCCCGAACGATCTGTTCGCCATCACCAGCCCGGCGCAGGCCCCGGCCGTGATCGGCGCGGCGGTGACGAACCAGATCGGCATCGTCGGTGCGCTCACCCAGGCCGGCGCGCAGTACGTGCTGGTGCCAAACCTGCCGGACATCGGCTTGACGCCGAGCTTCCGGGCCGGCGGCGCGGCCTACATGGCGCAGGGCACGGCGCTGGCTTCCGCATACAACGATGCGCTGTATGGTGGACTGAAGCAGGCGGGCATCACGTTCATCCCGCTGGATACCTTCGGCATCCTGCAGGAAATCGTTGCTGATCCGTCGGCCTATGGCTTCCGCAACGCGACCGACATGGCCTGCACCACGGCCTCGTCGGTGACCTGCAATCCGACCAGCCTGGTCGCTGCCGATGCGGCCAACAGCTATGTGTTCGCCGATGGCGTGCACCCGTCCACCGCTACCCACGCGATGCTGGGCCAGTACGCCATTTCGGTGCTGGAAGGGCCGCGGCTGCAGCAGGTGCTGACCCATTCGGCGGAAACCATCGGTCGTTCGCGTGCCGACCAGGTCGCGATGCATCGGGACGGTCGTCCGGCTGATGGCATGTCGTGGTGGGGCGGTCTGCGCGGCGACATGCAGCGGTACGACCATGCCGATCTGTACGACGGCATGGCGCCAGCCGGCCTGTTCGGCATCGACTGGGCACGCGATGGCATGGTGTTCGGCGGCTTCGCCGGCTATGGCCGCATGGATGCAGACTTCGGCAACAGCATGGGCGATTTCACCCAGTCCGATACCACCCTTGGCTTGTTCGGCGGCTGGTATGGCGACCGCGCGTCGGTCACCGGCCAGGTAAGCTACAGCTGGCTGGATTACGACGTGACCCGCAAGGTGCAGCTCGGTCCGGTCACCCGCGAGCACAAGGGTTCGCCGGATGGCAGCAACCTGACCGTTGCACTGAATGCCGGTTACGAATTCGGCCAGGAAGGCGGTGTCCGTCATGGGCCGGTCGCCGCGGTGGTGTGGCAGAAGATCAAGCTGGACGGCTATACCGAAAGCAACGCCAGCGCCACCGCGCTGGGCTATGGCGACCAGGATGCCGATTCCACCACCGGCAGCATCGGCTGGCAGGTGCGCCTGGATGGTGGCAGCGTCAAGCCGTACCTGCAGGTGACCTACGACCACGAGTTCGAGGATGGCCAGCAGGCCAGCGCATGGCTGCAGAGCGTGCCGGGTGCCGGCACCTTCCGCGTACCGGGCCTGGAGTTCGACAAGGACTACGCGACCGCCGTACTCGGCGCGCGCATGGAGCTGTTCGGGCTGCAGAGCAACATCGGCCTGAGCGCGAGCACGATGCAGAAGAAGGCGATGGACACCTCGATCTTCGCCAGCTTCAGCGGCAGCTTCTGATCAGCTGATGGACGGATTCTGGTGGGTGACGACCGTTGGTCGTCACCGCATCCCCCGGTAGAGCCGACCCATGGTCGGCTGGCTCCAGTGCCGCCGACTACGGATCGCCTATACCGCCGCGCGCCACCGTTGCGCTGCGGGCCGCTGCCCGAATAGACTGTTGCCCTGCGACGCGGGCGTAGCTCAATGGTAGAGCTGTAGCTTCCCAAGCTACTGACGAGGGTTCGATTCCCTTCGCCCGCTCCATATATCGCAGCATTTCGCGGCAGCCATGACGCTCCGCAGCTTTCCGGAGCGCTCCGCACCCTCGGTCCATCGGCCGATGATCCTGCGGTGCCGTATTCCTCTCCCCATTACTCGACGTGTCTCGAGCTTGCGCAGCGCAGCAAGACGCGTGCCGTGCGCGCGGATATGCTGGCCCAGCGGATGGTAGCGCTACCATCGTCGATGTCTGTAGTCCAATCAGATCCCTGCGCGGGGCGGGGGGCGGGAGAAGCGATGAAAGGCGTACTGATCTGTCTCATTCTGTCGGCGTTCTCGTTTCATGTACCGACGGCGTCAGCATGCTCGGCCCCGGTATCGGTATGCGAGCGGTCGACGGCCGGCAGTTTTCCCTTGATCCGGCAATCAAGGCCCGCTGCACTGCTGGTGGAATCGACCGCTGATCCAGCCGTACAGCACGCCGCTGACGGATTCGCTGCGGATCTGCAACGCGTCAGCGGGCAGGCGCCGGCCCGGCTGCAGGACGTCCACGATGCGCACGGTCCGGTGGTCGTCGCTGGTGTGGCAGGCGCCAGCGCGCTCATCGATTCGCTGGTGCGGGCAGGCAAGCTGGATGTGCAGGGCCTGGCAGACCAATGGGAAGGCTACCGCCAAGAGGTGGTCGAACGGCCCTGGCCTGGCGTCGAACGTGCCCTGGTGGTGGTGGGCTCGGACCGGCGCGGCGTCGTGTTCGGGCTGTACGATCTCTCGGAAAGGATCGGCGTGTCTCCATGGTACTGGTGGGCGGATGTGCCCGTGCAGCGCCGGCAAGAACTGCATGTCACGGCCGGTGTGCACCAGGATCGTCCCAAGGTGAAGTATCGAGGCTTCTTCATCAACGATGAGGATCCTGCGTTCAGTACCTGGGCGCGGAAGCGTTTCGGCGGCATCAACGCGGACATGTACGCGCACGTGTTCGAGCTGCTGCTGCGCCTGAAGGGCAATTACCTGTGGCCGGCGATGTGGCCCCCCAAGGCGTTCAACGACGATGATCCCCGCAACATGGTGCTGGCCGATGCCATGGGCGTGGTGATGGGCACCACCCACCACGAACCGATGATGCGTGCGCACGACGAATGGCACCGCAACCGCGAAGGCGGCGTCACCGGCGGGCCCTGGGATTACCGCAGCAACACGGAGAACCTGCGTACGTTCTGGCGCGGGGGGATTGAGCGGATGATGTCGCGCGGCGATGGCCGTGCCTACGAAAGCATCGTTTCCCTGGGCATGCGCGGGGACGGCGACGAAGCCATGGCCGAAGGAACAGCGACCACGCTGCTGCAGGACATCGTGGCCGACCAGCGCCGGATCATCGCCGAGGTCACCGGAAAACCTGCGGACCGGACGCCGCAGGTATGGGCGTTGTACAAGGAAGTGCAGGACTACTACGACCACGGAATGCAGGTGCCGGACGATGTGATCCTGCTGTTCGCCGACGACAACTGGGGCCAGAACCGCCGTCTCCCGACACGGGATTTCGGACGTGCGGGCGGCTTCGGTGTCTACTATCACTTCGATTACGTTGGCGCTCCACGCAACTACAAGTGGCTCAATACCACCCAGATCGAGAAGACCTGGCAGCAGATGGATCTCGCCTACCAGCGCGGCGCTCGGGCGCTGTGGATCGTCAATGTCGGCGACATCAAGCCCATGGAATACCCGTTGGACTTCTTCATGAAGCACGCCTGGGATCCCGAATCGATGGATCTGGAGGCCCTCAAGCGTTTTCCGCGCGATTGGGCGCGGACCGCGTTCGGGCCGCAGCACGCCGATGCGATCGCCGGGCTGGTGACGCGTTACAGCCAGTACGCTGCTCGGCGGAAGCCGGAGCTGATCGATGCGGACAGTTTCGCACTGGGTGACAGCGCGCACGACGTGCTCGATGGCGGTGAATTTGCGGGCATCGTGGGCGAGTGGGATGCGCTGGAACGCGATGCCCGGCAGGTCAAGGCAACACTGCCAGCCGGGTACCAGGACGCGTGGTTCCAACTGGTGGAACATCCGATCATCGCCCTGGGAAATCTTTATCGCCTGTACTACGCGGTCGCGTGGAACCGGCGGTTGGCGGCAACGGGCGATCCGCGGGCCAACCGGTTCGCGGACATGGCCGAGGAAGCGTTTGCACGGGATGCAGAGATCAGTGCGCGCTACCACGCTCTCAACGGCGGCAAGTGGGACGGCATGATGCTGCAGACCCATATCGGCTATACCCATTGGCAGCAACCCGAAACGCAGGTAATGCCGGATATTGTGCGTGTAGCCACCGATCGCACGCCCCCGCCGCTGCGCTTCAACGCGCCCACATTCCCGTCGGCCCCGGGTGTCACGGCCATCGAAGCGCCACGCTTTTCGCGCAGTATCGGTGGCGCGGGACTGCAATGGCAGGCGGTACCGCGCCTCGGCCGCACCGAAGGCGCGATCGTCGCCCTGCCGCAGGGACGCCCAGCCACCACGGTCGAAGAGGGTGTGCGCGTTGAATACGATGTGTCCACTACGCAGGACGGTGCGCTCATCGTTTATCTGTATCTCGTGCCGACACTGGATGTCAGCGGTGGAAACCGTCTGCGTATCGGCGTATCGATCGATGATGGTCCGGTCCAGGTTGTGAGCGACCACCTGATGCCGGCGCCGACCGAAACCACGCGGCAGGAGCAGCGCGACTGGAACCGGGCGGTGGAGGACAACGCGCGGATCATCCAGGCGCAGTTCCCGGATGTCTCCGCAGGGCCACACGTGGTCCGGATCTGGCGGCTGGATGACAACGTGGTGGTGCAGAAACTGGTGCTTGCCCATGCACCGCTGCCGCCGAGCTATCTGGGACCTGCACCGCCAAGCGAATAAGGTCGGTGCCGGGCACGTGGTCCGGTGCTGTCTCCCGGCCGGTTCCGCTCTCTAGTCAGAATGGGTTATCGGCTCCGGCGGTGTTCCGGAGTAACAATCCCTCCTGTCGATTCCGTCTTGCAGTGACCCGTGTCGCTGCACGATGTCGCAGCACGATACCTGCAGCCAGGAGTACAGCCTGGCGGCGCACCATGACCTTGGGAGGGGTTCATCCGCATGAAGATGACGATTGCCATCGGCCGCATGCCGGGGCTTGGCTGGCTGTTGGCCGGATTACTGGCCAGCGCCGGTGCACACGCACAGGGCGCCGCGCCCGAAGTGGTGAAGCTGTGGCCGCAGGGACACTGGCCGCAGGCCGTGAACGGCCCGGAACGCATGGGCACCGAGGGCAGCGCCACCGGTGCGGCGTCCAACATCAGTGACGCCCGCATGGAGATCTATCGGCCCGAGCATCCCAATGGCTCGGCCGTGGTGATCTTCGGCGGCGGTGGCTATTTCCGCATCCAGATCGGTACCGCTGCGCGACCGGCCGCGCAGTGGCTGCAATCGCTGGGCGTGACCACGGCCGTGGTCTATTACCGCCTGCCGGCCGACGGCTGGAGCGCGGTCTCGCCCTTCCAGGACGGGCAGCGCGCCGTGCGCCTGCTGCGCTCGCAGGCAGCCGCGCTGGGCGTGGATCCTGCACGCATCGGCGTGCTCGGTTTTTCCGCCGGCGCCAACCTGGCCGGCATCGTTGCCACGCGCTTCGATACGGATTTCTACCCCGCCATCGACGAAGCAGACAGGCTGTCCTCGCGCCCGGATTTTCTGGCCATGATCTACCCGGTGGTATCCGTACAGGCACCGCTGGACCAGACGCGCTCGCGTCGTGAGCTCAGCACCCAGCCCGATGCTGCCGCTGCGTATTCGGTGGAAGCGCACGTTGGCAAGGACATGCCGCCGGTGTTCCTGGCGCAGGCCGTGGATGATGGCATCGTGGATGTAGGCCACAGCCTGGCCATGTACCAGGCGGCCCACGCGGCCAAGGTGCCGGTGGAACTGCACCTGTTCGAAAAGGGCGGCCACAGCTGGGGCCTGGGCAGGCCGGGCACGCTGGTCGCGCAATGGCCGCGGCTGTTCGCCACCTGGGCGCGCAGCCACGATTTCCTCGGCCAGCCACCCACCGCGCTGGTGCCCCTGCCGGGGACTGCCCCGCTGCCGGCCGCACCGGCTTCGGGCAGCGGCAACGAATCCGAAGAAGACGACACCGAGGACTGAAGCGTCCGTCGCTTTGTCTTCGCCTTGTACGAACGAACGTTCCGGGAGAGAACATCATGATGTCCATGCACCGCGCCGTGCTTGCCACGGCCGTAGGCACTGCCTTGGCGATCGCCGCGCCACACGCCACCGCTTCCGATGCCAGCGAGGCCGAACTGCGCGCGCTGGTGGCGCAGCAGGCCGAACAACTGCGCCAGCAGGCGGCCCAGCTGCAGGCAATGAACGACCGCCTGGCGGCACTGGAACACGGCCCGTCGAATGCGCCGGCCACGTCGACAGCAACGCCCATCGGCACGCAGGATCCGATGCAGGCGCAGGTCGCCGCGGCGATAGCCGATACCCGCCAGGACGACATGGCCATCCTCCAGGCGCAGGTCGCGCAGCTGGCGGTTACCGGCGGCAGCGGCGGCGGAGGCAACGTCAGCTGGCGCAAGGGCGGACCGGAATTCCGCAGCAGCGACCGCCGCTTCACCTTCCATCCGCGTGGGCGGGTGCTGACCGACTTCACCAGCACGCACGGTTCGGGCTTTGACGCCCGCAATGTCACCGGCACCGATCTGTCCAGCGCCCGCCTGGGTGCCGAAGGCCAGATCGGCGACCTGGGCTACAAGATCGATGCGGACTTCGCCGGCAATTCGGTATCGCTGAAGGATGCCTATCTGTCCTATGACGCGCACATCGGCGGCCTGCCCACCGAGGTCTACGTCGGCAACAAGCTGAAGGATCGCAGCCTGGACGGCGCGACCAGCGGCGTGCGCACGCCCTTCATGACGCGAAACGCGGTGGCATCGGTGGGTGCACAGCAGAGCGGTTACTTCGGGCTGGGAATCACCACCAAGGTCATCGGCGAGAACTGGCATGCCAGCCTGGCGGTCACCGGCGACGACGCGGGCAACGACAGTACCGCCAACGACACCATCGCCTATCTGGCGCGGGCGCACTGGAATCCGCTGAAGACCAGCAACGGCTTCGTCCATCTGGGCGGCTGGTACTGGTACGAAGACCTGGGCAACGACATCACCAGCATCAACAAGACCTCGCCGATAGCACTGGGCTGGAACAGCAACGTGCGCGTTTCCGCCAGCTCCATTGCCAATGTCACCGACAACCATGCATTCGGCGTGGAACTGGGCGGGGTGTACCGCAGCCTTTGGGCGTTCGGCGAACATACCGTACGCACCATCGATTCCAGCACCGTGGATTCGGTGGACCAGAAAGCCACGTCCATCTACGCCGGCTGGCTGATCACCGGCGAACGTCCGGGCTTCAGCAGCCGCTCGGGCGTATGGGGCACCACCCGCGTGCTGCGGCCGGTGCATGAAGGCGGCATCGGCGCCTTCGAACTGGCCGCACGGTATGACCGCTACGACTTCCTGGACGCCGCACGCGGAGGCGAGGGCACCGCCTGGACCCTGGGCATGAACTGGTACCTCAACAACTGGTCGCGGCTGATGCTGAACTACGTCCACTGGAAGACCGAGAACAAGGTCGGCACCTTCCAGGGACCAGATTCGGGCAACACCGTGGGCGTGCGCGCGCAGGTCGCGTTCTGACCTGAAAGAGTGCCAGGGGAGGGCGCCGCGCGCCTTCCCGTGCCCGGCGGGTGCGCCGCAGGGCGGGATTGCAGGAGGTTGCATGGGGCCGTCATCGGCACCGCGCTATGCTGCCCGCCCACGTCCGGCGTTACCTCATGAAAATCGCCATCCTTTCCCGCAACACCAAGCTGTATTCAACCCGCCGCCTGGTGGAGGCGGCCCGTGCGCGCGGCCATACGGTGCGCGTGCTGGACCCGCTGCGCTGTTACATGCGCATCACCGCCAACGGCTTCAGCATGCATTACAAGGGGCGGCCGTTGTCCGGGGTGGATGCGGTGATTCCGCGCATCGGCGCCTCCGTGACGCGCTACGGCACTGCAGTGCTGCGGCAGTTTGAACTCATGGGCGCGCGCACGCCCAACCCCTCCGATGCCATCCTGCGTTCGCGCGACAAGCTGCGTGCGCACCAGTTGCTGGCGGCCAAGGGTATCGACATGCCGGTGACGGTGTTCGGCGACAACCCGGACGACACCGTGGACCTGCTGTCCATGCTCGGTCCGGCACCCCACGTGGTGAAGCTCAACGAGGGTACCCAGGGACGGGGCGTGATCCTGACCGAAAAGGCCAGCGCATCGCGCGGCATAGTGGAGGCGCTGCGTGGCCTGTATGCCAATTTCCTCATGCAGGAATTCATCGGCGAAGCGCAGGGCGCCGACCTGCGCTGCCTGGTGGTGGGCGACCAGGTGGTGGCCTCCATGCAGCGCCAGGCCGCCGAAGGCGACTTCCGTTCCAACCTGCATGCCGGTGGCACCGCTGCGGCGATCAGGATCACCCGTGCCGAACAGCAGGTCGCCGTGCGCTCGGCCAAGGCGCTGGGGTTGAGCGTGGCCGGCGTGGACCTCATCCGTTCCTCGCGCGGGCCGCTGGTGCTGGAGGTGAACTCCACGCCGGGCCTTGAAGGCGTGGAAGGTGCCTGCAAGGTGGACATCGCGGGACGGATCATCGCCCATGTGGAGAAGATCGTCAGTCGCTGATCTGTGGTTCCATGTTGTTGATATGTATCATGTATTTGTCGATACATATTGATTTAACACTGCTTTAATCGATCCTGTCGTACCGTTGCCCGACCGCAGCTCTGCCTCATCCGCAGGGACGGTAATCGGGATATGAACTTTCAGGCCCAGACGGCGACGTCTGGGCCTTTTTCTGCCCGTCGTCCAGGCGCGCAACCGCATAGGCCATTGGTCCCTTGATCCCGTACCGGGCTGGCTCTTACAGTTGGGTTTCGTTCATGGAGGGAATATCGGATGCACGCACTTCGAATTGCAGCGCTCACGTTGGCCTTGGGTCTGGCCGCAACGGCCCATGCCAAGATGGATGCCAAGCCGGACAAGAACGCCCCGCTGGTCCAACTGGACGTCAAGGAGTCCGCCGCAGAACAGCTCATCCGGGTCGAACGCGCGCTGGGCAGTGAGCAGTACAGTGAAATCAGCCTGGAAGACAGGAGCAGGGTGCAGGCGGCGTTGAACCGCATCCGCCTCAAGCTCGGTGATCACGAACAGGTGGAAACAGTGAATCCGCAGGCGCGCACCGACATCTACAACGACCAGGAGCTCATCAACACCATTCTGAGCCAGGCGCATGCGGACAGCCGGATGGTGTGCCGCCGCGAGCGCGCTACTGGTAGCAACCGGCCCCAGCAGGTGTGCATGACGGTCGCTCAGCGTCGGGAGGCCAGCGAAAATGCCAAGGACGCACTGCGCAACTACCACCGGGTCAACCCCTATACGGGCAATCCGTAAAGCAACGCACAGCGTTGACACCCCCTGCGCAGGGTTTCGTGTGAAATGTTAATGCTGGGGGATGTATCGTTGGCATCCGCTGGCGATCGTGGCCCGCGACCGCCTATCGGTCGCGGCCGCACCCTCCCAGCGCCCCTTTTTGAAGCAGAGGTCCCAGTGCGAATTCTCGTCATCGAAGACAACAGTGATATTGCGGCCAACCTCGGCGATTACCTCGAGGACCGCGGGCACACCGTGGACTTCGCCGCCGACGGCGTCACCGGCCTGCACCTGGCCGTGGTGCATGAGTTCGACGCGATAGTGCTGGATCTCAACCTGCCCGGCATGGACGGCATCGAAGTGTGCCGGAAGCTGCGCAACGAAGCGCGCAAGCAGACCCCGGAGCTGATGCTCACCGCCCGCGATTCGCTGGACAACAAGCTGGCCGGGTTCGACTCCGGTGCGGACGATTACCTGATCAAGCCGTTCGCGCTGCAGGAAGTGGAAGTGCGCCTGAACGCGCTGTCCCGCCGTGGCAAGGGCGTGCAGACCCGCGTGCTGGAAACCGGCGACCTGGAATACAACCTGGATACCCTGGAAGTGCGTCGGCAGGGCAAGCTGCTGCAGCTCAACCCGACCGCGCTGAAGATCCTGCAGTCGCTGATGGAAGCGTCGCCGGCGGTGGTTACCCGCCAGGAGCTGGAAACCCGTGTGTGGGGCGAGGAACTGCCGGATTCGGATTCGCTGCGCGTGCATATCCATGGCCTCCGCGCGGTGGTGGACAAGCCGTTCGAGGTGCCGATGATCCAGACCCGCCACGGTATCGGTTACCGGATCGCCGCACCGGATGCCTGAAGCCGTCGCAAACAGGGCGCGACGCGGGCGCGGACCGTACCGCCGGCGGCTGCGCAGCCGCATCATCGTGTCGTTCGTGCTGTTAGGTTTCTGCCTGACCACGCTGTTTGCGTTCGCGACCAACTGGGCCCGCCTGCGGGTGGAAAACCAGTTGGTCGAGGACCTGATGAACCGCAACATCAACGAGTTCGCGCACCGGTACGCGGCTGACCCGAGCCGCAATCCCGACCTGCCGGTCCAGCAGATGTTCGCGCGCCTGGTGAAGCCGGACCGTTTCGAAGCGCTGCGGCAGGAAGAGCCGGACTGGTACGAGTTCGACGATGGTATCCATGGCGTCAGCGGGACCGACGACAGGGGGCAGCCGTATTCGTACAAGCTGGCGGTACGCAAGACACCGGAGGCGTGGTTCTTCCTCGCCTACGACATGACCGAAAGCATTCGCGGCGAAACCCAGCTCAAGCGCGCGCTGTTCCTGTCCGTACTGGTGTTCAGCCTGCTGTCGCTGGTACTGGGTTGGTGGTCGGCATCGAAAGTGATGAAGCCGGTGTCGGACCTGGCAAAACGCCTGCGTGCCTACCGGGGTGGCACCAGCGAACCGGAGCCGTTGGCGCCACGTTTTCCGGACGACGAGGTCGGCCAGCTGGCACAGGCGCTGGACGATTATTCGTCGCGGCTGACCGAAGTGGTGCAGCGCGATCGCGAGTTCAACGCCGACGTCAGCCATGAGCTGCGCACGCCGCTGGCGGTCATCCGAGGTGCCACCGAACTGCTGCTCACGCGCCCCGGGCTGGACGAGAAAGTGCTGCAGCGCCTGCAACGCATCCAGCGTGCCGAACAGCAATGCAGCGATCTCATCGGTGCCTTGCTGCTGCTGTCGCGCAACGAGCGTGGGCAGGGCACCAGTAATGTGGCGCGGGTGGCCGACCAGTTGCTGGACTCGCATCGCGCGCAGCTGGGTGGCAAACCCCTCACCCTGGTACTGGAGGGCGAGCGCGATCTTGTCGTGGACGCTCCGGAATCGGCGCTGTCGGTGGCGCTCGGCAATTTGATCGGCAATGCCGTGAAGTATTCGCAGGAAGGCGAAGTGCGCGTCAATGTCGGCAACAACGCGGTATCCGTAGCCGACAGCGGCCCGGGGCTGAGCGAAGAGGACGCGGCAAAGCTGTTCCAGCGCGGCTACCGCGGCACGCACGCCGGTCATTCGCAGGGCGGCGGCATCGGGTTGTCCATCGTCAGCCGTCTGTGCGATCTGTATGGCTGGCAGGTGAGTGTGCGCCCGGGTGCTGCACGTGGCGTCATCGCCACATTGACCTTCGCGCCCCGGCTGCTGCCCTGAGCTTTCAGCACGCGTGCCGTTGCCCCGGTGGGCGCGACCGCTACCTACCCAGGTAGAGCCGACCCATGGTCGGCTGTTGGCATCCGAAGCCGACCATCGGTCGGCTCTACCGCGCCCTTCGGCAGGCGTCAGATAATCGCCTGCAAGCCCTTGTCGGCGATGATGTTCAGCAGTTTGAGTGCCGGGCCGGTAGGGCGGGTTTCTCCTTGTTCCCACTTGCGCACGGTCGACGCCGACGTATGCAAGTAGAGTGCAAACACCGGCTGGCTGAACTTCAGGCCTTCGCGCAAGCGCCTGATGTCAGAAGCGCCAAACGCCCGCACTGGAGGCGGGCAAATCGCGTCGAATCGGCGCATCGTTACCTTGCTGATCGCTCCGGCTTCATGGAGCGTCGCCAGATCACCACGTAGCGATTCAATGATATTGCTCACACTGCACCTCCACCAGAACACTCGATTTCAATGCCTGCCGCAACACATCGCCTGACAGCTCCAGAAACAGCTTGCCGGCAAATTGCAGCGCCTTCTTCTCATCCTGCGTGATGTTTGCCTTGTCGCTCTTGGCGAACCCGTGCAGGAACACATAGGAGTCGCCCATCCTGGCAGACAGTAACGTGCGATAGCCGCCGCGCTTGCCACCACCGGTGCGGGCCACCCTTTTCTTGTAAAGCGAGCCGCCGAGGTCCGCGTCGATCAGGCCGCCTTCCATCTCCTGGACCGCCTCGCACAATGCGGCATCAGGCAGCTTCTCGCCCGCCTGCCACTTCGCAAACCCCTTGCGCTTGAGGATGCGGGTCATGACCACCCTTGAAGTATACCCGTAACGGGCATGTTTTTGGAGTCCGCCTACCTGTTGCTCGGGGCATCTTCAGGCTGATACAGGGTGCGACGGCATCCCCAAAAGCCGAGCTGGGCGATCGGTTTACTCCACTGTCTGAAGTAGGCCTTCATGAAGGCCCGGCCATGCGGGCAGCGCTCCGCCCGGGGGCTGATCCGGTATAGGTAGAGCCGACCCATGGTCGGCTGAAC
>JAEZCF010000086.1 GCA_023430045.1 Pseudomonadota bacterium | reverse complement strand
CCCATGGTCGGCTGCACCAGGCAACGCAGCCGACCATGGGTCGGCTCTACCAAACACAGCCGGTGTGACACAGCCGACCATGGGTCGGCTCTACCGAGCCCAGTCAGGGGGACATAGCCGACCACGGGTCGGCTCTACCGCTGGCGGCAGCGGGTTCACCCGGTCCGGCGCGCTACAATGAAGCGTGGCCAGACAACGTACCTCCTCCTTTCCCGGGCCCGATCTGCTGAGCGTGGATCGCGACCACCTGCGTCCGCTCGCCGAGCGCATGCGCCCGCGCACGCTCGATGAAATGGTCGGCCAGAAGCGCCTGCTCGCACCGGACAGCGCGCTGCGCCGCGCGGTGGAATCCGGCCGCGTGCATTCGATGATCCTGTGGGGGCCGCCAGGCTGCGGCAAGACCACCCTGGCGCTGCTGCTTGCCGAGTATTCCGACGCCGAGTTCCGCGCCATCTCCGCGGTGCTGTCGGGCCTGCCGGAAGTGCGCCAGGTATTGGCCGAGGCCGCGCAGCGCTTCGCCGAAGGGCGCCGCACGGTGTTGTTCGTGGATGAGGTGCACCGCTTCAACAAGGCCCAGCAGGACGCGTTCCTGCCGCACATCGAACGTGGCACCATCCTGTTCGTTGGCGCCACCACTGAAAATCCTTCGTTCGAGCTCAATTCCGCGCTGCTGTCGCGATGCCGCGTGCATGTGCTGGAAGCCGTCTCCCCACAGGACATCGTCGAGGCGTTGCAACGGGCGCTGGATGACAGCGGGCGCGGACTGGGCGACGAAGGCATCCAGGTGGAACCTGAGCTGCTGCTGCAGATCGCCACCGCCGCCGATGGCGACGTGCGCCGTGCACTGACGCTGCTGGAAATCGCTGCCGAGCTGGCGGCTGACGAGGGCGGGCGCATCACCGCGCAGACCCTGGTGCAGGTGCTGGCCGACCGTACGCGCCGCTTCGACAAGGGGGGCGAGCAGTTCTACGACCAGATCTCGGCGCTGCACAAATCCGTGCGCAGTTCGAACCCGGACGCGGCGCTGTACTGGCTTGCGCGGATGCTCGACGGCGGCTGTGATCCGTCCTACCTGGCACGTCGCCTGACCCGCATGGCGATCGAGGACATCGGGCTGGCCGATCCGCGTGCGCAGACCATGGCGCTGGAGGCCTGGGACATCTACGAGCGCCTGGGCAGCCCGGAAGGCGAGCTGGCGTTCGCGCAGCTGGTGCTGTACCTGGCCAGTACCGCCAAATCCAACGCCGGCTATGCCGCCTTCAACGAGGTGCGCGCGGACATCCGCGAAACCGGCACCATGGAGGTGCCGCTGCACCTGCGCAACGCACCGACGAAGCTGATGAAGAACCTCGGCTATGGTGCGGACTATCAGTACGACCACGACATGGAAGGCGGCATCGCGCTGGACCAGACCGGCTTTCCCGATGCGATGGGCGAGCGTGTGTATTACCGCCCGGTAGCCCGTGGCATGGAAATCAAGCTGAAGGACAAGCTGGACCGCCTGCGCGAACAACGCGCGCAGGCCAGGGCAGGCAAGCGCGCCGGCGGGGACGGGAACTGATGGACACGCCGTGGTGGCAGCAGCTGGGCCTGGTGATGGCGGGTGGCGCGCTGGGTTCGGCGCTGCGTTTCATGATCGGTGGCGCGCTGCTGAAGAGTTTCGGGGAGGGCTTCCCGTGGGGCACCCTGACCGCGAACTTCCTCGGCGCGTTCGCTGCCGGATACCTGCTGGTGTGGCTGCACCAGCGCGGCGGCAACGTGCAGCTGCTGCGCGCCTTCCTGGTGGTGGGGCTGCTGGGTGGGCTGACCACGTTTTCGTCGTTGATGCTGGAATCGCTGGTGTTCGCGCGCACCGATCGCGGGATGATGGTGCCGATCTACCTGGGTGTCAGCCTGGCCGGTGGCCTGCTGCTGGTATGGCTGGGCGCGCGGCTGGCGGAAAGCGTGCGGTAAGGGACGGCCGCATGAGCCGTGGCAAGGGCGGTGCGCAAGCCGCCATCGTTGCCTGGCAGTGGCCTGCCACGCCTGGAACACTGCGGGATACATTTCGACACGCCTTTACGAAAGCGATAACCATTCTCGTTTGGTAGACTGAAGCGCAAGGCCTGCGTTGCCTTGCCGCGCGCCGTCCGGTGCCGGTGCATCCGCCACGAGTCCCGCATGTTTCCGCTTTCGTCTGTCTTCCGTCGTACCTGCACGTTCGCCATCGTCTGCGCCCTGGCCACCGGCATTGCCATGCCGCTGCATGCGCAGCAGCGCAATCCCGCCCAGCTGATGGGCAAGACCGTGCTCGACGAACCAGCCACGAGCTACCGTTTCGAACGCTTCGAAGTGGAAAGCGCGGACCGGCAGCGGCGCTGGCGCGTCAACCTCGGAATTCCGGTCGTGAAGCGCCCGGCCGCGCAGCAGGGCGTGCGCTCACCGGTGCTGTATGCACTGGATGGCAACGCCGTGGCCATGGTGCTGGATCAGGCGCTGTTGGTTGAACTTGCCGCCAGCACGGCGCCGCCGGTGCTGGTGCTGATCGGCTATGACAACGAACGGCGCATCGACTCGGCGCAGCGCACGCGCGACTACACCGCGTGGATCGACCGTGCCGACGATGAAAACGGCCAGGCGCAGGTGGTCGGCGGTGGTGCGTTTGCGTTCCTGGACACCATCGAACGCCGCATCAAGCCGGAGGTGGCGCGCCGCGCGGACATCGATCCGCAGCGTCAGGCGCTGTGGGGCCACTCGCTGGGCGGCCTGTTCGTGCTCAGCAGCCTGTACACGCGGCCGGCGGCATTCCAGCAGTACGTGGCCGCCAGCCCATCGCTGTGGTGGAGCCAGGGCGCACCGCTGGGTGACCTGGAAACCCAGTTCATCGAAAACAGCGCCGGCCAGCCCGCGCAGCTGTGGGTGATGCTGGGCGGCGACGAACGCAGTGGTGACCGTGGCAAGCGGGACATGACCAATCCGCGCGTGGTCGCGCATCTGCGCAGGGTCGGGGGGGCATCGTCGGATGCGGCGCATGCGCTGTCCGAACGCCTTCGCGACGTTCCCGGGCTGCAGGTGCGGTACCGCGAATTTCCCGGCCTTGGCCATGGCCCGATGTTGCCGGCGTCGTTCAAGGCCACGCTGTCGGCGCTGTACGGCATCGGCGACCACAGCGGCACGCCGGCTTCGCCGTAGCGCCGCCCACGGCGATCCACGCAGATCATTCCACCCAGGCGCCGGCGTTCCAGGCCGGTCGCCAAGGCAGCGACCCCTCGCGCTGCGCGCGCGAATCCAAGCAAGGAGTTCTCCATGTCCCTTCGTCCTTCCTTCCGCACCCCGCTGCGTTGCGGTGTGCTTGCCGCCGGTGTACTGCTGTCCCTCGCCGCACAGGCCCAGCCGGTGTTCGATGCTCCGGCGAACGGCTTCAAGGGCACGCTGACCACGCGCAGCCAGAATCCGGTAGCCGGGGGTACCGCGGAAGTCATCGGCAGTGATTTCGTGCCCGGCCAGACGGTGGAACTGCTGCGTGGGCAGACGGTGCTGACCGCCACGCCGTTGACCGTGGATGCAAACGGCCAGTTCAAGACCGAACTGACCATTCCGGCCGACGCGGTCCCCGGACAGCATCCGCTTGTGGCACGGGCGAACGGTCCCGCCGCTGCGGCGGTGACCACGCTGCGCGTTTCGCCGGCACTGCCGCTGAGTGGACAGGAGCGGTTCGCGGCAACGTCCAGCAAGCTGGTGCAGGGGCTTTACCAGAGCGCATACGGTGCCGCCAGCAACGCGGTTTTCGTGACCTCGGCAGTAGGGCGTCCGCCGGTGACCCAGTCGCAGCTGCTCAAGGTGCACCCGCAGTCGCTGGACGTGCTGAAGGCGATCACGCCGGCGCGCGTGCCCGGCGGCACGGGCGACAGCGTGTACGCGGTCTACGGCGTGGGCGTGGACGATGCCAACGGCAACGTGTGGGTGACCAACACCCGCCAGAACACGGTGGCGGTCTATCGCCAGTCCGATCTGTCGCTGGTGCGCCAGTTCGAGGTCGACGCGGTCCCGCACGCGCGCGATATAGTGGTGGATGGCACGCATGGCCGGGTGTTCGCGTCGGCCACCGGCGAAAACCATCTGTCGGTCTTCGATGCGAAAACCCTTGAGCAACTGGAGCCGATCACGCTGGAATCCGGTGTGGATGAAGGCACCTTCGTGCCGATGAGCCTTGTGCTGGACGAGCCGTCCGGCAAGCTGTTCACTGTGAGCATGCGCACCCCGGAAGCTGCGGTAATCGATGTGGCCAGCGGCAAGGTGGAAAAGGTGATCGCGCTGCACAAC
The DNA here is from genome assembly GCA_023430045.1 of Pseudomonadota bacterium. Taxonomy (GTDB): domain Bacteria; phylum Pseudomonadota; class Gammaproteobacteria; order Xanthomonadales; family Xanthomonadaceae; genus Stenotrophomonas. The sequence goes on along the minus strand of JAEZCF010000086.1, from coordinate 4,655 downwards.
GCAACCAGTGCATCCGGGGTGGCCTACGACGCGGCCCGCAACCGGCTGCTGGTGGCCTCGCAGGGCAGCGACAATCTGCTGATCGTCGATGTGGCGGCCGGCACGGTGCTGCATGACGTTCCGGTGGGTGCCGGCGCACTGAACGTGGCGTTCGATCCGGTCGCCAGCCTGGCGTACGTGAGCAACCGCGGTGCGGGCACGGTGACCGTGGTCGATGCCGATGGCCGGGTGGTCGGCAACCTGGACGGTGGCACGTACCCGAACCACGTGCGCGCCGATGGCAAGGGCAGCGTGTTCGCGGTCAACAAGTCCAAGGGCGTGGATGATCCGAAGGGCGACCGCATCACCCGCATTGCCCTGCGCCAGCCCTGACATCCGCAACGCGGGGAGGTGCGATGCCGCCCCGTCCAGGAGTACCCATGAAAACCCGACCGATCGCATCCGCTCCCTTCCTTGCATGCGCGCTGGCACTGGCAGTCGTGTCGACCCTGGCCGCCTGCGGGGGTGACACGAGCGCGCCGACGCATGCCACTGAAGGCGGCGTCGCGCATCCGGAAACGTCCACTGCCACAGCAGGCACCGGCCTTCCCGCGGGCTGGCAGCGCCTGGCCGACGGCCCGCAACCGGCCATCGACGCCGGGCAGCCACAGCTGCCGGCCAGCGTGCGCTCCGATGACGGCGTGGAGGTGGAGGTGGACGACATCACCCACATCGTCGCCGGTGGCGACGACATCATCGCGGTGATCGAAGCGCTGGGGCAGGGCGGGCGGATATTCGCCGCCCCCACCAACACCACCACGGCGGCCGGACGGGCTGCGCCGCACCGTTTCCTGTTCAACCGCACCACCGGCGTGGAAGGCGTTCTCAGCCTCGGCGGCACCCTGTTCGTCGGCAACAGCCTGCGGCGCCATGGTGAACTGGCGAAGACGCTGCGCGCGGTGGGGCAGGATGCGGTGATCATCGACGATCTGCAGCCGGCACCGGCCAAGATCCGCAAGGTGGCCACTGCGCTGGGCATGGCGGCCGCCGGCGAACGGCTTGCCGGCAGCGTGCAGGCGCAGCTGGAGCAGGCAGCGGCGATCGCCGCAGGGAGCGCGCAGCGCCCGCGTGTGATCCACGTTTCCGCCACCGGTGCCGGGGGCAGCCCGACCGTTGCCGGTGCGGACAGTGCTTCGGGTCAGCTCATCGCGCTGGCCGGCGGCCTGAACATCGGCACTGAGGCCGGTGTGGCGAATTTTTCCGCGCTGAGCAATGAGGGCGTGGTCGCGGCCGCGCCGGATGTCATCCTGGTCACCGAGCACGACCTGGAGCTGTTCGGCGGTCCGGAGGGCGTGTGGAAGGCCTATCCGACGCTCCGGCAGACGCCTGCCGGACAGGCAGGACGGGTCTGGGTGATGCCGGATGTGCAGCTGAAATACACCAGCGTCGGCAGTGGCGCAGGCGCACTTTCCCTCGCCACGGCCCTGGCCGCGCTGCCACCGCGATGATGTCGGGCGGAAGGGATTCGCTGATGGGGCGCAGGCGGCGTCGGGGCCAGCTGATGTTGCTGCTGGTGGTCGCGATGCTGCTGGTGGCGGTGCTGGCATCGTTCGCCGTGGGGCCGCTGCGCCTGCCGCCGCAGGATGTGCTGCGCGCCATCGTGGTGAAGGCTGGGCTGCTGGATGCCGCGCAGGTGAGCGCGCGCGATCTGGCCGTGGTGTGGCAGCTGCGCATTCCCCGCGTACTGCTGGGGGCGATGGTCGGGGCGGCGCTGGCGATGGCCGGCGCCAGCCTGCAGGGCCTGTTCGGCAATCCGCTGGCCGATCCCGGCATTGTCGGCGTCAGCCAGGGCGCGGCGCTCGGTGCGGTCGCGGCCATCGTGCTGGGCGCGGCGGCTGCGGGCGGCTGGATCATTCCAGTGGCCGCCTTCAGCGGCGGCGCACTCGCGATCAGCATCACCTACCTGCTGGCACGGCCCGGGCGCGGCACCGGCAACGCAACGCTGCTGCTGGTAGGCATCGCGATGGCTGCATTCTGTTCGGCGGTGATCGGCTTCCTGACCTACATCGCCAGCGAGGCCGAACTGCAGTCGCTGGTGTTCTGGCAGATGGGTTCGCTGGCACGCGCCAGCTGGAATGATGTGGCAGCGGTGGCGCCGTTGTTCGCCATCGGCGTGTTCGCCCTGCTGCGGCTGGCAACACCGTTGGACATGCTGGCGCTGGGCGAGCGCCAGGCGCAGCATCTCGGTCTGGATGTCGCCCGCACGCGGCGGCGGCTGGTGGCGTTCAGCGCGCTGCTGGTGGGGGCGGCGGTGGCGTTCGCCGGTTCCATCGGCTTCGTCGGGCTGGTGGTGCCGCATGTGGCGCGCATGCTGGTTGGTCCGGGGCACCGCTGGATGCTGCCGTTGTCCGGCGTGCTCGGCGCGCTGCTGATCGTGGTGGCCGATACCGCCGCGCGCACGCTGGATCCTCCTTCGGAAATTCCGCTGGGCCTGTTCTCGGCCGCGCTGGGGGCGCCATTCTTCCTGTGGCTGGTGCTGCAGCAGCGCAGGGCCGTGCAGTGAGCGCGCTGCTGGAACTCCGTAACGTGGGTGTGCGCCGGCAGCAGCGACCGATCCTCGCCGATGTCAGCCTGGCCTTCGCGGCCGGCAGCGTGATCGCGCTGGTCGGGCCGAACGGGGCCGGAAAATCGACGTTGCTCGGCGTGGCCTGTGGCGACCTGCAGCCCGACAGCGGCCAGGTGCTGCTGCACGGCACCGCAGTTGGCGACCTGCGGGCCGGGGCGCTGGCGCGCGAGCGCGCGGTGATGCCGCAGGAGCATGCGGTGCGCTTTGCCTTCAGTGTCGAGGAAGTGGTGGCCATGGGGCGCCTGCCGCACCCGCCCGATGCACTGGAGGATGGCCGGCAGGTGGAGGCCGCGCTGGATGCGGCCGAACTGCAGGCCCTGCGCCTGCGCGAAGTGCAGCAGCTGTCCGGTGGCGAATCCGCGCGCACCACCTTCGCGCGCGTACTGGCCCAGGCCACGCCGGTACTGTTCCTGGATGAACCCACCGCCGCGCTGGACCTGCGCCACCAGGAGCGCACGCTGCGTAGCGTGCGCGGACTCGCCGATGCCGGCGCCTGCGTCGTCGTGGTGGTGCATGATCTCAATCTTGCCGCCGGATATGCCGACCGCATCGTGCTGCTGGAGCGGGGCAGGGTAGCGGCCGATGGCACGCCGGCCGAGGTGCTGACCGAAGCGACCCTGCGACGGGTCTACCAGCAGGACGTGCTGGTCATGCAGCATCCACGTCGCGCCGTACCGCTGGTGGTGGTGATCTAGTCGATGGTGTCGGCAGACGTCGGGCGCGACGCTGCGACTGTCAGGAAAACGCGGAATCCCCAGTGTTCGAGGGTGTTTCCCGCTGCGGCACTGGATTAAAGTGATGCCTCACGATAAAGTGCGCGGCCGATTTCCACGCCCCCACGCATGCGCGACGATAAAGACCCCGGAACGTTCGAACTGGTCCTGCCGCGCAAGCGCGGTCGGCCGCCGAAGTTCGGGTACGCGATGAGCGATGCACAGCGTGCCGCGCGCTACCGGGCCCGGCGCGCCGGACAGGCCAACCATGCCGATGTGCGCAGGTGCAGTGACATGGTGCTGCTGGACAAGATCCGCAGCGCCATCCGCGGCAAGGATGCCGAGCTCACCGGGTTCCTGGTGCACGTGCTGTGGCAGCGCTATCCGCTGCAGTTGAAGTAGTGGCGTGAAGGGGTGGTGATCGCCAGCGGGCTTGTTGATAATGCGGAATCGTGTTTCACCCGCATTCGCGCCCGGGATGGCTGGCGCGTCGAGTAGAGATCGCTTCGCAATGACCACTGGCACCGACACCGCGCCCGCCGCAGGCGCTCCCCTGTTCTACAGCCGCCCGGTGCCGCTGCAGTCCGATACCCACGCCGACCTGCGCATCCTGCCGGGCAAACTCGATTTCGCCGCGCGCAGCAACGCCATCCCGCTGGTGGTGGGCGAATTCGCGTTGGCCCTGCACCATTATCCGATCCTGTTCGCCGGTCCGGCCGCGGTGCCGATGGCCGCACTGGGCATCACCGAAGACAACCTGTTCGTCACCGACGGCCTGTGGGATGACAGCAGCTACATCCCCGCCTACGTGCGCCGCCATCCCTTCATCTTCATCGACACCGACGGCGGCCAGAACTTCGTACTGGGCATCGACGAAGACAGCCCGCGGGTGGTGAAGGGCGGCGAAGAGGGCAACCCGTTGTTCGCCGATGGCAAGGCCACCGAGATGGTGCAGCAGGCGCTGGAGTTCTGCGGCCGGTTCACCGGCGAGCATGAGCACACCCTGGCGTTCTCGAAGGCACTGGTCGAACAGGACCTGCTGGTGACGCGCAATGCCAACGTGCGCCTGCCGAGCGGCCGTGAGCTGACGCTGCAGGGCTTCAGCGTGGTGGACGTGGAGAAGTTCCAGAAGCTGCCGGATGCGGTGGTGCTGGAATGGCACCGCAAGGGCTGGCTGGCGCTGGTGCACCAGCACCTGATGTCGCTGTCCGGCTTCAGCGAGCTGACCCGTCGCCAGGGTCTGCGCGAAGGGCAGGCGTAAGCGGCAGGATTGCCTGGTTGCCGGCCAGAGGCCGGCACTACGCGGTTGAGAGGCCGGCATTACGGGGTTGCCGGCC
>JAEZCF010000078.1 GCA_023430045.1 Pseudomonadota bacterium | reverse complement strand
CTGCTGGGCCGGCGTGCAGCGCGCCTGGCGCCACGCCACGGGCCCGGCCTGCAGTGCGGCGGCCAGGGTAGGACGGGAGCGCATCAGCGCGCGACGCGGTGCCAGCGAGCTGCCGGCAAGGATCAGGGTGAGCAGGGCATCGGTTTCGGCATCCATGCCGGCAGCGTGCGCCGGCTGCGAGGACGGCGCCCTAGGGCGCCGTCGTGATGCGATGTGGGAGGTTTCCGTGCCTGCCGGGCAGCACCCGGCATGACCTCATTCGGTGGCGTCCGGGTGGCGCGCGCTGTAGCCCACCTGGACCGGCTTCACGCCCTGCATCACCAGCGCATAGCTGACGTTTTCGAAGGTGCGGAACACCATCGCGTGCGCGGCATAGTCATCCGGCAGCGAAAGCCGGCTGTTGCCGTCCACGCGCGAATCGTCCATCTGCGATGAATCCGGATGCTTCATGTGATGCTTCACATGGCTGCCTTGACGCCACAGCGAGAACACCGTGCCGTTGTCCACGCCCTGCGTGCTGCCGACCGACAGTGCGATGACATCGCGCGGGCCTCCGGACAGGAACATGTCGGTGACCGCCAGCACGCGTACGTCCAGGCCGTCGGCACCGGGGGCGGGTATGTGCGGGAAGAACTGCAGGTCGTACGGGGTCGCTTCCACCGGTACCAGGCGGTCACCGGCGCGCACTTCGCGGCCATCACCGGTGCCCTGCAGGGCCAGCGTGACCACGTCCACCTTGCCGGATGGCAGGCGGGTGACGGTGCCTACGTTGACCTTGGCCAGTTCGTAGCCCAGCACCTGCTGGGCGCGCCTGGTGGGTGCAGCGTAATCCGCCCACAGGTTGCCGCTGCCCGGGGTGACCTTGCCGTTGGCGGTCAGGTCCTCGGTGGGCTTGGGAATCGCGTAGCGCACGGTCGGGCGCACCACGGCGTAGCGCTGGCCGACCTGTGCCTGGTCAAGCCCGTGCACGTAGGCGGTCTGACCGGTGGTGGCCCGCAGACGGTTGTCCTCCAGGCCGGCCACGTACGGCAGATGGTCGATGCGGTCGACCACGCTCAGCTCTTTCAGGAACGGTTCCACTTCCGACAGCGGGATGCCGTTGATCGGCGCTTCCTGGCGCGGGCCGGGCTCCTGACGGGCGACCACGCGGTCCAGGTAGGCCAGACTCAGCACGTCACCCGGATAGATGAGATGTGGGTTGGCGACCTGCGGGTTCGCCTGCCAGATTTCCGGCCAAAGCCAGGGCTTTTTCAGGAAACGCGCAGAGATGTCCCACAGCGTGTCACCCTTCTGGACGACATACGTGGTCGGGTGCCCGCCATTCATTTCGACGGCGGTAGCATAGGCGGCGACGGTCAACATCGCCGCGGCGACGACCGTGCGGATACGTAACAACATAGGTGTGTAGCCCTGATTCCCCAACAGGTTGGCGCACTATAGTCCAGAAACCGGGGCGCAGGGCAAGCGTTGGCGATAGAATCTGCAACGCAGGCCGGCGTTGTCCGGCCCCCTCCAGACGATTATTGCCATGGCACTGCTCCCCATTCTCGAGTTTCCCGATCCGCGCCTGCGCACCAAGGCTGCGTTGATCGATGCCGCCGAGGTCACCACCCCGGCCTTCCAGACCCTGCTCGACGACATGTTCGAAACCATGTACGACGCCCCCGGCATCGGCCTGGCCGCCAGCCAGGTGGACGTGCACAAGCGCTTCATGGTCATTGACGTGAGCGAGGAAAAGAACGAGCCGCGGGTGTTCATCAACCCGGAGATCATCGCCCAGGATGGCGGCCAGGTGTACCAGGAAGGCTGCCTGTCGGTGCCCGGCATCTTTGCCGATGTCACCCGCGCCAACCAGATCACCGTGCGTTTCCTGGATCGCCAGGGGCAGCCGCAGGAACTGAGCACCGATGGGCTGCTGGCCGTTTGCGTGCAGCACGAGATGGATCATCTGGACGGCAAGCTGTTCATCGATTACCTGTCGCCGCTCAAGCGCGAAATGGTGCGCAAGAAGCTGGCCAAGCAGCGCAGGAACGTCGCCTGACCGGCACGCCCGGGCGCCGCCATCGGCCGCGCCCATCGTCCGCGCTCCGGCGCGGGCCCTGTGGCGCCGGACGCTGGCGCCGGTTCCATCCGCACGTCCATCTGTAATGGGGTATCCATGAGGATTGTCTTTGCCGGTACGCCGGAGTTCGCGGTGTCATCGCTGCGCGCGGCTGCCCGCCACCACGAAGTGGTGGCCGTCTACACGCAGCCGGACCGGCCTGCAGGGCGCGGGCGTGGCCTGGCGCCGTCGCCGGTCAAGCTGGAAGCCGTCGCCCGGGGCATTCCGGTCCATCAGCCGGAATCGCTGAAGGACGAGGCCGCCCAGCAGCAGCTGCGCGACCTGCAGCCGGACCTGATGGTGGTGGTGGCCTACGGCCTGATCCTGCCCAGGGCGGTGCTGTCTATTCCCACGCATGGCTGCTGGAACGTGCACGCTTCGCTGCTGCCGCGCTGGCGCGGCGCGGCGCCGATCCAGCGCGCCATCCAGGCCGGTGATGCGCAGACCGGCGTGTGCCTGATGCAGATGGAAGCCGGTCTGGACACCGGCCCGGTGCTGCTGCAGCAATCGCTGCCGATCGCCGCCACCGATACCGGTGGCCAGCTGCACGACAGGCTGGCCGAGCTGGGCGCGCAGGTACTGGCCGATGGACTGGGTCTGCTGCGCGCCGGCATCAGGCCGATCGCCCAGCCGCAGCCTGCCGAGGGCGTGACCTACGCGCACAAGCTCGACAAGGTCGAGGCGAAACTGGACTGGAACACCGATGCCGTCGCGCTGGCACGCACCGTGCGCGCCTTCAATCCCTGGCCCATCGCCGAAGCGCAGCTGGCCGGTGAACGCGTGCGCATCCATGGCGCGGTAGCGCTGGAAGCCAACGGCGGCCACCCACCGGGTACGGTGATCGCGGCCGCGCGCGAAGGTATCGACATCGCCTGCGGGACCGGGGCGCTGCGCCTGCGCGTGCTGCAGCGCGAGGGCGGCAGGGCGATCACCGCCGCCGATTACCTCAACGCGCGGCGCGACCTGCGCGTGGAGGGCTGAGCCGGTGGCAACGCAAGCGCAGCGCACGCCCTCGGCCGCCGCTCCCGGTGTGGCGACCCGCATGCTGGCCGCCCGCGTGCTGGCGCAGGTGTTCACCCGCGGCCGTTCGTTGAAGGCCGAGCTGGGCTGGGCCCTGCCGAAGCTGGATGACACCCGCGACCGTGCCCTGCTCGAGGCGCTGTGCTTTGCGGTGCTTCGCCGTCGCAGCACCTACGATGCCGCGCTTCTGGCATGGATGCAGAAGCCGCTGTCCGCCCGCGATGCGGATCTGCGCGCCCTGCTGATGGTGGGTTTCGCACAGCTGGACGTGCTGGAACTGCCTGCGCATGCGGCGTTGTCGGCGACCGTCGATGCTGCCCGCGCATTGGGTCGCGAACGCCAGGCGGGCCTGGTCAACGCGATCCTGCGTCGCGCGCAGCGCGATGGATTCACGCCGCAGCCCCCCCGCGATGCGTTCCCGCAATGGTTGGCCGAAAGCATCGAACGCGACTGGCCGGAACACGCCGAAGCGGTCTTTGCCGCCAGCCTGCAGCCGGCACCGTTGTGGTTGCGCGTCAACCGTCAGCAGGGCGACCGCGCGCAGGCGCTGGCCGCGCTGGAACAGGCCGGCATCGTCGCCGAGCCCACGCCGGTCACGAGCGATGCGGTGCGCCTGGCCACGCCGGTGGCGGTCAACCAGCTGCCGGGTTTCGCCGATGGCGCGCTGTCGGTGCAGGATCTGTCCGCGCAGCAGGCGGCCGATGCGTTTTCGCCGCCCACCGGCGCGCGCGTGCTGGATGCCTGCGCGGCCCCGGGCGGCAAGTCCGCGCATCTGCTGGAGCGCGATCCTTCGCTGCGCCTGCTGGCGCTGGATATCGACGCGCGTCGCCTGGTGCGGGTCAAGGACACGTTCATGCGCACCGGTGTCGGCGCGCAGGCACAGGTCAAGGCCGCCGATGCCAGCGATCCGGGCTCCTGGTGGGATGGCGTGCCGTTCGATGCCATCGTGCTGGACGCGCCCTGTTCGGCCACCGGCATCATCCGCCGGCAGCCGGATGTGATGTTCCACCGCCGTGCCGAAGATATTGACGCGCTGGTAGGCACGCAGGCACGCCTGCTGGAGGCCTGCTGGGGCATGCTGCGTCCCGGCGGTGTGCTGCTGTATGCCACCTGTTCGATCCTGCGTGCGGAAAACAGCGAGCAGGTGCGTGGCTTCCTGAAATGGCATGCCGACGCGCGCGCCGATGCGCTCGATGACGGTTTCGGCATCGATTGCGATGGCATCGGGCGTCAGCGGTTGCCTGGCCAGCACGGTGGTGACGGCTTTTTTTACGCGCGTCTGCTAAAAAGCGCCTGACCTTTTCGCAGCACCCGACCCATGCTGAAGACACGCGCGTCCCGCGAAACCTGGCTGTTGATCGTGATGGCGCTGCTGGTGCTGGGTGCGGGGCTGGGGCTGCGCGATCCCTGGCCATCGGACGAACCGCGCTTCGCACTGGTGGCCAGGCACATGGTGGACAGCGGGAACTGGCTGTTCCCGCATCGCGGCCTGGAACTGTATTCGGACAAGCCGCCCATGCTGATGTGGTGGCAGGCGATGCTGTATTCGCTGATCGGCAACTGGCGGGTCGCCTTCCTGCTGCCATCGTTGCTGGCGGCGCTGGGTACGTTGGCCTTGGTGCATGATCTGGGGCGCCGGCTGTGGACGCGGCGTGTGGGTCTGTATGCGGCTTGGGCGCTGCTGTTCGCGCTGCACTTCACCTTCCAGGCGAAGAAGGCGCAGATCGATCCGTTGATCGTCTTTTTCATCACCCTGGCCAACTACGGGTTGCTGCGCCACCTGCTGCTTGGACCGGCCTGGCGCTGGTGGTGGCTGGGCTGGTTCGCGGCCGGACTGGGCGTGATCACCAAGGGGGTGGGCGTGGTGGCGCTGCTGATGCTGCTGCCGGCCCTCGTCGCGGTGCTGTGCGGCTGGCGCGGTGTGACCCTGCAGGCGCGCCGCTGGCAGTTCTGGCTGGCGCCGCTGATGTTCCTGCTGGCAATCGCCCTGTGGCTGGTGCCGATGGTCGCCGCCGCGCTGTCCACCGGATCGGCCGAATACCGTGCCTACATGGACGACATCCTGTTCCGGCAGACCGCCAAGCGCTATTCGCAGTCCTGGGACCACCATCAGCCGTGGTGGTACTTCCTCGGCACGATGCCGTCGATGTGGATTCCCGCGTTCCTGGCCGTGCCGTGGGCCATCCCGGCGTGGTGGCGACGCCTGCGTCGGCGCGATTCCCGCTACCTGCTGCTGTTGGGCTGGTGGGCGCTGATCGTGCTGTTCTTCTCCATTCCCGACGGCAAGCGCGATGTCTACATCCTGCCTTCGTTGCCGATGTTCTGCCTGGCACTGGCACCGCTGCTGCCGGGCCTGCTGCGCCGGCGCAGCTTCCAGTGGACGCTGGCGGGCTTCACGGGGCTGGTTGCCGCGCTGACGCTGGGCGCAGGCATCGCGATGCTGTCCGGCCAGCCGGATTTCGAAAGCAGGCTGATGGGCTCGCGTGGCATCGACAGTTCGGTGACCGCCGCTCTGGCCTGGGCCGCCGTGGCGATGGGCTGCTGGGCGGTAGCCAGCCTGGCGCTGTGGGGGCGCCGCCGCGCGCATGTCGCGATGGTGTCCACGCTGACGGTGGTGTGGGTGCTGTATTCGCTGGTCGGTTATCCGCTGTTGAACGATTCCAGTTCCGCGCGTGGCCTGATGCAGCAGGTGGGCACGCAGATCGGTGCCGATGCGGAATTGGGTCTGGTGGCCTGGAAGGAGCAGAACCTGCTGATGGCCGATCGCCCGGCGGCGACATTCGGGTTCCAGAAGAAGTGGGATGCACAGCTGCGCGAAGGCGTCGACTGGCTGGCGCAGGCGCCGGACAGGCGCTGGCTGCTGGTGCAGGAGGATGCGCTGCTGGCCTGCGTGGATCGCCACCGCGCCGAGATGGCCGGCATCGCCAATCGCCGGCGCTGGTGGCTGGTGCGAGCGGGTGCGTTGGTGGGACCCTGCGAGCCCACCGCCGAGGAACTGGCCCGCGAGCACGCGATGCAGGCACGGCAGGCCGATGAGTAATATCCTGTGCCCGACCACGCGGGCCTGCGTAGCGCCGACAGCGCCGGTTGGGGCGTTGCGGGGCAGAATCCTGTTTCCTTGACGCCCCGCATCGACGAACTTTCCGTGAATTCTTCATTTTCCGACAGCGCCGCCGAGCGGGCCAGCGCCATGCCACAGGGCGTCCGCGCGCGCGTCGCGCGTGGAATGGGCCAGCTCGGCCTGTTCCTGCTCCCAGCGCTGGTGGTCTCGGTGTCGGCGAATCTGGCACCGTTCGGACTGCTGCTGCTGGCCAGTACGCTGCTGGCGCCGGACCTGCTGGTGCGCGCCCGCCATGACGGCGGGCGTCCGGTCCGCGTGCTGGCGTGGCTGATGCTGGCGGCGATCGCCGCGGGACTGCTGTCAGTGCTGGTGTTCGAACACGGATTCCGCGACGTCGACAACCGTTCGCGTTTCTTCGTCATGCCCTGGATCGCGCTCTGGGTGATCGCCCTGCACCTGCAGCTGCGCTGCCTGTGGCGCGGCGCGCTGGTGGGCCTGCTGCTGGTGTTCGGGCTGTCGCTGCAGCAGGTGCTGGGCGGCGCGCCACGGGCGGAACTGCATACCAACGCGATCGTGCTGGCGGATATGGTGGTGATGCTGCTGGTGCTGGTGCTGTTCTGTCGTCCGCACGGCCTGCGTGGCTGGGCGTGGGGGCTTCCGGCGCTGGTCGCCGGCGTGGCCACGCTGGTGCTTACCGGCAGCCGGGGTGCGTTGCTGGCGTTGCTGGCGGTAGGGCTGGTGATGGCGCTGAGCCTGCGCTGGGGCAGCCTGCGCCTGCGCCTGGGCCTGCTGGGCGCGGCACTTGTGGTGGCCACGGCAGCGCTGGTCGCCAGCCCTGAGCTGCGCCATCAGGTCCGGTTGACCGAGCTGCACAGCGACGTACTGAGGATGGAACGCGGGGACAGCGATTCATCCGCCGGTGCACGCGTGGAACGTCTGCAGGTGGCCTGGGATACGTTCCTGGATCGTCCGCTGACCGGCGTCGGCGTGGGCCATTTCGATACCGCCATGCAGCGCCTGCCCGTGTGCAGGCAGGACCCGGATGAGCCGCGTTGCCACCTGGGCCACGCACACAACGACCTGGCCGAATGGGCCGCGACCCAGGGACTGCCGGGCGCATTGCTGCTGCTGGCGATATACGGGGTACCGTTGTGGCTGATGCTGTGGCTGCACCGCCGCAGCGGCCGGGAGACCTTCCGCGGGCCGGCTGCGGCCGGTGCGATGATCGTCGCCTGCTACGTACTGTGCGGCCTGACCCAGTCGATGTTCGCGCACCAGATCACGGCCAGCTTCTACGCATCCATCATCGGCGTGCTGGCCGGCCTGTCACGACTCGAAGGCCTGCGTCACGCGCGTGGAGTGGATGCAGGGTCCACGTCCGGGCGCTGAAGTGGTGGCGGGTCGGCCACCGGCTGGCCCTGTTCCAGCATCCACAGCATGATGGTCTTCTGCCGCACGTAGTTGGCGCGGACATACGCGTAGACCAGCCCGTGCCAGCCGTCGCGGAATCCGCCACGCAGCAGGAAACCACGCCAGAACCGCCACGCCGGGGCCAGCACCAGCTTGGCCAGCGTAGCGCGCTTGCCGCGCGCGAATTCGTGTTCGGCCATCATCCGCGCGTACTTTTCGGTCTTGATCAACTGCTGCTGCAGCGACCGGTAAGGATGGTGGATCAGGTCGCCGCGCAGCAGCCCGACCCCGCCCTCCACACTGGCCGCTTCGTGGATCTCGCGGGTGCCGCGCCAGCCGCCATGGCGGCGGTCGAACAGCCGCAGCACACGGTCCGGATAGGCATTGCCGTGGCGCAGGAAACGGCCGAAATACTCCGACAGGCGCGCGAAGCGATAGCCATGGTGACCGGCGAATCCCGTATCGCGTGCCTGCTCGATCGCCGCACGCAGCTCGTCGCTGACGCGCTCGTCCGCATCCAGGCACAGCACCCAGTCATGGCGTGCCTGCTGCACGCAGAAGTCCTTCTGGCTGCGGAAGCCATCGAAGCGGCGCTGCAGCACGCGGGCCCCTGCCGCTTCGGCCAATGCGGCCGTGCCATCGGTGGACTGCGAGTCCACCACCACGATCTCATCGCAGAAGGACAGCGATGCCAGGCAGTCGCCGATGCGGCCGGCCTCGTTGAACGCGATAATGCAGGCGGAAAGGCGAGGCCGTTCGTTGTGGGCGGTCGTGGAGGACATGATGGCCGGGTACCTGTTGTTTGCGACGGAGCGCTATGCGCTGCCTATTCTCGCCCCGTTGGCCGAGGCCTTGCACGCATCCGGCCAGCAGGTGGCGGCGTGGTTCGAGGATGGAGCTGCCGGCAGCACGCTGCCCGGGGTACGCAACGTGGACCTGCGCGAGGCTCTGGCACTGCGCCCGCGCGCGGTGTTCAGCGCGGCCAACTGGGTGCCGACCTTCCTGTCCGGTGCCAAGGTGCAGCTGTTCCATGGCTTCAACGTGCAGAAGCGTGACAACGAGCGCGGCCACTTCCGTGTGCGCGGCATGTTCGATCTGTACTGCACCCAGGGCCCGGCGACCACCGCACCGTTCCGTGCCCTGGCCGACCGGCTCGGACACTTCGCGGTGGCCGAAACGGGCTGGCCGAAGCTGGATCCGCTGTTCCGCGATGATGGTGGCGAAAGCGCGGCGCTGCGTGCGGCGGCGGGCACGCGCCCGGTGGTGCTGTTCGGCTCCACGTTCACCGAGCGTCTGAGCGCGGCACCGCACCTGTACGAACAGATCGCCGCCGATATCGCCGCCGGCGGGCATTACTGGCTGCTCACCCTGCATCCGAAATGCCCGCCGGCGCTGTTCGAGCGCTACCGGGCACTGGCCGGCGGCAATGCGCGCTTCATCGAGCCGGAGCAGGTGATGGCCGCACAACGTGCCGCCGATGTGCTGGTGTCGGATACGTCGTCGATCGTTTCCGAGTTCATCGTGCAGCACAAACCAGTGGTGACGTTCCGCAACCGCGTCCCGCAGCCGCACATGATCGATTTCGATGACGCCGCCCAGTTGCCGGCGATGCTGGCGCGTGCGCTGCATCCGGAGGCGGGTCTGCGCAGGGAGATCGAGCGTTATGCCGATTCCATCCATCCATTCCGCGATGGTCGGTCCAGTGAGCGTGTCATCGCCGCGACCGAGGATTTCCTGTCCGGCGAAATGGGCCGCCTGAAGCGCAAGCCCTTGGGCAACTGGCTGCGCAGCCTGCAGATCCGTCGTGACCTCGGCTACTGGGGTCCCTCGCAGCGGTAGTGCCGGCCGCTGGCCGGCAACCTCCATGAGCGGCAGCCGGGCAGAGCCCGGCTCTACGTGGTGCGTCCGCCGGGGCGCCGCCCGCGCCACGTGGTGTGTCCGCCGGTAGAGCGGGGCTCTGCCCCGCTGCGCGGAATGGCATCAGCCGGGCAGAGCCCGGCTCTACGCGGTGCCTACGCCGGGGCGCCGCCGGCGCCACGTGGTGCTTCCGCCGGTAGAGCGGGGTTCTGCCCCGCTGCGCGCAGGGGTGATAGCCGGGCAGAGCCCGGCTCTACGTGCGACACCCTGTCACCAGCGCAGCCTTCGCTGCGCGAGCGAGGCGGCAAGCCGCGCAAGCAGTTCGTCAGCCTGCGCCTGCGGCAGATACCGCAGGCAGAGGGCGACGTCGCCTCGCGCGCCGGCGGTATCCAGCCACAGACTGCTGGTGCCCAGCAGGCGGTCCAGCGGTGAGCGCGACAGGCGCAGCGCCTGCAGCTTCTCCAGTTCCGCAAAGCGCCACCAGCGCGACCACCAGCCTCCACGCACCGCGACATAACGGTCGTCCAGATGCCAGCCGATGCGTGCCATCTGCAGACGTGCGGTCCACAACGCCACGGGCAGCCAGGCCAGGACCCACAGACCCGCCAGCCCCCAGCGCCAGGCCAGCCCGACCGCCAGCAGGGGCGCCAACCACAGGCTGGTGGCGCACAGCCGCCAAGTGCCCCGCAAGGGCACCGGCTGCCAGGCCGACGGCGGCCACTGCACACCGGGCAGCAGGTGCCGGATCAGTCCATGGCAGTGCTCTGGCGTTGCCAGTGGCGCCAGCTCGCGCAGCGCCCGTCGCTGCAGTTCATCGTTGCCCTGGCTGGCGGCGCTGTCGATGCGCAGCTGGCGGCTGCTGGCCCAGCGCTGCAGCAGCGATTCGCGTAGGGTCCAAGCCTGGATGCGGCGCAAGGCCACGCTGCTGCGCACGCGGCTCAACAGGCCGGTACTGACGGTGAGCCGACGCTCCTGCTGCAGCAGGGTGAAACCGTGGTAGCGCAGCAGGGCCAGCCCCACCGACAGCACGCGCAGCGTCAGCCAGCCCAGCAGCAGCACCGCGGCCGCCAGCAGCAGGAGCCCAGCGACGCCGGGCTGCAGCGCGCTGGCGTAGCCGAAGGCTTCGCGTCCGCTGCGCTCGATCGCCTCGTCCATCACTCGTCGTGGCAGCACCTGGGCCAGCGCGCCGACAGCCGCAGCCACCAGCACCCAACCGCGGTTGGACAGCAGCCCCAGCTTGACCACATCCCACCAGGACATACGCAGCAATACCTGGCTGTCGTAGTCTGCGTCGCCGACCCCGCTGGATGCTGCAGCGTCCGCCGCACCGCTGCCCGTCGATGCATCTGCTGCGTGTCCGCGCTGGCGTACCAGCCGTTCCAGGGCCAGTGCCTGGTCCAGACGCAGCACGCGCATTTCCGCTTCGGGACGGGTACCACCGGCCGATTCCAGGCGCAGTTCGGCCACCCCGAACAGGCGATGCAGCGGATTCTGTTCGACCACCACGTTGTGGATGCGCGCGAACGGTATTTCGCGGCGATTGCGCGACAGCAGGCCGCTGCGCACGGTGATCGCATCGCGACCGATCGCGTAGCGATAGCTCAGGTACTGCAACACCGATACCAGCACCAGCGCCCCGACCACGCCGAGCGGCAGCAGCTGGGCCCACAGCGGATCGCGGTCGCCACGCTGGCCGAACACCAGCAGCGCCACCAGCGGCAGCAGATACTGGCGAAGCTGCATCAACAGCACGAACAGCCAGGACCAGGGATGCAGGCGCTGGGCGCTGCCTTCGGCAACCGGAAGGGGAGGGGGAACGCTGCTCACAGCGCGTCCGCATCCTGGTCCAGCTGGTGAGCGAGCGTATCGCGCAGGCGTTCGGCATCAGCCTCGTCGAGCCCGCTGACCACCACCGCGCTCATGCGCGTACCGGCGGTATGCACGACCAGCGTGGCCAGCCGTGCGCGCCGCTCAAGCGGCCCGCGTCGCAGGTCCAGGTGCTGCACGCGCGAAACCGGAACGCGGGTTTCCAGCTGCCACATCAGGTCGCGTCGCAGGCCCAGACCCTGCGCATCCAGCCGCCAGCGCGTGCGTCGCAGGCGACGGTAGGCGACGCCTGCGCCGATGATGGCGCCGGCCAGCAGCCACAGCGCGCCCAGCATCATTGGCCGGGGCCAGCCGAGCAGCCAGTGCGCGCCAGCCAGCAGGGCGCCGGGCAGGAACAGGCCGCCCACCGCGCCTTCCAAAGCGGCTAGCCGAGCGGCCCGGGGTGGCAAGGGCTGCCACTCGCCATCGGCTTTGGCGGGATTCGAAGATGGGCTCACGCGGGCTCCTGGCACGGACAGTGCCGCGAACGTTAGCAGGAGCGCGGCGATGCCGCACCGCACGCAATGGGGCGGCGCAAGACTGCCGGCGTTACTGCGCGGCCTGGATCAGGGCATCGACATCCAGCAGGTGCCCGGCACGCTCCGCCTTGGTGCGCAGGTAGTGCTCGTTTTCGGCGGTGATGTCGCCGGTGACCGGCACGCAGTCGAGCACATCGATACCGGCGTTGCGCAGGCGCTGGGCCTTGGTCGGGTTGTTGCTCAGCAGCGTGATGCGGCGTACGCCCAGTGCATGCAGCATGGAAACCGCGCTGCCATACCGGCGTTCATCGGCACCGAAACCCAGCTGTGCGTCCGCATCGATCGTGTCCAGGCCATCGTGCTGGTAACCGTAGGCGCGCATCTTCGCGGCGATGCCGGTGCCACGGCCTTCCTGGTCCAGGTAAAGCAGGATGCCGCCACCGAGTTCCTTCAGCTTGTGCAGCCCGCGCCGCAGCTGGTCGCCGCAATCGCACTTGAGCGAGCCGAACAGGTCGCCGGTGAGGCACGAGGAATGCACGCGTACCGGCACCACGCCGGACAGGTCCGGCTGGCCGACGATGATCGCCACCTGGTCACGCTGCGCCACGCCGCCGCGGAACACGGCGAAGCTGGTCATGCCGATGTCGCGCAGTGGAACCGGCGAGCGGGCGACCAGTTCGTAATCGTGCGCGGCGTGGGCGGCGCCACCGGCCAGGTCGCGCAGGCCCACCTGCGCCGCGCCATCGAAGCGTGCATCGCCAGCGGCAAGCGGTAGCCCCACCATTGCCGGCAGCAGCAGGCCCAGCCGGCCCAGTTCCACGGCACCGGCATCCAGTGCATCGCCAACCGTCCAGCCGGGTGGCACGGGGCCGGATTCGCGGAGGTAGCCCAGCGAAGGCAGTGCATCGAACGCCACCCCGGCCAGCGGCAGTCGGACACCGCCGACGGCCTCGACGCCGAGCACGCGGGCACGGGTTTCGGTCAGGAACAGGTAGTGACGGTTGGCGGCCAGCGTAGCGAACGCATCGAAGCTGCGCGCGGTGGCGCTGTCCAGCGCAATCACCGCCAGGCGCTCACCCTGCTCATCGCCTATTACCACCGGCCGGCCCGAACGCAGCTCGGCCACGGCGCGCTCGCAACGGATCGCGGCAGGTTCGCCGAACAGGGAAGACGCAACAGGCATGGCCGGACCGGGGGAGGACATCATGGTGTTCCACTATGGGGCTGGATGCAGCGTATTCAACCATTCAAGAGCGGCGCGGAAAGGCCTCAGCGAGGTGGAGCGGGGCTCTGCCCCGCTGCGCGGAGCATGATCAGCCGGGCAGAGCCCGGCTCTACGTGATCTGATCAGCCGGGTAGAGCGGGGCTCTGCCCCGCTGCGGGGTGCGTGATCAGCCGGGCAGAGCCCGGCTCTACGGGCTAGTAGGGGTTGGTCTCATGGCTGCCGGGCGGGCGTAGCGAAAAGCGCTTGTAGGTCCACTGATACTGGGCCGGATCGCGGCGGGCAATGCGTTCGATGCCAGCGTTCAGGGCGGTGGCGGCCCGTGTCGCGTCGGCGTCGGCTACCGCGGCTTCGGCTGGTTCGATATGCAGGGCGAATTCCATGTCCGGCCCGATCCGTTCGCACCAGCCATACAGCACCGTGGCACCGGTGCGCTCGGCCAGGCGGTTGACCAGGGTCATGGTCAGTGCCTGCACGCCGAAGAACGGCACGAACACGCCGTCGCCAGCCTTGGGCTGCTGGTCGGGAAGGATGCCGGTGGCACCGCCGTCCTTCAGTACCTTGAACAGTTGCCGCACCGCCGGGCCTTCGGCGCGGACCTGCTGCACGGTATCGCCGGCGCGCACCAGTTGCAGGAACGCATCGCTGGCCGCGTCTTCAGGTGCCTTGTAGACGATGGCGATGTGCCCGCGCGAGGCCAGCCACTGGTTGAGCAGTTCCCAGTTGCCGAAATGCGGCGCGGCCAGGATCACGCCCTTGCCGGACGCCAGCGCGGCGTCGTAGAGCGCCTCGCCATGGCGTTCGCGCAGGTGCAGGCGCAGGTTGTCGGCGGCCGGGCGGCTCCACAGGCGCAGCGTTTCCACGGCCTGCAGGGCGGTGGAGCGCAGCACGCTGCGATGCATGCGCGCGCGCGCGCCTGAATCCAGTTCCGGATAGGCCAGTTCCAGGTTGCGTCGGGTGACTTCGCTTTCGCGGGCGTTGCCGTGTATCCAGACCCATGCCAGCGCGCTGGCGAACGCGCGCAGTACGGACCAGGGCAGGCGGCTGAACAGGGCGGCGGCACGGTAGACGAGCCGGGCTTTATGGTGCGGATTCATCTCTGCAAGTCTAGCGGCTGCACTGCTATGGTGGCTGGCTGTTGGCTGTCCCGGAGTTCCGATGCTTGTCCTGATCCAGCGCGTCAGCGAAGCGCGCGTGCACGTCGAAAACGAGGTCGTGGGGGAGATCGGCTCCGGGCTGCTGGCGCTGGTCGGCATGGAACCGGGCGATACCGACGTGCAGCTGCAGCGGATGGCCGAACGGCTGCTGGGCTACCGGGTGTTCTCCGATGACGCAGGGAAAATGAACCGCTCGTTGCGCGATACCGGGGGCGGGCTGTTGCTGGTCAGCCAGTTCACCCTGGCAGCCGACACCCGTTCGGGTACGCGGCCGGGATTCAGCACGGCGGCACCGCCGGAGGAGGCTGAACGGAACTTCAACCGTTTTGTCGCCATCTGCCGTGAAAAACATGCCCCAGGGGTGGAAACGGGGCGTTTCGGTGCCCATATGGTCGTCAGCCTGGTCAACGACGGTCCCGTGACCTTCCTGCTCAGGCCCTGACCCCCGGGACCACCGCCCGGGCAGGCCGGGCGAGGGGCTGGTATAATGCTACGTTCCTTTTTCCTACTCCAGCCGGTGGCGCGAGCACTACATGGCCAACGAACGTCCTGCCCAATCCGAAATCAAGCAACTGATCAGCAAGGGCCTGGAACAGGGCTACCTGACCTATGCCGAAGTCAACGATCACCTGCCCGACGACATGGTCGATCCGGAGCAGATCGAAGACATCATCGGCATGATCAACGGCATGGGCATCGATGTCCATGAAGTAGCGCCCGATGCTGAAACCCTGCTGCTCAACGACGGCAATACCGGCAACCGCGAGGTGGATGATACCGCCGCCGAGGAAGCTGCCGCCGCGCTGACCGCACTGGATACCGAAGGTGGCCGCACCACCGACCCGGTGCGCATGTACATGCGCGAGATGGGTACCGTCGAGCTTCTGACCCGTGAAGGCGAAATCGCCATCGCCAAGCGCATCGAGGAAGGCCTGGGCCAGGTGCAGGCCGCACTCGGCCTGTTCCCGATCTCGGTGGAATCGCTGCTGACCGATTACGAAGCCCACAAGGAAGGCCGCAAGCGCCTGGCCGAAGTGATTGTCGGCTTCAACGACCTGAGCGAGGAAGTCGCCGCGCCGGTCGTGCCCGATGACACCAGCGACGACGCCGATGATTCGGACGACGACGATGATGACGACGATGGCGACGAGGCCGAGGAAGAAGCCGGCCCGACCGGTCCGGATCCGGAGGAAGTCGCCGCGCGCATGCAGGCGCTGGCCGATGCCTTCAACGCATTCAAGAAGGCCGCCGCCAAGGGCGATGGCAAGAACCTGCTGAAGCTCCGCGAAGCGATGTCCGAGGTGTTCGTCACCTTGAAGCTGCCGCTGCCGCTGACCGACGTGCTGACCCGCCAGCTGCGTGACGTGATGGCCAGCATCAAGAGCCACGAGCGCCGCGTGCTGAATCTGGCGACGGTGACCGCGCGCATGCCGCGCAAGGATTTCATCCGTTCCTGGGAAGGCAACCAGACCAACCTGGAATGGGTGGAAGACGCACTGAAGCGCAAGCAGAAGTGGTCTTCGGCGCTGCGTGACGTCAAGGACCAGATCATCGCAGAGCAGCAGGCCACCCTCGATATCGAGAAGGCCACTTCGCTCAGCCTGGATGACCTGAAGGAAATCAGCCGTGCCATGGCCTATGGCGAGGCACGTGCGCGCAAGGCCAAGAAGGAAATGGTCGAGGCCAACCTGCGCCTGGTGATCTCCATCGCCAAGAAGTACACCAACCGCGGCCTGCAGTTCCTGGACCTGATCCAGGAAGGCAACATCGGCCTGATGAAGGCCGTGGACAAGTTCGAATACCGTCGCGGTTACAAGTTCTCCACGTATGCGACCTGGTGGATCCGCCAGGCCATCACCCGTTCGATCGCCGACCAGGCGCGCACCATCCGTATCCCGGTGCACATGATCGAAACGATCAACAAGTTGAACCGCATTTCCCGCCAGATGCTCCAGCAGTACGGCCGCGAGGCCACGCCGGA
>JAEZCF010000069.1 GCA_023430045.1 Pseudomonadota bacterium | reverse complement strand
GTGATCCGGCGACGCCGGATCACAGCAGCTGCCCGTGCATGCTTCCTCTACCCGCGCCTTCAACAGAAGGGGCTCTTCCTCCGGGGAGGGTTATGGGGGTTTGGGGGATGGCTGGTCAGCTGCGTTGTGCGGCGGCCTGCGCCCAGCGGGCGGCTACGCGCGGCGCGGTGATGCATACGGCATGGTCGGTCATGGTGGTTACCGCGCGCTCCAGCAGCTGGATGTCCGCTTCGTGCTGGCGCGCCACGTGCGGGTCCTCGAAAAAGACCACGCGCTGACAGCGTCCTTCCAGTACCTGATCGGCGATCTGTGCGTCTCCGCCCATCGGCCCGCTCTGGTAGCGCGTCACCCACGGCGTGCCCGCCGGCCAGCCGCGGCTCCAGGCCAGTTCATTCAGGCGCTGGCCCGTGGTGCCCGTGGCCACGCGCTGCGCGAAGCGTGAGAGCACGTCGAAATGTTCGCTGGCAAAGGCCAGCATGGCCGGTTTCATCGCGTCGTGGGCGATGAGTGCCAGCGTCTGCTGCTCGAAGGCATGCAGCGCTGCGGCACCCGGATCTGCCGCGAAGCCGGCATGCACGCGTTCCATCTCCACCCAGTCCCGCGCGCTGGCCACCGTGGACAGGAAAGGCTTGCCATGGATGACGCACTGGCGCTTGAGCGCCAGCGCCTCGGGAAAGATCGAGGACGGATCCACCGGATCGATCAGGTAAAGGGCACCGTCGAGACTGCGATCAGTCCCCATGCCCACCACCTCGGCAACCAGTTTCATCAGGCCGCCCTCGCGGCCATAGGGATAACGAACCAGCCGCTGCAGGTCCTCCGGGCGGCCATGACGCTCGATGGCATCGAACGTCCTGCCCACTGCATGCAACTGCAGCTGCAGATCGTGCAGGCCGGTCCGGCAGGCGTCCAGCCAACGGAACAGCGCCGCGTGTCCATCGTGATGGTGCAGCCGGTTGGCGGCCAGTCCAAGTCGCATTCGATCGACTCCACAGAGGTGTATCCGAAGTGTATGACGACGATCACGTCGAACACAGGCGTGGATGCAGCAAATCTGGTGGCACGGTGTTCAATCCCTGATAGCGTCAATGAGTCATGGCCTGGACACCGCCCTTGTCCTGCCTGCGCTGCGTGCAGCCAGGCCGATGGACCCGATGATCGCCACCGCGCTGCTGTCGAGCGCGGGCCTGGCGCTGGCGGCCATCGGCCTGCTGCATGCGGTCGGCCGGCGGCGGCTGCGCCGGGAACGTCGGCGGCGGCACATCTTGCAGCGCCGTCTTGAGGAGGTGTCCGACAACCTGCCGGTGGTGGTTTTCCAGGCATGGCGGGGCGGTCAGGGTGACATGGAGCTGGAACTGGTTGCTGGCGATTCGCCGCAGCTGTTCAGCGCGTCCCCGCGTGAACTGCGCAGTGATCCCGGGCGGGTCATCACGGCGGTGGCCATGCAGGACCGGTGGCGGATGCTGGCGGGCATGCGCCGCGCATTGCGCCGCAGGGTGCCGGTGTCGCTCCACTTCATCGCCCACGGCGTGCGGGGACCCCGTCAGGTCACCATGCACGCCTGGCCCACCGGCCCGGCCGGGAACGGCCAGCGCTGGACCGGCTACTGGATGGACGTATCCGATCGGTGCGCACGCGATGAGGCGATTGCTGCGGCCCATGCCCAGGCCGAAGCGGATGCTGCGGCACGGGGGCGGTTGCTGGCTACGTTGGGCAGCGGCATCGGCAGGCCGATGCGCACGCTGCTGCAGCGGCTGACAGACCTGCGCGAGGGTCCACTGGATAGCCACCAACGCGCAGCCCTGGATGCCCTGGGCGATGCAGCGATGATGCTCGCGCGGATCCTCGATGATGTGCTCGCATTGTCCGGCGGGGACGATGCCGAGCTGGGGCTGGACGCCACGCCGGTCGATCTGCGCGCGGTGCTGGGCAGTGTGGAACAGCTGCTGTTGCCGGTGGCCTGCGCGAAGGGACTGCAGCTGCGGCAACAGGCCGATCCACGGGTGGCCGGATGGCTGTTGGCCGATGCCACGCGGCTGCGGCAGATTCTGTTCAACATCGTCGGCAACGCGATCAAGTTCACTGATCGCGGTGACGTCGCCATTGCCGTGCAGGTGCTGGACGACGCGCAGGACATGCAGCGCCTGCGTATCGACGTGAGCGATACCGGCGTGGGCATTCCGCTGGAGCGCCAGCAGGCCGTGTTCGAGGCGTTCACGCAGGTGGATGCGACCACGCCACGACGTTACGGTGGCACCGGACTCGGGCTGGGCATCTGCCAGCGACTGGTCAGGCGCATGGACGGGAGCATCACCCTGCGCAGCGCGCCGGGGTGCGGCACGACGGTATCGATCGAGCTGGACCTGCAACGTGTGCCTGGGCCGGTGCAGACAGACCTGTCGTCGTCGGTGGGGCCTTCGCACGCTGTGGAGCACCCGGCTGCCGTAGCTGGCCGGAGCGCCGTATCACGCGTACTGGTCGCTGAAGACCATCCGACCCAGCAGTTGCTGATGCAATGGTGGCTGCGCGGCATGGGGCTGGAGGTGGATGTCGTCGGTGACGGCGGGCAGGCGCTGGCGGCATGGCGCGAAGGGAGTCACGCGCTGCTGTTCACCGATGAGCGGATGCCTGGCCTGGACGGCGTCGAGCTGGTCACGCGCATCCGCGCGGAAGAGCGACGGCAGGGCAGGTCGCCGATCCCGGTCATTGGCATGAGCGCCGACCCGGGCGGGATGCAGGGTGCCGAGGTCCACCACGTGCTGGCAAAGCCGATCAGCCGCCGCGCGCTGCAGGACGCGATCAAGCAGGTCCTGCCCGGATTGCTGGCCGGACGGCAACCGGTACCTGCACCGGCTTCGATGAAGCTCGATGACGACACCCCCGGGCTGGCCACGCTGGCGGCCCGGTTCGGCAGTGAAGAGACGGCGCGGGCGCTGGTGTGCTCGCTGCGGCAAAGCCTGGAGGACGACCTGCGGCGCCTGCAGCTGGACGCAACTGGTACGGATCCGCATGCCGTGTCGCAGCGGCTGCACCGCATGGCCGGCGGCGTTGGCAGTGTCGGCCTGCATGCACTGGCCCTGCAGCTGCGTGAGCTCAGTGAAGCAGAGGGCCCCATCGATGGCGAACGCCGGCGGGCCCTCCATGCGCGGCTGCAGGACGTGCTGCAGCATCTGCAGGACCTGCAGGCTGGGTGAATTTCAGTGTGCCAGCAGGCGCACGATGCTGGCGGCGGCATCGCGGCCTTCGGCCACCGCGGTGACCACCAGATCCGCACCGCGTACCGCATCGCCGCCGGCGAACAGGCGCGGGTGCGCGGTCTGGTAGGGCAGCCGTCCGTTGCCACCGACCTGCAGGCGACCGTTCGCCTGTGCCTGCACGCCATATTCGGACAACCAGCCGGGTGCACTCGGCGAGAAACCGAAGGCGATGATCACCACATCGGCCGCCAGCAGCGACTCGCTGCCTTCAATCGGCACCGCTGCCTGGCGGCCATTGGCATCCGGCTCTCCAAGCCGCGTCTCCACCACGGTCACCCCGATCACCTCGTCATCGGCGCCGGCTTCGATGGACAGCGGCTGGCGGTTGAACAGGAAGCGCACGCCTTCCTCGCGTGCGTTGGCCACCTCGCGTGCGCTGCCGGGCATGTTGGCTTCGTCGCGACGATAGGCGCAGGTCACCCGTGCCGCGCCCAGGCGCACCGCGCTGCGGACGCAGTCCATGCCGGTGTCGCCCCCACCGAGCACCACCACGCGTTTGCCGGTGAGATCCGGCAGGGCGATCTGGTCCTCCCAGCCGGCGATGGGCCGGCCGTGCGGGTCGTCGCCGCTGACGATGCGGGCGTTCTGCACCAGGAAGGGCAGCGCCGGCAGAACGCCCTTGAGGTCCTGGCCATCCAGTCCCCCATCGGTGTAGCGATAGGCGCCGGTGCCGAGGAACACGGCGTCGTGGCGCTGCAGCAGCTCATCCACGCTGACATCGCGACCGATCTCCACACCAAGCCGGAACTGCACGCCCATGCCTTCAAGCACCTCGCGGCGGCGACGGATCACGTCCTTGTCCAGCTTGAAACTGGGAATGCCGAACTGCAGCAGGCCACCGATCTGCTCGTACCGGTCATAGACCACGGCGACGATGCCGGCGCGCGCCAGGCGATCGGCACAGGCCAGCCCGGCCGGCCCTGCGCCGACCACGGCGACGGTATGCCCGGTGGCTTCGACCGCCGTGAGGTCCGGGCGCCAGCCCTGCGCCAGGGCGGTGTCGACGATGTACTTCTCGACCGCGCCGATGGTCACCGCACCGAACTCTTCCAGCGTGCAGCTGCCTTCGCACAGCCGGTCCTGCGGGCATACGCGGCCACACACCTCCGGCAGCGGATTGGTGCTGTGGCACAGCGCGGCGGCTTCTTCGATGCGGTTTTCCTGCACCAGCTGCAGCCACTGCGGAATCGCATTGTGGACCGGACATTTCCAGCTGCAGTAAGGATTGCCGCAATCCAGGCAGCGGCCGGCCTGGTACTGCGCATCCTCCCTGCCGAACTTTCCGTACAGTTCGCTCCAGTCGCCGGACGTGCGCAGTTCCACCGGAATGCGCTGCGGCATCGTCCGGGGCAGGTCGAGGAACTGGAAGGCATGCTTTCGGCTCATGGCGTGCTCTGGGGGTTTCCGGATGCCGAGCAGAGCCCGGCACTACAGCGGTGGGAAAGCCGGTGCGCCCGGTGCAGGCGGCGCCTCGGTCGCGTGTGGCGCATCACGCGGCGCGGCGCAGGGTTTCGGTCAGGGATTCGATGCTGGCGGCCTTGGGTTTCACCAGCCAGAAGCGGCCGATGTAATCGCGGAATTCATCGAGGATCTGCTGCGCCCAGATGCTGCCGGTCAGCTCGCGGTGCCGGCCGATCAGCCGGTGCAGATGCTGCCGGTAGTTCTCGAAGCCTTCGGCGGACACGCGATGGATGTCGATCAGCTCGTGGTTGTAGCGGTCCACGAAGTCGCGGTCGGTGTCCAGCACGTAGGCCAGGCCGCCGGTGAAGCCGGCGCCGAAGTTCAGGCCGACCTTGCCCAGCACCAGCACCACGCCATCAGTCATGTATTCGCAGCAGTGGTCGCCGGCGCCTTCGATCACCGCCAGTGCACCGGAGTTGCGCACCGCGAAACGTTCACCGGCCCGACCCGCGGCGAACAGCTCGCCACCGGTGGAGCCATACAGGCAGGTATTGCCGATGATCGCGGTATTGCGTGCCTCGAAGCGCGCCCCGCGCGGCGGCCGTATCACCAGCCGCCCGCCGGCCATGCCCTTGCCCACGTAGTCGTTGGCTTCGCCTTCCACTTCCAGGTGCAGGCCGCCCACGTTGAACGCACCGAAACTCTGTCCTGCAGTGCCGCGGAAGCGCAGCTCCAGCGGCGCGTCTGCCATGCCCTGGTTGCCGTGCGCGCGGGCGATGGCGCCGGACAGCCGGGTGCCGATGCTGCGGTCGGTGTTGTGGATCAGGAAGCGGTGTTCACCACCGCGCTTGCCGGCGATTGCTTCGGCCAGCAGGCCGTCCATCTGCGTGGCCAGGCTGTCCGGCGATTCGTACAGGCGCTGCGCCGCGCAGTGGCTGCCTTCGTAACGTGCATCGGCCAGCAGCCGCGACAGGTCCACGCGCACGCCTTCGCGCGGGGCGACATCCAGCTGCCGCAGCAGGTCGGTGCGGCCGACGATCTCGTCCAGTGAACGCGCGCCCAGCAGCGACAACCAGCCGCGCACTTCCTCCGCCAGCAGGCGGAAGAAATTCTCCACACGCTCCGGCTGGCCGGTGAAGTGGTTTTCGCGCAGGCGTTCATCCTGGGTGGCCACGCCGGTGGCGCAGTTGTTGAGGTGGCAGATGCGCAGGTACTTGCAGCCCAGCACGATCATCGGCCCGGTGCCGAAGCCGAAGCTGTCCGCGCCCAGCAGTGCCGCCTTGACCACGTCCAGCCCGGTCTTCAGCCCGCCGTCGGTCTGCACGATGGTGCGGTCGCGCAGGTCGTTGGCGACCAGCGCCTGGTGGGTCTCGGCCACGCCCAGCTCCCACGGCCCGCCGGCATAGCGGATCGAGCTGATCGGCGAGGCACCGGTGCCGCCGTCATGGCCGGACACGGTGATCAGGTCGGCGCCGGCCTTGACCACGCCGGCGGCGATCGTGCCCACGCCGGCAT
>JAEZCF010000087.1 GCA_023430045.1 Pseudomonadota bacterium | reverse complement strand
GCTGCGATGCATGCCGGGCAGAGCCCGGCACTACGGGATTCTGCTTGCCGGGCAGAGCCCGGCACTACGGATTCTGCTTGCCGGGCAGAGCCCGGCACTACGGATTCTGCTTGCCGGGCAGAGCCCGGCACTACGTCATGTCGATGTCAGTTTTTCGGCAGGGCATAGGCGAGCACGTAATCGCCGGCAGGGGTTTCCATGAAGTGGTGGCCGCCGGCCATGATGACCACATACTCGCGCCCCTGATGCTCATAGATCATCGGGTTGGCCTGCCCACCCGCCGGCAGCTTGACGTGCCACAGCTCCTTGCCGGTCTTCAGGTCGATGGCGCGCAGCAGGTCGTCAGTGGCGGCAGCGATGAAGATCAGGCCGCTGGCCGTCACCACCGAGCCACCGTTGTTCGGCGTACCGATCTCGATCGGCAGGCCCGAGCGGATGCCGAATGGACCGTTGGCGCGCGCACTGCCGAACGGACGATCCCACAGGGTCCTGCCGGTGCGCAGGTCGATGGCACGGATGCCGCCATACGGTGGCTGCTTGCACAGCAGTTTGGTGAACGGCAGCCGCCAGCCGGCGTTGACGTTGATCGCATACGGCGTGCCCACCTGCGGATCGCCCGCACCTTCGGCACCGCCCATGTCGCCGCGCACGTCCTCGCGCGGCGCCCAGCCCATCCTGTCCGCCTTCGCCCGCGGCACCAGCAGATTGTAGTTGGGCATGTCGTTGTAGTTGGCGACGATCACGCCACGCTGTGTGTCCACCGCCACGCTGCCCCAGTCCGAACCGCCGTTGTAACCGGGATACTCGATGGAATGGCGATCGGCTTCCGGTGGCGTGTAGAACCCCTTGTAGCTCGCCTTGCGGAACTGGATGCGGCACACCAGCTGGTCGATCGGGGTCATGCCCCACATGTCGCGCTCGGTCAGGTCATCGTCGCGGCGCAGGGTGTGGTACAGCGAAAACAGCTGGGTCGGCGACCGCTGTTCCGGCTCCACGCCACCGGTCGGTACTTCGCGCTCCTCGGCCGGCGTCAGCAGCGTGCCGGTGCGGCGATCCAGGATGTACATGTCGCCCTGCTTGGTCGGCAGCAGAATGGCCGGCACCTTGCCGGCCGGCGTCGGGTAATCGACCAGCGTGGCCTGCGAGCCCAGGTCGTAATCCCAGACATCCTTGCGCACTGCCTGGAAATGCCAGACCGGCTTGCCGGTGTTGACGTCGATGGCCACCAGCGAGGTTGCGAAGCGGTTCTGGTTTTCCGTACGCGAACCGCTCCAGTAATCAGCCGCGGAGTTGCCCATCGGCAGGTAGACCAACCCCAGTTCGTCGTCTCCGGTGGCCGTGGTCCACATATTGGGCGTGCCGCGCGTATAGGTCTGTCCCGGCGGCGGCGCGCCGTTCAGCTCGGGGCGGTCCATGTCCCAGGCCCAGCGCAGTGCGCCGGTTACCGCATCATAGGCCTGGATCACGCCCGACGGCGCATCGCGGCGCTGGCCATCCAGCACCTGGTGGCCGGTAACCACCACGCCCTGCACGATGGTCGGTGGCGAGGTGATCGACACGTAGCCGGCCGGGCTGTCACCCATGCCCACGGTGATGTCGACCTGGCCGTTGTTGCCAAAACCGGCACAGGGTTTGCCGGTCTTGGCATCCACCGCGATCAGGCGTCCGTCGAGAGTGCCTTCAATGATGCGCGCCGCGCATGCACCAGCCGACGCAGGCACGCTGCCAGTAGCACCTGCAGCCGCATCCAGTGAACCGGCAAGATCCGCCGCCACGTCCAGCGCAGCACCGCCGGCTGCAGCCGCCGGCTGCTGGTAATACGACACACCGCGACAGGCTGCGGTATACGGAATGGATTCATCCTTCACCTTGGGGTCGTAACGCCAGCGCTCACTGCCATCGGCCGCGTTCAGGGCCACCAGCTGGTTGCGTGCGGTGCACAGATACAGCGTGTCGCCGACCTTGAGCGGTGTGGTTTCCGCGCCCCACCGCTTGTCCGGCAGGTCACCGGTCCGGAACAGCCAGGCCTGTTCCAGCGTGCCGACATTTTCCGGCGTTATCTGCTTCAACGGCGAAAAACGCGTGGCAGCATTGTTGCGTCCGTAGGCGGCCCAATCTCCATCGGCGGGCCGGTCTGCCGGCTGCAGCGAGGTCGACGAGCTGCCTGCGGGCGCCAGTCCTGCCGCCGCCAGCGGCTCGGGGAACCCCTGCTGCGAATGCACCACGCCATGCGGCACGAAGGCCAGCGCGAAGGCCACCACGAACACCAGCCCGAGAATGCCGGCAACGGTGCGCGAAACGCGCCTGGAGACCGGTTCGACAAGCGTGGGCGCCAGCAGCGCGAGCACGAACCCCAGCGCGGTCACCAGGCCCAGGCGCGGCACCCAGCGCCAGTAGTTGCTGCCCGATTCCCACCACGTCCACAACAGCGTGGCCACGAACAACACCGCGAACAGCACCGCACCGCTGCGCTGGTTGCGCCACAGCAACACGCCACTTGCCAGCATGCCCAGCCCGGCCAGCACGTAGTACCAGGAACCTCCCAGGACCGCCAGCCAGCCGCCCAGCCCTCCGATGACCAGACCCAGCACGATCAGCACCACCGCCAGCGCGGCCGTCAGTGGATGCCGGCGCGGGCGCGCGTCGGTACGGAAATCACGAGGTGTGTTGACAGACATGTGGGGCTCCGTGGGAAAGCGTCCCGGCCGGGGCCGGGCTGTCGAATCGGACAATTGCGTCCGAAAAATGCCCGCCCATTAAGCTCCGCCAATTGTGAAAAGAATGCGATATCCGCAGCGCATTCACTGGCTGCAGCCATCACGCCCGAATCCGCAAAAGACAACGCCGACCAGGTGGTCGGCGTTGTCGTGTCTACTTCGTGGGGCGGATGGCGATCAGCTCTCGCGGCCGCCCTCGCCTGCCGTCGACGGCGTTTCCGCACTGTCGGTTTCCACCAGCGGAGCGCCTTCCATGACGGGATTCGCGACATCCTCGTCGTCTTCGATGGATGCATCCATACGCTCGACCGCCTGCAGCTTTTCGTCCTTGGACAGGCGGATCAGGGTGACACCCTGGGTATTGCGGCCCACCCGCGAAATTTCCGAACCGCGCGTGCGAACCAGCGTGCCGCCATCGGAAATCAGCAGCACCTCGTCATCCGGCCCCATCAGCACGGCAGCGACCAGCTTGCCGTTGCGTTCAGTGGTCTGGATGCCGATGACACCCTGCGTACCACGCCCCTTGCGCGGATATTCCGGAAGCGGCGTGCGCTTGCCGTAGCCGTTCTCGGTGGCGGTCAGGATGTACAGCGCGTTGGCGTCCTCGCCCGCGATGTCGATCACGGCATCGCCGCTCTCCACGGCGATCTCCTCGACACTGCCGTCGTCCTCGCCCTCGTCCTCCACGCCGCCGGCACTTTCGGCGACGATCAGGCTGACCACTTCCTCGCCCCTGGCCATGCGGATGCCGCGCACGCCGGTGGCCGTGCGACCCATCGAGCGGACCTTGTCCTCGGCGAAACGCACGGTCTTGCCATTGGACGCGAACAGCAGGATGTCACGCGCGCCGTCGGTCAGACCGACACCGACCAGCGCATCGCCCTCGTCGAGGTTGATGGCGATCTTGCCACGTGCCAGGCGGAACGCGAACTCGCTGAGCGGGGTCTTCTTGACGGTGCCGTTGCGGGTGGCGAAGAACACGAACTGGCCTTCGGCGTATTCGCGCACCGGCAGTACCGCCTGCACGCGCTCGCCGGGCTCCAGCGGAATCCAATTGATGATCGGGCGGCCGCGCGCGTTCGGGCCGGCTTCCGGCAACTGGTGCACCGGCAGCCAGAACACCTTGCCGGAACTGGTGAAGGTCAGCAGCGTGTCATGCGTGTTGACCAGCCACAGCTGTTCGATGAAATCCTCTTCCTTGGTCGACGCCGCGCTGCGGCCACGACCGCCACGACGCTGCGCGCGGTAGGCACTGACCGGCTGGCGCTTGGCATAACCAGCGTGGGACAGTGTGACCACCACGTCTTCCGGCGCGATCAGGTCCAGGATGTCCAGGTCTTCTTCGCTGTGGCGGATTTCGGTACGGCGCTCGTCGCCGAACTCCTCACGCACGTTGATCAGTTCTTCGCGGATCACCTGCAGCAGGCGGTCCGGATCTTCCAGGATGTGGATCAGGCCGGCGATGGTTTCCAGCAGCTGCTTGTACTCGTCGGTCAGCCTGTCCTGCTCCAGCCCGGTCAGGCGGTGCAGGCGCATTTCCAGGATCTGGGTGGCCTGCACTTCGGTCAGCTGGTAGCCGCCTTCGACCAGGCCCACGCCCTTGGGCAGGCCTTCCGGACGCGATGCCTCGGCACCGGCGGCGCCCAGCAGCGCACCGACCAGCCCGGCATCCCACACGCGTGCCAGCATGCGTTCGCGTGCTTCGTTCGGGTTCGGCGAGCTCTTGATGAGCTCGATCATCTCGTCGATGTTGGCCAGCGCGACGGTCAGGCCTTCCAGCACGTGGGCACGGGCGCGCGCCTTGCGCAGCTCGAACACGGTACGGCGGGTGACCACTTCGCGGCGGTGGCGCACGAAGGCCTCGAGCATCTGCTTGAGGTTCATCAACTGCGGGCGGCCATCGACCAGCGCCACCATGTTGATGCCGAACACCGACTCCATCTGCGTCTGCTGGTAGAGGTTGTTCAGGACAACCTCCGCCGACTCGCCACGCTTGATCTCGATGTAGATGCGCATGCCGTCCTTGTCGGACTCGTCGCGCAGCTCGCTGATGCCGTCGATCTTCTTTTCCTTGACCAGCTCGGCGATCTTCTCGATCAGACGCGCCTTGTTCACCTGGTACGGAATTTCAGTGACGATGATCGACTCGCGGCCGTTGTCGGCCACTTCCACATCGGCCTTGGCGCGGATGCGCACCCGGCCACGGCCGGTACGGTAGCCGGCGATGATGCCGGCGGTGCCGTTGATGATGCCGGCGGTCGGGAAATCGGGACCCGGGATGTATTCCATCAGCCCGTCGACATCGATCGCCGGATTTTCGATCAGCGCGATGCAGGCGTTGATGGATTCGGTGAGGTTGTGCGGCGGGATGTTGGTCGCCATGCCCACCGCGATGCCGGCCGAACCGTTGACCAGCAGGTTCGGGAACCGGGTCGGCATGACCGACGGCTCCAGTTCCTTTTCGTCGTAGTTGGGCTGGAAATCGACGGTTTCCTTGTCGATGTCGGCCATCAGCTCATGCGCGAGCCGCGACATGCGCGCCTCGGTGTAACGCATCGCCGCAGCGGAGTCGCCATCGACCGAACCGAAGTTGCCCTGGCCGTCGACCAGCATGTAGCGCAGCGCGAACGGCTGCGCCAGGCGTACCAGGGTGTCGTACACCGACTGGTCGCCATGCGGGTGGTACTTACCGATGACATCACCGACGATACGCGCCGACTTGAAGTAAGGCTTGTTGCTGTGCGCGTTGAGCTCGCTCATCGCGAACAGCACGCGGCGATGCACGGGCTTGAGGCCATCGCGCGCATCCGGCAATGCGCGTCCCACGATCACGCTCATGGCGTAATCGAGGTAACTCTTGCGCATCTCGTCTTCCAGGTTGACCTGGATGATTTCCTTGGCGGTTTCTGCCATTCGGGTTCCGTTGTCTGCTAGCGGTCCAGTCCGTCGCAGCGGCCCTTCGGCGCGCCTGCGGCGGAAACTCGATCAACCGACGGAGTCTACCACACGGGGCCGTTTCCTGCCTGCTTTGGGGGGAATTTTACCGGCACAAATCAGGAACTTAGGTGTGCAGCGGGGCAGAGCCCCGCTCTACGTGTGCGGGCGTAGCGGCGGGCTCTGCCCGGCCGGGGAACGGCGGTCGCGCAGATCAGGCCCCGAAGGCGGCACGCATGCTCGCCTCGGTCGGATCCAGGATCACGCCGCGTTCGGTGACGATCGCATCGATCAGCTCGCCCGGGGTCACATCGAACACCGGGTTCCAGGCGGCGATGCCATCGGCGACCGTGCGGCTGCCACCGACCCCGAACAGCTCGCCCGGATCACGCTGTTCGATCTCGATCTGGCTGCCATCGGCGGTGTCCATGTCCACCGTGGACGACGGCGCCACCACCATGAACCGGACGCCGTGATGGCGCGCGGCGATGGCCAGCTGATACGTGCCGATCTTGTTCGCGGTATCGCCATTGGCGCAGATGCGGTCGGCACCGACCACCACCCATTGCACCGCACCGGTCTTCATGAGGTGCGAAGCCGCCGAATCGGCGATCAGGGTGGCATCGATGCCATCCTGCTGGAGTTCCCATACCGTCAGCCGCGCGCCCTGCAGCCACGGCCGGGTCTCGCCGGCGAACACGCGCGCGATGCGCTGCTGCGCCACGCCGGCACGGATGACGCCCAAGGCGGTACCGAAGCCGGCGGTCGCCAGCGAACCGGTGTTGCAGTGGGTCAGCACGCCGCTGCCGGCTTCGATCAGGCCGGCCCCCAGCTCGCCCATGTGCCGGTTGGCGGCGAGGTCTTCGCTGGCGATGGCGTCCGCTTCAGCTTCCAGCACGCTGCGCCAGTCCTCACCGGCAGGCGCCAACGCCCGACGCATGCGCGCCAGCGCCCAGGCCAGGTTGACGGCGGTGGGACGTGAAGCGTTCAGTCGCTGCAGCGCGGGCTCCAGCTTCTGCAGCGCCTGCCCGCCGTCGGCAGCGTCGATGTCGCGCGCCGCCAGCACCGCGCCCCATGCTGCGGCGATGCCGATCGCCGGTGCGCCGCGCACGGTCAACGCATGGATGGCAGAGGCAACGTCGTCGCTGGTGGTGCAGGCCACATGCTCCACCAGAAATGGCAGCTTGCGCTGGTCCAGCAGTTGCAGGGCGTCACCGGTCCACAGGATCGGGCGGATGTGGTCGTAGCGTGCGTAATCGATGTCGGTGGAGGCGTTCATGCCGCCATTGTAATGCGCGCTCAGTTGACCGAGAACTCGGCCCGGCAACCATCATCCACCCAGATACCGCGCCTGTCCCAGCCCCAGCTGCGGCCCTCTTCGCAGGCGCGGCCTGACAGCTGCTTCAGCAGCGACGCGTCACGCTCGATGCTGGTGCCGCAGAACTGGCGGCGCCGGTCCTTGGATTCGCAGGTGACGCGGCGCGGTGCATCGACGAAGCCGCCACCGGCTGAGCCGACTTCGAAGTCACCCTGGCAGCCGCGCGTGGTCCATATTTCATTGCGGCGATACCCCCAGCTGTGGCCTTCCCGGCAGGGCAGCCGCGAGGTCTGCCGCAGCAGGCGCACCGGCGCGCCATCCAGCCGTACCGGGCAGCTCTGCGGCCGTCCGCTGGATTCGCAACGCACCACGCGGCGCACCAGGCGTGGTGCCGTGCGCGTGGCGGTGGCTGCGGTGGCCGAGCGCGCGCGGAATTCCGCCCTGCAGCCAAGCGTCACCCAGACACCGGTACGGTCGGTACCCCATTCGCTGCCGCGCACGCAGGCGTTGCCGGACAGCTGGCGCACCAGATCGACGCCTTCGCTGACGTCCATCCGGCAGTGCACCCAGCCCAGGTCGCGCGACTGGCAGCGCACCACCTCGCCGGCATACCCCTCCTGCCCCTGCGCCAGCGCCTGCGGCGCGGTCCACAGCAGCAGCGCGCCCAGCGACGCGCCCATGCCCGCCAACAGCTTGTTCAACGACAACCCCGCCCTGCGTCTGGATTTCCGATGCCACCATGCGGCAACCGGCGTGATAAGAGCATCATCACGGCAACCCCGCAAGCGCTCTTCGCGTCGTTCAGGCTCGTGCGAAATCGAATGCCAGCACGTCGGCGATACGCGGTGTACGGTTCATCGCCATCAGCAGCCGGTCCACGCCGACCGCTACCCCGGCACACGGTGGCATGGACGGCAGCGCGGCCAGCAGCGCATCGTCGATCGGCGGCAGGACCTGGCCCCGCGCGCGACGACGTTCATGATCATGCTGGAAACGCAGGCGCTGTTCGGCCGCATCGCCCAGTTCGTGGTAGCCGTTGGCCAGCTCCACCGCGCCCAGGTACAGTTCGAACCGTTCAGCCAGGGGCGGCGTGCCCGGCCGCACGCGGGCCAGTGCGGCCTGCGTGGCCGGCCAGTCATGCACCACGGTCATCACGTCGTCGTCGAAATGCGGCTGGATGCAGTGCGTCATCAGCAGGTCCAGCCAGTCGTCCCGGCCCAGTCCATCATCATCGATCACCACGCCGGCAAGCGGCGCTCGCAGCTGCTGGAGAGTGTCGTCGAACGGATCCACGCCGGCATGCTGGCGATACAACGAACGGTAGTCGACGATCCGCAGCGTTGCCTGGCGACCGACCAGCGCCAGTGCCTGCTGCACCAGATCAGCGGTTTCCACGATCAGGCGATGATGGTCCCAGCCCACGCGGTACCACTCCAGCATGCTGAATTCCGGGTTGTGGCGACCGCCCGCCTCGCCGTTGCGGAATACCCTGCCCAGTTCGTAGCAATCACCGACGCCGGCGGCGAGCAGGCGCTTGAGCGGATATTCCGGTGACGTACGCAACCAGCGCTGGCGTGCCCCCGCG
Source organism: Pseudomonadota bacterium (assembly GCA_023430045.1). Classification (GTDB taxonomy): domain Bacteria; phylum Pseudomonadota; class Gammaproteobacteria; order Xanthomonadales; family Xanthomonadaceae; genus Stenotrophomonas. Next base: position 23,503 of record JAEZCF010000087.1, on the reverse strand, counting down.
TCCACGTGGCCGCTGAACGCAGTATGGAAGCTGTCGATGTTCGGCTCGGTGTTGCCGGCCGCCGACAGGATCGGCGTTTCCACTTCCAGCACGCCGCGATCGGCGAAGAAGCGCCGCAGCAGCGCGTTGAGCTGCGCCCGCTGCCGCAGCGCCCGCAGCAGACCGTCACTCACTGAATGGCTCCGTCGCGCCGAACGTCCAGCGGCAGCGTCAGCAGGTCACGGGTATCGTCGACATACCCGCTGGCCAGATACAGCCGCCGCGCCAGTTCGTTGTGACGGTTGACCTCAAGCCGCAGCCGCGACACGCCACGTCCACGCGCGCGCTGTTCGACGATGGCCAGCGCCTGCCGGCCACGGCCGCGACCGCGCAGCGACGCTGCCAGATAGAGTTCATCCAGCAGCACGAAATGGCCGCCCTGTTCCAAGCTGAAACCCATGGCGATCACCGCGTAGCCACCTGTGTTGCCGGCCTCGTCCAGCCACAGCAGCACCTCGCCATTGCGCGGATCGGCGAGCACGGCATCCACGCCGCGACGGACGCGCGCTTCGTCGAATTCGATCCTGTCCTCGGCATAGAAATCGCGCATCAGCGCGATCAGCCGCGCTTCGTCATCGCGGGTGGCCAGGCGGAAATCAAGCGGAGCGGTGTGCATCATGCGTCCTTCTATGGTCCAGGCACGGCGTCATTCGTGGGCGGCAAGGAAGGCCAGCAGCCGCTCCTCGTCCCAGACCGCCACGCCCAGCGAGACGGCCTTGTCCAGCTTGGAACCGGCTTCCACGCCGGCAACCACGAAGCTGGTCTTCTTCGATACGCTGCCGGCGACCTTGGCACCCAGCGATTCGAGGCGTTCCTTCGCGGCATCACGGGTGAGCGCGGACAAGGTGCCGGTCAGCACCGCGGTCTGGCCGTCCAACGGTCCGGCAGCCCGTTCGGCCTGGGCCGGCGCCCTGCGCAGCAGCTGCTGCATGGCGGCCTCGGCGTCCAGCAACAGCCTTCCATGCCCTTCGCCATCCAGCCACGCGGCCAGTCCGCGCGCGGTGTCGTCTGGCAGGCCGGCGTTGACGAACTGGCCCTGTTCGGCATCCAGCACCGACTGCGCGCTGGTCAACGCCACGACAAGCCGTTCCGCACGCAGGCGGGTAATGCCCGGGATTTCCGCTTCCACCAGCAACTGCGCAAGATCGAGTCCTTCCCGCAGCTTCGCGCTGGGCGGATGTTCGTCGCTGATGCGTACCTGGCCGACCTGCAGCAGGTCATCGATGGCCTGCTGGTTGCCCGGCTGCTCGAAGAAATGACCCAGCGAGCGCGCTACTTCACCGCCGATATCGGGCACGCGCTTGAACAGTGGCCACGGCAGGTGACGGATCAGTTCCAGCTCACCGAACCATTGCGCCAGCGCCTTGGCGGTGCTTTCGCCGACGTGCTCGATGCCCAGCGCGAACAGCAGCCGTTCCAGTGTCGTGGCGCGGCTGGCGTCGATGGCCGCGATCAGGTTGTCGGCCCAGCGCGTGGCGATCTTCTTCGTGTTCCAGTCGAAACGGCCGGGTTGCGCCAATGCCTGCGCGCGCCAGCCGGGATCCTGTCCCTCCAGCTTCAACACGGCGTTGAGCACCGCGCCGCTGCCTTCCGGCGGCAGGTGCGGTCCGTAACTGGCGGCCAGCGCCGAAGGATCCGCCGCGTCCAGCACCAGCTTCAACCGCAGCAACGTATCGCGGTTCAAACGGTAGAGATCGGCGACGCCGCGCACGATGCCGGCATCGACCAGCGTTTCGATGTACTTGCCGCCCAGCCCGTCGATGTCCATTGCGCGCCGCGAGGCGAAATGCGCGATGGCCTCCTTGCGCTGCGCCGGGCATGCCAGCTCGCCGGAACAGCGCCAGGCGATGGCGCCTTCCTCACGCACGATCTCCGAGCCGCACACCGGGCAGCGGGTCGGCATGGTCCACGGCACGGTGCCCTCGGGGCGTCGCTCGGCGATGACGCTGACCACCTCGGGAATCACGTCGCCGGCGCGGCGCACGATCACGCTGTCGCCCACGCGCACGTCCAGCCGGGCGATCTGGTCGGCATTGTGCAGGGTGGCGTTGGAGACGATCACGCCGGCCACGGCGACCGGCGCCAGCCGCGCCACCGGCGTGGCGGCACCGGTGCGGCCGATCTGGATTTCGATGGCCTCCACGGTAGTGCTCTGTTCCTGTGCGGGGAACTTGTGTGCGATGGCCCATCGTGGCGCGCGGGCGACGAACCCCATCGCCTCCCTGCCCTGGCGATCGTCCAGTTTGTACACCACGCCATCGATGTCGAAGGCCAGGCTGTCGCGCAGTTCGCCGATGCGCTGGTAGTAGTCCAGCAGGCCGTCGAGGCCGCTCACCACCGCGCACAGCTCGCTGACCGGGAACCCCCACGCCTGCAGCTGGCGCAGGGTCTGCGAGTGCGTATCGGGCAGTTCGCCGCCCTCCACCTGGCCGGTGCCGTACGCAAAGAAACTCAGCCTGCGCTGGGCGCTGATCTTCGCATCAAGCTGGCGCAGCGAACCGGCCGCGGCGTTGCGGGGGTTGGCCAGCACCTTGCCGCCCTGCGCGCGCGCGCGCGCGTTGAAGGCCTCGAAATCGGCGCGTGCCATGTAGACCTCGCCACGCACTTCCAGCACGGCCGGCCAGTCGCTGCCTTCCAGCGTCCCGGGGATGTCATCGATCTGCCGCAGGTTGGCGGTGACGTCCTCGCCCTTGCTGCCGTCGCCCCGGGTGGCGCCCTGCACGAAGCGGCCCTCTTCGTAGCGCAGGCTGATCGCCAGGCCATCCAGCTTGGGCTCGGCGGAAAACACGGGATGTTCGCGACGCAGGCGCTCGCCGATGCGGCGTACGAAGTCGGCCACTTCGCCTTCGCTGAAGGCGTTGCCCAGCGACAGCATCGGCAAGGCATGCACCACTTCGGCGAAACGCGCGGACGGTCGCCCGCCCACGGTCGCGGTGGGCGAATCGGTACGCGCCAGGTCAGGATGCGCCTGCTCCAGTGCCTGCAGCTCGCGCATCAGGGCGTCGTAATCCGCGTCCGGGATCAGCAGCTCGTCGTGCTCGCTGTAGGCCTCGTTGGCAAGCATGAGCTGGCGGCGGAGTTCAGCGATACGGTCTACAGCAGAGGGATTCATGCGCGGGCGACACTTGGAAGTCAGTCGGCGATTCTACCGCCGCTCGAGGTAAGCGCAGAGCGAAGCGCCATGCCCCACGTAGAGCGGGGCTCTGCCCCGCTGCGGGCTCCATGATTGCCGGGCAGAGCCCGGCACTACGTGATGCTCCGGTAGAGCGGGGCTCTGCCCCGCTGCACGATAAGGTTCCAAGCCGGGCAGAGCCCGGCTCTACGTGACCGCTCTGCCGGGCAGAGCCCGGCTCTACGATGATGCGCGGAGCCGGCTTTACCAGCGCGGTGTGCGGGTCAAGGGCGGCGCCTGGTGCTGGCGGTCGTAGGCGCGCAGATCGTCACGGATATGCGCGATGCGCTGGCGACCGAGTGCGTTGCGGCTGTCATCCAGCACCACCGCATCCAGCAGCTCCGCCATCCGCTGCACCGTGGGCAGCATCTTTTCCCATGCGTCCAGGGCCGTCAGCGGCGCCGGCAGGGTGAGAAAAAACGCGATCGCCGGCGTTTCCATCTCGCGGATGGTGGCCATCTCGAAACTGCCCGGCTTCATGATGCTGGCCATCGAGAATATCGGGCCACGCTCGGGATGGCCTTCCACCAGGCGGTGGAAAACGTTCATGTGCCCGAATACCAGACCGGTCTTTTCGGCCGCCACCACGATGTCCTCGCCGCGCAGCACTTCACCGGCGCGCGCGGCCACGAACAACGAGACGATCTTGTCGAAATCCTGGCTGGTACGCTTGCCGAGGTCGCTGTTCGCGCCCGCATCGCCGTCGCCCAGGCCCAGCTCGGCCTGGACCACGCCAGGTTCCACGCCCGCTTCCGGATCAGCGGCAGCAGCATCACCGGCGGGTACCTCGCCAAGTACCGGCTCACGGCGCTGGCCCTTGTCGGTACCGGGTTCGGCGCCGTCGACACGGCGTCCCTGGGTTTTCTTTTTCGGTCGGCCAAACAGGAAGATCGCGGCGATCAACAGCAGGCCGGCGGTAAGGATGCCGATGCGCAGCAGTGCGGTGTCGGACATTCGAAGGGGTCTCCGGCTAAATACGTTCAGACAAGGATGGCACGATGCAGGGCGTATTGCATCGCCTTGCCCGCCAAGCATGCACTGGACGGGCGTGCAGGGCGTGTATCAGGCCGCCCCGGCAAGTCGTGCGGCTTCCTCAAGGTCCACGCTCACCAGCCGGCTCACGCCCGGCTCGCGCATGGTGACGCCCGACAACTGGTGGGCCGCCTCCATGGTCGCCTTGTTGTGGCTGACGAACAGGAACTGCACCTTCTCGCTCATCTCCCTGACCATGTTCGCCAAGCGGCCGACGTTCGCCTCGTCCAGCGGCGCATCGACCTCGTCGAGCAGGCAGAAAGGAGCCGGATTGAGCTGGAAGATGGCGAACACCAGCGCGACCGCCGTCATCGCCTTCTCGCCACCGGACAGCAGCGAGATGCTGGACACGCGCTTGCCGGGCGGCCGCGCCATGATGGTCACGCCGGTGTCGAGCAGGTCCTCGCCGGTCAGCTCCAGGTAGGCGTGGCCGCCACCGAACAGGCGCGGATACAGCTCCTGCACGCCGGCGTTCACCCGGTCGAAGGTGTCCTTGAAGCGCCCGCGGGTTTCCCGGTCGATCTTGCGGATCGCGTCTTCCAGCGTCTCCAGCGCGGTGGTGAGGTCCACGTTCTGCGCATCCAGGTACTCCGAACGCTGCGCGGCCTCGCCATACTCCTGGATCGCGGCCAGATTGACCGGCTCCAGCCGACGCATGCGCGCATCGATCTGCTGCACGCCCTGTTCCCAGTCGCCAGCACTGGCCTCTTCCGGCAGCGTATCGATGACCGCCTGCAGCACGAAGCCGGCCTTTTCCACGGCGGCCTGCAACTGCTCGGCACTGAGCACCAGCGCCTGCTGGTCCAGGCGACGCTGCGAAATTCGCTCGCGCTGCGTCAGCGCCTGTTCGTCGCGCTTGTGGCGGGTCTGTTCCAGTTCGCGCAGTTCCACGTCGATGCCATCCAGCAGCGAGCGCGCCTGCGACAGCAATCCATCGGCACGCACGCGCGCTTCCAGCGCGGCCTGGTGTTCGGCCTGCAGCGCTTCGACGGGGGTATCGCCCTCGTCCAGCTGCGCATGCAGTTCGCCCAGGCGCGAATCCAGCTGGCCGCGCTGGGTACTCATGCGTTCCAGCGACTGACCCAGCGAGGCCACCTGCGCACGTTGCGATTCCAGCGTGAGCGCCAGCGAATGCGACATCTCGCGCGCGCTCCGCGCCGCATCACGGGCCCGATCACGTGCTTCAGTCAACTGCCGTCGCTCGTTTTCCAGGCCCTGACGCACCGATTCCAGGTCGCCCATGCTGTCGACCGCGTCTTCCAGCCGCGAACGCGCCTCGCGGGCCTGCTCACGGTTGACTTCCAGGGTCTCCAGCAGCTGCGTCAGCTCACCTTCGATGCGGTCGATGCGGGTACGCGCCGCTTCCAGCTTGCCCTGCTGGCCCTGCAGCTGGCCGCCCAGCTCGGAAACACTGCGGTGCGCCTGATACAGCGAGCGCTGCACGTCCTCGCGCTGCTGTTCGGCCACGAGCAGCTGTTCGCGGAAGCCCGACAGCTGGTGTTCCAGTTCGGCTTCGCGCTGCTGCAGCTGCTCGATCTGCGCACGCAGGGTGTTGATCTCGCGCTCGCGCAGCAGCGCGCCCTGCCTGGCCGCACCCGAGCGCGACACGCGCACCCAGCCTTCGCCCAGCCGCTCACCGTTGCGGGTGATCACCGAATCGCCTTCGTCCAGGCTGGCCTGCAGGCGCCGCGCGGCGTCCAGGTCCTCCGCCGCGTGCAGCCGCGCCAGCAGGCGGCGGATCGCCACCGGACCCTGCACCCGGGCGGCAAGTGACGTCGGTGCCACCTGCAGCGGCGCATCGCCATCAGCGACCAGCGCGATGCGTCCTTCGCCGAGTTCGCCCAGCGCGTCCACCAGTTGCTCCGGCGCCTCCACCAGCACGCCTTCGATCAGTTGGCCCAGCGCGCTTTCCACCGCGTTTTCCCAGCCCGCCTCGACCTGCAGGCGCTCGCCGACGCGTACCGATGAATCCAGTCCGCGTGCCTTCAACCAGGCCACGGCGGCGCCCTGTTCCTGGCCCAGCGCGGCCTGCTGAAGGGTTTCCAGCGATGCCAGCCGCCCACGCAGGGCATTGGCCTGCTTGCGCAGTTCGGCCAGCTCGTTCTGTCCGCTGCGCTGGCGGTCCTGTACCGCGGCCACGTCCTGCTTGCGCAGTTCCACCTGTTCGCCGAGCTCGTCCAGCGTGCTCCTGTGCGTGTCGTGCTGCAGGTGCAGCTGCTCGAAGACGTCCTCCAGCGCGTCCATGTCCAGGCCTGCACGTTCGGCCTGCAGGGTCTCGCGGCGGCGATCGGCTTCCAGCACCTGCTTGTCCAGGTAATCCACGCGTGTGCGTTCCACCTCGCCGGCCCGCGATGCTTCCGAACTCTGGCGGGTATGCGCCTCCCAGCGCAGCTGCCAGTCCGCCAGCTTCGCTTCGGCATCGCGCAGCGCGTCCTGGCGGCCTTCGTTTTCTTCCTGCAGCTGTTCCAGCTGCGGCGTGGCGGCGTCCACCGCTTCGCGCAGCACCTCCAGCCTGGCCTCGTCGCCACTGATGTGCTGGCCCAGTTCGGCCAGTGCCTGCCGGGTTTCGTCGCGCGCCTTGTGCAGCCGCTGCGACAGCTCGCGCTGATGCTGTATCTGCTGTTCCAGCCGCGCCAGCGTGCTGCCTACCTGGTACACCTCGGCCTGCGCGGCGTTGAGCGCATCGGCGGATTCTTCGCGGCGCACGCGCGCGGTCTCGATGCGCGCCTCGGCATCGCGCTGTTCGGCGATAAGCTGCTGCAGCCGTGTTTCTTCCTGCGAAAGGCCCTCGCGCAGCGTGGACAGGCGACCATCCAGGCCACGGAATTCCAGCGCCTTCCACTGCGCGTCCTTGATCCGCCGCTCTTCCTGCAGCGCCTGGTACTGCTCCGCCTGCCGCGCCTGACGCTTGAGGTGTTCCAGCTGCTTGCCGATCTCCTCGCGCAGGTCACCGAGGCGATCCAGGTTTTCACGCGTATGGCGGATACGGGTTTCGGTTTCCTTGCGGCGCTCCTTGTACTTGGAGATGCCCGCGGCTTCTTCCAGGTAAACGCGCAGGTCTTCGGGGCGGGCTTCGATGATCTGGCTGATCATGCCCTGTTCGATGATCGAATAACTGCGTGGCCCCAGTCCGGTGCCCAGGAACAGGTCGGTGATGTCGCGGCGGCGGCACTTGGTGCCGTTGAGGTAATAGCTGCTGGTGCCGTCGCGGCTGACCAGGCGCTTGACCGAAATTTCGTTGAACGAGGCGTACTCGCCGGAAATGGTGTGGTCGCTGTTGTCGAAGATCAGTTCGACGGTGGCCTGCGAGACCGGCTTGCGCGCGGCCGAGCCGGAGAAGATCACGTCGGTAAGCGAATCGCCACGCAGGCGGCTGGCCGAGCTTTCGCCCATGACCCAGCGCACCGCATCGATGATGTTGGACTTTCCGCAGCCATTCGGTCCCACCACGCCGGTCATGTTGGTCGGCAGGTGCAGGGTAGTGGGATCTACGAAGGACTTGAAGCCGGACAGCTTGATCGTGGAAAGGCGCATAGGATTACCGGGCTGGGGCCATCGCGTGGCCTGCGTGTACCGCCCGGGCCCGCAGCCCAGGGGGCCACCAGCCCCAGGAACGGGGATGACGACCCCGAGTATACCGATGGCCCCACGCCCACGGCGGGATGAACCGGAACGCCTTCGGGGTTCAGGGTTTCCGGTCCCCCTCCGAGCAGTCGCGCCGGGACGGAGGTGACCTGACCATCACGTGCTGGCCGCCGCCACTCGACGGCCGCAGGAACAGCGCGATGCCCATCAGGATCACCGCGATGGCCAGCCACTGCAGGCTGGCCAGCCGCTCGCCGGATACCTGCCACGCCGTCACCAAGCCGGAGACGGGAACCAGCAGCGACAAGGGTGCCACGCTCGCGGCCGGATAGCGGCGCATCAGCGTATTCCAGGCCATGTAGCCGAGCACCGTGGTCACCCACCCCTGGAACAGCACCGAAAACCAGGCCATGCCACTCAGGCCGTACCGCAATGGCTGCCAGAAAGCATCGCCTTCCAGCGCCACACCCAACAGGAGCAACGCCGGCGCGGCGAAGGCACTGGCCCAGACGATGAACGCCAGCATGTCCGCTGGCCGCCAGCGTTTGATCATCAGATTGCAGCCGGCCCATGCCAGCGCCGCCAGCAGCACCAGGCCGATGCCTGACAGCACCGCACGACCCGGGCTGAGCGCGATCAGCATCACCAGCCCGGTCGCTGCCAAGAGCATGCCAGCCCATTGCCCGCGACCTATCCGTTCGCCCAGCAGCCAGGCGCTGCCCAGAATGGTGAAGAACGCGGCGAACTGCAGGACCAGCGAGGCGATGCCCGCCGGCAGCCCCAGGTGCATCGCCAGCGTCACCACCCACCACAGTCCCACCCCGAACATGCCGCCATAGGCCGCCACGCCCCACAGCGGCACGTCGCGCGGACGGGGAACCACCAGGATCAGAGGCAGTGCCGAGAAGGTGAAACGCAGCGTGGTCAGCAGGAACGGCTCGACCTGCCGCAGGCCGACGCCGATCACCGAGAAATTGGCGCCCCAGACGACCGTGACCAGCACGCCCAGCAACAGATCCCGGGCCCGCATGCCCGGCCGCGTGCTCATGCCGGGGCCGCCGTTTCCGGAGGAATACCGTCATAGACGAAGTCGTCAAAATCCGGATGGCGCCACGTGTCGCCACGGACGTAGTAATTGAATACCACGGTCATCTTCTGCTCCGTTTCCGTGGGAGCACAATCGTGGAGCACTTCCCTGCCCTGCATCACCAGCAGCGTGCCGGAGCGGGCATGGATCTCGCGCCGCTCCACCCACGTGCCGCGTCCGGGATGCCGCCGCGGGATCTGCATGCGCAGCGGCGCTTCGCGATTGGTGGTCAGGAACAACAGCACGGTGATGCCGTTGGTGTCATGGTGTTCACCCAGGGTGCCGCCGGCGGGAGGGTAGACCTTGATGTTGATGTCTGAACGCGGATGGGGTGACAGCACCACATGCTGGTTGGTGATCACCGAAATCAACGGGAGCAGGGCCTGGTAGAGCGTCACCAGTTCCGGCAGATGAGCGCGGACGTCGTCTCCGACAAGGACATGATGGAGGTAGCGCCCTCCGCGGTCGGACACCGCTGCCGTCCCGTGCCCCTGATGATCGACCCGCCGCACACCGCCCGCCGCGATCAGGCCGTTGATGCGATGGCGCAGATCGATCTGGATGCTTACGGGAATGAGATCGTCCAGCGTGGTCACATAGTCATACTGGTAATTCCGTGCGTGAACCTGAGCGTCGAACGCGTGTTCATGACGCTGCGTGCCTTGACTCTGCATGGGACATGTCCGTTCTGACAGGGCGTGTCAGCTTGGACCTACTGTGGGAGGAAGCACCCGCACGCCCCAGAGTCATATACGACACCGATCGATATCTGCAAAAGTTATTGATGAAACGACTCAGCCGTGCCCCTGCCCCGACGGTATGCCACGACGGCCTTCCTGTCTGCGCCGCCGAAACGAAAACGGGCGCCCCTGGGGGCGCCCGTCCGGTGATGCCATGCCTTGCGGCGTGGGATCAGGCTTCGCGTTCGATGACGACCTTGACGGTGGTCTCGACGTCGGCGTGCAGGTGAACGATCACCTCGTACTCGCCGATGTTGCGGAACGCGCCTTCGCCCAGGATCACTTCGCTCTTGCCCAGCGTCAGGCCGGCAGCAGTGAAGGCCTCGGCGATGTCGCGCGGACCGACCGAGCCGTACAGCTTGCCTTCGGTGGACGCATTGGCGGCGATGGTCACGCTCTTGCCTTCCAGCTGCGCCTTGCGGCCTTCGGCATCAGCGTGGATCGACTGTGCCTTGGCTTCATATTCGGCGCGCTTGGCTTCGAACTCGGCCTTGTTGCTTTCGGTGGCCGGCACGGCCTTGCCCTGGGGGACCAGGAAGTTGCGGCCGTAGCCCGGCTTCACGTCGACCAGGTCGCCGAGGTTGCCGAGGTTGGTGACTTTCTGCAGAAGGATCAGCTGCATGGTAATGCTCCAGATAAGTTATTCGTTAGCGAGGCTTGGGCCCCGCAACAAGGGCTGTCCGAATAGCTGGCGCAGCGGGGGCGGCACCGGGCCGCCCCGCCGGCATCAGACGTCGTGGTTGTCGGTGTACGGAATCAGGGCCAGGAAGCGAGCGCGCTTGACGGCGGTCGCCAGCTGACGCTGGTACTTCGACTTGGTACCGGTGACGCGGCTCGGCACGATCTTGCCGTTCTCGGTCAGGTACTGGCGCAGGGTGTTGAGATCCTTGTAATCGATCTCCTTGACACCTTCGGCCGTGAACTTGCAGAACTTGCGGCGACGGAAGAACTTGGACATGTCAGTGCTCCTTAAGCGGCCGAAGCGGCGTCTTCGCCGACATCGTTGTCAGCGGCGGGGGTGGTGGTCTCACCTTCTTCGTCGTCACGACGACGACGCTCGCCACGCTCGGGCTTGTCGCCCTTCTCGTCCTTGCTCTTCATGATCAGCGACTGCTCGGTGTCGGCCTCGTCACGCTTGATGACCAGGTTGCGCAGCACGGCGTCGTTGAAGCGGAAGCTTTCCACCAGCTCGCTCAGCACGGCCTGGTCCACTTCGATGTTCAGCATGACGTAGTGGGCCTTCACCAGGTTCTGGATCGGGTACGCCAGCTGGCGGCGGCCCCAGTCTTCCAGACGGTGGATGGTGCCGTTGCCGTTCTCGACCAGCGCCTTGTAGCGCTCGATCATTGCCGGGACCTGCTCGCTCTGGTCCGGATGGACCAGGAACACGATTTCGTAATGACGACTCATGTTTATCTACCTTTCGGATGTGGCCTTGGAGGCCGGACAGCCCCCCGCAGTGATGACGGCGGTGGGGCAAGGGTTCCCGCATGGAGCGCAGGAAGCCGCCTATTATGCCCGCTGCAGGACCCGCAGACAACCGGCGGCCCGGCCAGGCACATTGCTGCGGTAGAGCGGGTCCATGACCCGCTGCCGCCATCCATTCAACGCTGCCGCCAGCTCCACCGGGAAAACACCGTTCAGCGGGCGGGACACAGGAACACGCCATCATGCTGCACCGCAGCAGTACAATCCACCCCTGTCAAAACGCTCCCGGATTTTCGTGAACCCCTCCCCCGCTCCGGCCATCGGCTCCTCCCTCGCCAGCGCCCTGACCCCGCGCCAGCGCACGCTCATCCTGCTGGCACTGTCGCTGGGCGGCTTCGCCATCGGCACCAGCGAATTCGCCAGCATGGGCCTGATGCTGGACATCAGCCGTGGGCTGTCCATCAGCGAGGCCCAGGTGGGCCACCTGATCAGCGCCTACGCCATCGGCGTGGTGGTCGGCGCCCCGCTGCTGGCGTTCGCCGGCGCGGGAATCGCCCGCCGCACCCTGCTGCTGGGCCTGATGGGCTTCTATGCAGCCGGCAACCTGGCCAGCGCGCTGGCGCCGAACTACGCCACCATGCTGCTGGCGCGGTTCGTGGCCGGCCTGCCGCATGGCGCCTACTTCGGCGTGGCGATGCTGGTGGCTGCTTCGATCAGCCCGCCGGCGCAGCGTGGTGCAGCGGTCTCCAAGGTCCTGCTCGGGCTGTCCATCGCGATCCTGGTCGGCAATCCGCTGACCACCTGGCTGGGCCAGATGTTCACCTGGCGCACGGCGTTCGCGCTGGTCACCCTGCTGGCGCTGGCGACCGTGGCGATGGTGGCGCGGCACCTGCTGCCGGACCCCAGCGAGGTGCGCACCAGCCCGATGCGCGAACTGCGTGCCTTCAACCGCACGCAGGTATGGCTGGCGCTGGCGATCGGCGCGATCGGGTTCGCCGGCATGTTCTGCGTGTTCACCTACCTCGCCCCGACCCTGGTGAACGTCACCGGTGTGCCGGAACGCTGGATGCCTGCGGCGGTGGGCCTGTTCGGCATCGGCGCGATCATCGGCAACATGATGGGCGGCTGGCTGGTGGACCGGCTGCAGTTCCGTGCCGCCGGGGTGCTGCTGGCGTGGTCGATCCTGGTGCTGCTGCTGTTCCCGCTGGCGGCACATTCGGCCTGGGCGATGGTCCCGGCGATCATCGCGGTGGGCACGATGGGCGCACTGGCGGTCATCCTGCAGACGCGCCTGATGGATGCGGCCGGCGAGGCGCAGACCCTGGCCGCCGCCTCCAACCATGCGGCGTTCAATACCGCCAACGCACTGGGCCCGTGGCTGGGCGGCATGGCCATCGGCGCCGGCTTCGGCCACGCCTCGACGGGATATGTCGGGGCGGCGACAGCGGCCGCCGGCCTGCTGCTGTGGGGCCTGTCGGTGGCGCTGGAGCGCCGTCGCGGCATTGGCCCGGTGGCAGCGGAGTGCCGCTGATCGCCAGATCCGCCAACCTGCGGATCAACAGGTAGGAAGCATCGATGCGGTCCTCTGACGTCGTTTGCAGGTGTATTCAATCTTAATTATATTGAATACACACTTCGTAGCGGGAGATCCGCCATGCCCCGGGCAAGCACCACCACGATGACAGTCCGCCTCAGCGGCGCACTCAGCGATTTCGTTGCCGCCAACGTTGGCGAGCATGGTGCGTACGAGAATGTCAGCGAATACATGCGCGACCTGATACGGCGCGACAAGGAACGCAGCGAACACGCGGCACTGGAACGACTGAGGACCGAACTGGCCCATGCCTATGCGGCTCCCGAATCCTCATACCAGCCCATGACCGCAGCCGACGTGATCGCGCGCAACCGGATCTGAGGGCGTGACCAGAGCACAAATCCGGGTTCAGGAGGCGGCGTCCTATCGGCTCGACGAGATCTACCGCTACACACGGGATCGCTGGGGCACCGAGCAGGCGGACCGTTACATCAGCGGCATGTTCGAGGCATTCGAAGGAATCGAAACCCACACGACCTTGTCGCGCCCCGTCCCTGCGACGTTCGGCGTCGACGGCTTTTTCTTCCGCCATGAACGCCATTTCGTCTACTGGCGACGTCTTCCGAATGGCCACATCGGCATTGTGACCGTGCTGCATGAGCGGATGCACCAGATTGACAGCCTGCGGGAAGATTTCGGCCTGGCGGAGTGATGTATCGCGCGCAGCCGACCGTGGGTCGGCGGAGTGCCGCTGATCGCTTCGCGGCTGAAAACGCGGTAGAGCGGGTCCATGACCCGCTGAGCTTCGCGCCATGCCGGAAACACGGGCAGCGGGTCATGCACCCGCTTCAACCGGCTTCCTCCCGCCTCAGCGGTGGCTTTCGTCCGTGGTGAAACTCTCGCCGCAGCCACATTCAGCCGAGGCATTCGGGTTCTTGAACGTGAACGTTTCGCTCAGCCCGTGCTTGCCGAAGTCGATGACGGTGCCATCCACCAGCGGCAGGCTCTGCGCGTCCACGTAGATGCGTACTCCCTCCTGCTCGAACACGCTGTCGCCTTCGCGCTCCTCACGGGCCAGGTCGGTGACATGGCCCCAGCCGGAACATCCCGTACGGGTCACGCCGAATCGCAGGCCGAGCGCGCCCGGAGTCTGGGCGACGAAACGCTGCACGCGTTCGAAGGCGATGGGAGTCAGGCTGACGGACATGAGGGTGCTCCACGAAGGTACGGGACAATTATAGAGGCGACCGGCCCGGCAGAAATGCCTCGCAAGCAGAACGCTGCAACCGGTAAACTTCCGAATTCACAGATCGAGTCGATCAGCAGAGGATTCAAGTCATGACGGTGGTCAGCGTTGAACATGCGCTTGCCGGGAAAATCCCGGAAGGCGGCGAAGTCACGGTACGCGGCTGGGTGCGCACGGTGCGTGGCTCGGCGAATCTGGCCTTCATCAACGTGACCGACGGCTCCTGCTTCGCCCCCATCCAGGTGGTGGCGGCCGACTCGCTTGGCAATTTCGACGAGGTCAAGCGCCTCAGCAGCGGCTGCTCGCTGATCGCCCGCGGCACGCTGGTGAAATCCCAGGGCAAGGGCCAGTCCTACGAAATCCAGGCCAGCAACGTTGAAGTGGTCGGCTGGGTCGAGGATCCGCTCACCTACCCCATCCAGCCCAAGCCGATGTCGCCGGAGTTCCTGCGTGAAGTGGCGCACCTGCGCCCGCGCACCAACCTGTTCGGCGCGGTCACCCGCATCCGCAACTGCCTTGCCCAGGCCGTGCACCGTTTCTTCCACGAAAACGGCTTCAACTGGATCAGCACGCCGATCATCACCACCTCCGACGCCGAAGGCGCCGGGCAGATGTTCCGGGTATCCACCCTGGACATGGTCAACCTGCCGCGCAACGGCAAGGGCGAGGTGGATTTCAGCCGCGATTTCTTCGGCAAGGAGACCTTCCTGACGGTGTCCGGCCAGCTCAACGTGGAGGCCTACTGCCTGGCGCTGAGCAAGGTCTACACCTTCGGCCCGACCTTCCGCGCCGAGAACTCCAACACCACCCGCCACCTGGCCGAGTTCTGGATGATCGAGCCGGAAATCGCCTTTGCCGACCTGGCCGAGGATGCGCGCCTGGCCGAGCAGTTCCTCAAGTACCTGTTCCGCGCGGTGCTGGACGAGCGCGGCGACGACCTGGCGTTCCTGGCCGAGCGCGTTGACAGGAACGCGATCACCAAGCTGGAAGGCTTCATCAACGCACCGTTCGAACAGATCGACTACACCGAGGCGGTGAAGCTGCTGCAGAACTCGGGCAGGAAGTTCGATTTCCCGGTCGAGTGGGGCCTGGACCTGCAGACCGAACACGAGCGCTGGCTGACCGAGGAACACATCGGCCGCCCGGTGGTGGTCACCAACTACCCCGAGCACATCAAGGCGTTCTACATGCGCCTGAACGACGATGGCAGGACCGTCGCGGCAATGGACGTGCTGGCCCCGGGCATCGGCGAGATCATCGGGGGCAGCCAGCGCGAAGAGCGCCTGGACGTGCTGGACGCGCGCATGGCGCAGTTCGGACTGGACCGCGAACATTACGGCTGGTATCGCGATTTCCGTCGCTACGGTTCGGTGCCTCACGCTGGCTTCGGCCTCGGCTTCGAGCGCCTGGTGGTATATGTGTGCGGGCTGTCGAACATCCGTGATGCCATCGCGTATCCACGTGCGCCAGGCAGCGCCGAATTCTGATCCCACCCCGACCCCGGAGGCCCTGCACCCATGACCCTGTTCTTCGCGCTGTGCTTCGTCGGCGTGGCGATCGCCGGGTTCAGTGCCTTCGTGATCTTCTGGCCACTGACCCTGGTGCACGTGCGCGACCGCCATCCGGCGCTGGCGCAGCGCTTCGGCAGCGGCGCCTTCCTCAAGCCCGACGCGCTGGCCTGGCTGCTGCGGCGCGACTACCGCGCGCAGCCGGACCGTTCGCTGTCGGGACTGGCGACACCGGCCTGGGTTTCGCTGCTGACCCTGCTGGCCGGAGCGGGCATGGCTGCCCTGCTCTGGCTGGCCTCGCTCTGGTAACCACGCAATGAACGACGACACTTCCTTCCGCGACAGCTGGTGGCTGGCCAGCCTGGGCAACACCCTCATCTGGGCGCGCCTGCGCCTGCGTCCCGCCGGTACCGCCGAAGTACTGGACAGCGATGGCGCCACGCTCAGCTACGACAGCGAAGATACCGCGCGCGCACAGCTGTTCGACGCCGAATTCGTGGAGTTCGACGGACTGGACGAAGAGGACGCACTGGTACGTGGCTTCTCGCTGCATGAAGTACAGCCGCCCCAGGCTGCCAGCGACGAAGCCCTGCGCGGCCGCATGGTGCAGTCGCTGGGCCGCAGCGTCTGAGACGGGGCGGATGTTCTCGCCACGGGCCTTCAGCACCGCCGACCTGCGCTGGCTGGACCTGCTGCTGGAGCGCGATCCGTTCATCACCCTGCTCACCTCCGGAGAGGACGGACTGCCGCTGCTGACACGCTTGCCGGTGCTGTACCAGCGTGACGGCAACCACATCGAACTGCGCGGACACTGGGCACGTGGCAATCCGCAGTCGCGCCGGGCCGGTGCCGCGAAGGTGCTGGTGGACGGGCCACACGGCTATGTTTCCGCCAGCTGGTATCCCGACAAGGACGAAGCGGCGCGGGTGCCCACCTGGAACTACGCTGCGGCCGAGCTGACCGGCGTCCTGGATACCTTCGAAGATACCGACGCGCTGGCCGCGCTGGTATCGGCGACCAGCGACCATTTCGAGGCCAGCGTCGGCCAGGGCTGGCGTTTCGATGCCGATCGCGACGACCATCGCAGCCAGCTACGCGGCATCGTCGGCTTCCGCTTCGTGGTCGACAACGTGCAGATCAAGATCAAGCTCAGCCAGAACCATCCGCCGGCCAACCAGGACGCGGTGATCGCTGCCCTGGATCAGCTGTCCTCGGCCGGCTCGCATGAGCTGGCCCGCTGGATGCGCCTTGCCCGCGCCCAGCCCCTTGTTCCCGCCACGGAAAACCCATCATGAAAGACATCCACCAGCTGCTGCAGAACAACCGCCAGTGGGCCGACCGGATCGAGAAGGAAGATCCGGATTTCTTCCACCAGCTGGCCAAGCAGCAGCACCCGGAATACCTGTGGATCGGCTGTTCCGATTCGCGCGTGCCGGCCAACCAGATCATCGGCATGGCGCCGGGCGAAGTCTTCGTCCACCGCAACATCGCCAACGTGGTGGTGCATACCGACCTGAACTGCCTGAGCGTCATCCAGTACGCGGTGGACCAGCTGAAGGTCAAGCACATCCTGATCGTCGGTCATTACGGCTGCGGCGGCGTGCATGCCAGCCTCAACAACGTGCGTGTCGGCCTGGCGGACAACTGGCTGCGGCATGTCAGCGACG
This sequence comes from Pseudomonadota bacterium, assembly GCA_023430045.1. Classification (GTDB taxonomy): domain Bacteria; phylum Pseudomonadota; class Gammaproteobacteria; order Xanthomonadales; family Xanthomonadaceae; genus Stenotrophomonas. The sequence goes on along the minus strand of JAEZCF010000087.1, from coordinate 6,465 downwards.
TGGCGCAGAAGCATGCGTCCATCCTCGATGCGATCGAGGATCCGGACCTCAAGCACGCGCGTCTGTGCGAACTGAACGTGATCGAACAGGTATCCAACGCCTGCCGCTCGACGATCGTGCTCGATGCGTGGGCGCGTGGACAGAAGCTCATGGTGCACGGCTGGGTCTACAGCCTGAAGGACGGGCGCGTGCGCGAAATGGGCATCGATGTCGGCCGTCCGGAAGACCTGCCGGGCGCCTACGCCGATGCACTTGCCCACGTGCCGCGCCGGGGCCGGCGCGACTGACCCCTCTTGGAGCCCACCATGCCTGCCTCGCCCATCAACCTGCTCGGCTGGATCGAAGAGCATCGCCACCTGCTCAAGCCGCCGGTGGGCAACAAGATGATAGAAGACGGCGACTTCATCGTGATGGTGGTCGGCGGCCCGAATTCGCGCACGGATTACCACATCGACGAAGGCCCTGAGTGGTTCTTCCAGATCGAGGGCGAGATGGTGCTGAAGGTGCAGGAGGATGGCGCCGTGCGCGATATTCCCATCCGTGCCGGCGAGATCTTCCTGCTGCCCGGCGGCGTGCCCCACTCGCCGCGCCGACCGGCGGGTGGCGTCGGCCTGGTGGTGGAACGCAGGCGGCTGCCGCACGAGCGCGATGGCGTGGTCTGGCATTGCGAACGCTGCAACCATCGCCTGCACGAGGAGTTCTTCCACCTGCAGAACATCGAAACCGACCTGCCGAAGGTCTTCAAGCGCTATCACGACAGCCTGGAACTGCGCACCTGCAGCCAGTGCGGGCATGTCGATCCGCTGCCGATACCCGCGTAGAGCGGGGCTCTGCCCCGCTGCATCGGAAAGCCCTGACCGGCGGGCAACGCCCGGCTCCAGACGGGTCGCTTCGGCGCAGACAACGTGTCGTGCGCGGTACACTGCCGGATACGTCATCCAAGCTCGCTTCCGACATGTCCGAAACGCTCAGCCGCTCGCACGCCATCGCGCTGGACGCCGCAGATCCCCTGCGTGATCTCCGCGATGAATTCCTGGTTCCGCGCCATGGCGATGGCGACCAGATCTACTTCGTCGGCAATTCGCTCGGCCTGCAGCCGCGCGGTGCGCAGGCCGCCGTGCTGGAAGTGATGAAGCAGTGGGCGGATCTGGCCGTGGAAGGCCATTTCACCGGCCCGACGCAGTGGCTGCGCTACCACCGCCTGGTCAGTGCGCAGCTGGCGGAGGTGGTCGGCGCATTGCCGAGCGAGGTGGTGGCGATGAACACGCTCAGCGTCAACCTGCACCTGATGATGGTGAGCTTCTACCGGCCCACGGCGGAGCGTCCGGTGATCCTCATGGAAGCCGGGGCATTCCCGACCGACCGCCATGCCGTCGAAGCGCAGATCCGCTTCCATGGTTACGATCCCGCCGACTGCCTGGTGGAAGTGCAGCCGGACGAGCCGACGGGTACGCTTTCCCTGCAGGCCATCGAGCAGGCCATCGCCACTCATGGACCACGTCTGGCGCTGGTGCTGTGGCCGGGCGTGCAGTACCGCACCGGGCAGGCCTTCGACCTGCATGCGATCGCCCGGCTGGCTCGCGCGCAGGGTGCGCGCATCGGCTTCGATCTCGCCCATTCGGTCGGCAACCTGCCGTTGCAGCTGCACGATGTCGCGCCGGATTTCGCGGTGTGGTGCCACTACAAATATCTCAACAGCGGGCCGGGTGCGGTGGCCGGGGCCTTCGTGCACGAACGCCACCATCGCGACACCAGCCTGCCGCGGTTCGCGGGCTGGTGGGGCCATGATGAGGCGACCCGTTTCCAGATGGCGCCGCAGTTCACGCCAGCCGTCGGCGCCGAAGGCTGGCAGCTGAGCAATCCGCCGATCCTCGGACTGGCGCCGCTGCGTGCGTCGCTGGATCTGTTCGAGCGCGCCGGCATGGACGCCCTGCGCGAAAAATCGCTGCAGCTGACGGGGCTGCTGGAAGCGCTGGTCCAGAGCCGCCTGTCGCAGGTGCTGGAGCAGGTGACGCCGGCCGAACCCGAGCGTCGCGGATGCCAGTTGTCGCTGCGCGTGATCGGCGGCCGCGCGCGCGGCCGCGCCCTGTTCGAGCACCTGCAGGCAGCCGGCGTACTCGGCGACTGGCGCGAACCGGACGTCATCCGCATTTCGCCCGCACCGCTCTACAACCGCTACCAGGACCTGCATCGCTTCGTCGAGGCCGTGGAAACGTGGGCTGCCCTTTGATGCTGCAGGAGCCGCTGCGTTGAACCGTCCGGCATCGCGCTCGCTGACCATCGTCGGTGCCGGCCTGGCCGGCTCGCTGCTGGCCATCCTGCTGTCGCGCCAGGGCTGGAAGATCACCGTCCATGAACGCCGTGGCGACCCGCGCGTCAGTGGTTATGAAAGTGGCCGCTCGATCAACCTTGCGCTGGCCGAACGCGGCCGCAACGCCCTGCGCCAGGCTGGCGCCAATGTCGAAGCCGCAGTGATGGCCCGCGCGGTGATGATGCGCGGCCGCATGGTGCATGCACGCGATGGCGGGGACCCGCAGCTGCAGCGTTACGGCCGCGACGACAGCGAGGTGATCTGGTCGATCCATCGCCGCGAACTGAACGTGATCCTGCTGGAGCTGGCCGAGCAGGCCGGCGCCACGGTGCATTTCCACCGCCGCCTGCATACCGTGGATTTCGATGCCGGCCATGCGCGTTTCATCGACGACCGCACCGACACGCCGCACGACATTCCGTTCGACAGCCTGATCGGTGCCGACGGCGCGGGCTCGGCGCTGCGCGCGGCGATGAACCGCCGCCAGCCGCTGGGCGAACGCATCGAGTTCCTCGACCATTCGTACAAGGAGCTGGAGATCCCGCCTGCGGACGATGGCGGCTTCCGCATCGAACGCAACGCGTTGCACCTGTGGCCCCGTGGCCGCTACATGTGCATCGCCCTGCCGAACCACGAAGGCACCTTCACCGTCACCGTGTTCCTGCCCAACAAGGGCGATCCCGGTTTCAACACGGTCATCAGCGGCGACGATGCGCAGGCCCTGTTCGCCCGCGATTTCCCCGATGCGCTGCCGCTGGTGCCGGAGCTCCGCGAAGACTGGGAGCGCCACCCGCCCGGCCTGCTCGGCACGCTGTACCTGGAACGCTGGCACATCGGCCACCGCGCGGTGCTGCTTGGCGATGCAGCCCATGCGATGGTGCCGTTCCACGGCCAGGGCATGAACTGCGCCTTCGAGGATTGTGTCGCGCTGGCACGTCATCTGGACGGCTGCAACGACCTGCAGCGCGCCTATGCCGCCTTCGAAGTGGAGCGCGCGCCCAACGCGTGGGCGATCCAGCAGATGGCGCTGGAGAACTACGTGGAGATGCGCGACCAGGTCGCCGATCCCGGCTTCCTGTTGCAGCGCGAACTGGAACTGGCGCTGCAGCAGCGGTGGCCTGCCCGCTTCGTGCCACACTACACCATGGTTACTTTCCTGCACACGCCCTACGCGGTCGCGCTGGAGCGCACCGGCATCCAGCGCCGTATCCTGCGCAACGCCACTGCCGGGCTGACGTCTCTGCACGCGGTGGACTGGGACGCGCTGGAGGCCGAGATCCACGCCAAGCTGCCGGTGCTGGAGGGCGCGCACTGATGGCCGACAGCTTCCTGTTCTACGACCTGGAAACCTTCGGCCAGGATCCCCGCCGCACCCGCATCGCGCAGTTCGCGGGCATCCGTACGGACGCCGGGCTCAACGAGATCGAAGCGCCCACCAGCTTTTTCGTGCGGCCCGCCAACGATCTCCTGCCCTCGCCCCATGCCACGCTGGTCACCGGCATCACGCCGCAGCAGGCATTGGCCAAAGGTGTGAGCGAGGCCGAAGCTTTCGCGCGCATCAACGAGCTGATGGGCCTGCCGGGCACCTGCGCGCTGGGCTACAACACCCTGCGCTTCGACGACGAATTCGTCCGTCATGGCCTGTTCCGCAACTTCTTCGATCCCTACGAACGCGAGTGGCGCAACGGCAATTCCCGCTGGGACCTGCTGGACATGCTGCGACTGATGCATGCGCTGCGTCCGCAGGGCATCGAATGGCCGAAGCGGGAAGACGGTGCGACCTCGTTCAAGCTCGAACACCTGGCCGAGGCCAATGGCGTACGCGATGGTGACGCCCACGAAGCACTGTCCGATGTACGCGCCACCATCGGCATGGCGCGGCTGTTCCGCAACGCCCAGCCACGGCTGTGGGACTACGCATTGCAGCTGCGCGACAAGCGGTTCGTCGGCGGCCTGCTGGATGTCGCCGCGCTGCAGCCGGTACTGCATGTTTCCATGCGCTACCCGGCGGCACGGCTGTGTGCGGCGCCGGTGCTGCCGCTGGCCGTGCACCCGCACATCAACAACCGGGTCATCGTGTTCGACCTGGAAGGTGACATCGACACCCTGCTGGACCTGCCCGCCGAAGTCATCGCAGAGCGTCTGTACCTGCGCGCCAGCGAACTGCCCGAGGGCATGGCGCGCGTGCCGCTCAAGGAAGTACAGGCGAACAAGGTCCCCGCGCTGGTCGCATGGAACCATCTTCGCGGCGACGATCTGGCGCGTCTTGGCGTGGATGCTGCGGCAGTCCAGGCCAAGGTCGAGCGGTTGCGTCCGCACGCCCCCCTTCTGGCAGAAAAGGTCCGCCAGGTCTATGCGCGGCAGCGCGAACTGGCCCCCTCCGATGTCGATGCATCGCTGTACGACGGCTTCCTGGGCCCGGGTGACCGGCCGCTGCTGGCACGCGTGCGCACCACGCTGCCCGGGGAGCTGGCCGCGCTGGAAGGTGCCTTCGGCGATCCGCGCCTGCCGGAACTGCTGTTCCGCTACCGCGCCCGCAACCATTCCGAAACCCTGGATGCGGCCTCGCTGGAGCGCTGGAACGCCTACCGACGCCGTCGACTGCAGGGCGACGAGCGGCTGGGCGAACTGAATCTTGAGCAGTATCGCCAGCAGATCGAGGCCATCGCTGCCGAATCGTCCGATGATCCGCACCGCAGCACACTGCTGCAGGCGCTGCGCGATTGGGGCACGCACCTGGAGGAAAGCCTGTGAGCACGTACTTTTCCACCGCCAGCCTGTCGTTCCTGCGCGCGCTGGTGCTGCATAACGAAAAGGCCTGGTTCAACGAACATCGCCAGCAGTATGAGGACCATGTACGGCAGCCGTTCCTGCGCCTGCTCGGCGACCTGCAGCCCGCACTGGCCGCAGTGAGCCCGAAGTTCCGCGCCGATACCCGGACGGTGGGCGGCTCACTGTTCCGCATCCATCGCGACGCACGCTTTTCCAACGACAAATCCCCGTACAAGAGCTGGCAGGGCGCGCGCCTGTTCCATGAGCGCCGCCGGGAGGTGCCGGCGCCATCGTTCTACATCCACCTGCAACCGGATGGGCAGAGCTTCGTCGGCGCCGGCGTATGGCACCCGGAGGCGGACACCCAGCGCCGTATCCGGCACTTCATCCTGGACAATCCCGGCAGCTGGAATGCGGCTGCGCATGCGGCTTCGCTGCGCCGTCGTTTCGACATGGAAGACGCCGAGAAGCTGGTGCGGCCGCCCCGAGGGTTTCCGGCGGATTTCGAGTTCATCGACGATCTCAAGCATCGCAACTGGGTGCTGTGGCGGCAGCTCGACGACGCCACCATGACCGGTCCGCGCCTGTTGTCCACGTTGAGCAGGGACCTGGTGGCGCTGGGACCGTTCGTGGATTACCTGTGCGCGGCGCTCGACCTGGAATTCTGACGTAGTGCCGGGCGCTTCCCGGCAGGCCACATGGGCAGCGCAGTATCCGGTCACCCTGCCTTCACCCGGTCGCGCTGTGGATGCGGCAGTCTGGATGCTTTCCTTCCTCGCTTCGCGTCCATGAAGAAATTCATCGCCATCGTGCTGCTGTTGCTGCTGGCCGTTTCGGCCTGGTGGTTCGGCGGCCCCTATCTCACTGTACACGGCCTGGCCCAGGCCATCGAACGGCGCGACACCTCGCGGCTGGATCGCTACGTGGATTTCCCGCGCGTGCGCAGCTGGGCGACTACATGGTCCGGCAGGCCGGCGTGGACATCGCCAGCAGTCCCTTTGGCGCGCTGCTGCACGGTCTGGGCAACCAGCTCGGTGGTGCGGCGGTGGACACGCTGGTCACCCCGCTCGGCATCGGCGCGCTGCTGCAGGGGCACGTGCTGTACAAGCGTGGCCGCAACGAACTGCAGGGCGGCGATGCGTGGGCCCCCACCGAAACGGCACGGCCGCTGAAGGACGCGCCTCATCGTTTCGAGCGCCTTGACCGCTTCGTGGTGGATGTCGAGCGCGGCCCCGGCGAAACCCCGTTGCAGGTCGTCCTGGAGCCGCAGGGCCTGCGCTGGCGCGTGGTGGACCTGCGCAACGCCATTTCCCGTTGACGGCATCGCCGGGGTAGAGCCGACCCATGGTCGGCTTTCTTCCGGCGAAATGGACCCGGACGCA
>JAEZCF010000029.1 GCA_023430045.1 Pseudomonadota bacterium | reverse complement strand
GGTCCGTGCGTGGAGCACAGCGGGGTGCCGCGGGCGCAGGCGTTCCAGGCCGCCAGCGGCGCACCGTTCGTGGTGGTCGCCAATCATTTCAAATCCAAGGGTTGCCGCGACGCGGCTGCCGGCGATGCCGACCGCGATGATGGTCAGGGCTGCTGGAATGCCACGCGCGTGCGTTCGGCCGAGCAGTTGGACGCCTGGATGCAGCACGATCCGACCGGTACCGGAGCACGCGATGCCGTGCTGCTGGGGGATTTCAACGCCTATGCCATGGAGGATCCGATCCGCACGCTGCGCAGCGCCGGCTGGCGGGATGCGTTTGCCGTTGCCGGGGTCGATCAGCCTTACAGCTATGTCTACAACGGCTACAGCGGGCGGCTGGACCATGCGCTGCTCAACGCCGGCATGGCCAGGCGGCTGGCCGGCGCCGCCGAATGGCACAGCAATGCCGACGAAATGGATGTCAGCGGCTACCAGAAGCGCAATGTCGAAGGACCTTGGCGCAGTTCCGACCACGACCCGCTGCTGCTGGGCTTCGATCGCTGAGGACGCCAGCACTGCCGACCGGGCACGCGCGCCATCTCTCCACGATCAGCGCGATGGCACCACCGGTGCCATGCGCCTGAAACCCAGACCTGCTTCGGATCAGCGCGCGCGGAAGGTTGCGCGGCACCCATTGTCGACCCACACATGGCCGTACCCGATGCCCCAGTCACGGCCGGGGCGGCATGGCGCACTGGAATGGCGCTCGACCAGCGAGATTCTCCCGGGCGGCGCGCTGCATTCGTTGTAGTCGTAATCCTGGCTGGCGCAGCTGAATTCTCCGGTGAGTGAGCGATCACGGACCTCGCTGTAACCAGAAGGTTCGTGGTGCTGCGTAATCGAAAAGTCATCGTGTGGGGGCGCAACCAACGCTGGCCGGATCACCGTGTCGCTGTATTCGGCGTTTTCAGGCGGGGCCGCGCGGGCGGCGGGAACGCTCTGGGCAACAGCGGGGATACTCGCCGCCATCGCGGCTGTCAGCAGTGCGGTGGTGGCCCAACGGGCAGGAGAACGAGGAATCATTGGAACTCCATCGAAGCAGGCAGGTAGGACGAAGCTAGCAACGGGACCTGCCGTGTCGCCCGCTCCGAGCGTTCCGCACGCTACCGATTCAGCCTTCATTCCAACAATTCCGGCCGCGTGAGATCCCACAGGAAACGCAATGCGAACGATGGGAGGGGAGCAGTCGTCGCGAGCCGTCGCAACGGGGCAGTTCAGCGTCGCCGTTCGTACCGACGTACCTCGGTTGGACGGCATCGGCTCCCGACGTGGGAGCGTGAATCAATGGAGGTGTCGTTCACTCTGATTGCCGTGATCGTCCTGTCGGCTGTGCCAGCTGCGACACCTTTGCCACGACGTTGTTCATCCCCAGGCAATCAGCCCGATCGCCATTACCGCCAAGCCCAGGCCGGCCCGGTTCCATATGCTGGTGCGTTCACCGAACACGACGATTCCCACTATCGCGCCCAGGACCACCACGCCGATATTCATGCCGGCGAACACCGTGGCCGGGCTGTCGGACAGGTGCTGGTGCGCGCGTACGTAGAACAGGATGTTGCCGAAATTCAGCAGGCCCAGCAGTGCACCGGCGCCAACGTTGCGCCAGGCCAGCTTCGTGCGGCCACGCACATGCCGGTACAGCTGCACCGCCAGCATCAGCACGAACGCCAGGCTGAAACACACCAGCAGCGCGGCCATTGAAGGAGTGCCGGACAGCGCGATCTTCTTCAGCAGGATGTCCACCAGCGCGAAGCCCAGCCATACCACCAGCAGCCAGCGCCAGCTGCCGGGCGACTGCGTGCGGTCGCCGCTGCGCGCGGTGATGGCCACGATCGCCAGCAGGCCCACGCCCAACCCTGCCAGCCGCAGCGCGCCTGCCTGCTCGCCGAAGAACACGAACGCGGCCAGCAGCGAAAGCAGCAGCGAAAGCCGCTGTGCCACATCACTGCGCACGATGCCCGCCTGTGCCACTGCCCGGCCCAGCACCACGAACAGGCTGGGCAGGATCACCGCCAGCGCCAGCAGCGCGGCCCAGGGCGCGTGCCCATGGGCCAGCGAATCCATTGATGGGCGCAGCAGCAGCGCGCTCAGGCTGGCGGCCACCAGGTAATTCCAGGTCACCATCTGCGCGACATCCAGCGCGCGCCGGCGGGCGAGCTTCAGCAGTACCGATACCAGGACGCTGCATATGACGGCGAAAACAAGGAAATACATGGGCGGGAAGCAAGGGGCGGGAAGGGGACGCTATCATGTTGCCATGCGCAATCCTCCCTTTCCCCAGCAGCCAGGCACGCTCACCCTCGATGGACCGGTCGGTCCGCTGGACGTGGCCGTGGACCCGCCCAAGCCCGATGTGCCGGTGCAACCGTTGACCGCCATCGTCTGCCATCCGCTGTCCACCGAAGGCGGCACCATGCACAACAAGGTGGTCACCATGGCCGCCAACGCGCTGCGCGACCTGGGCGTGGCCACCGTGCGCTTCAACTTCCGCAGCGTCGGCGATTCCGCCGGCGAATTCGACCATGGCAACGGCGAACAGGATGACCTGAAGGCGGTGGTGGCCTGGGTACGCGAACAGCGGCCGGACCATCAGCTCTGGTTGGCCGGCTTCAGTTTCGGCGCCTACGTATCGCTGAAGGCGGCTGCGGACGTGCAGCCCGATGCGTTGCTTTCCATCGCGCCACCGGCCGGTCGCTGGGATTTCGAGGGCGTGCAGCCGCCGGAGCGCTGGCTGGTCATCCAGGGCGATCAGGACGAGATTGTCGATCCGCAGGCGGTGTATGACTGGCTTGAAGCGCTGGATGCGCCGCATGAACTGGTGCGCATGCCTGACACCAGCCACTTCTTCCACCGCAAGCTGATCGACCTGCGCGGGGCGATCACCCATGGCGTGAAGCGCTGGCTCCCGGACCCGGTGGCATGAACGAGGCGGTGATGACGCCCTCGCAGCGCTATGCGGCGGGCGCGGCACGCGGGGACTGGCAGGACGACCCGGCCCAGCATGCGGCACTGGCCGAGCTGGACCGCATCCACCTGGCGCTGCTGGACGATGCCGATGACGGCTGGCTGGACCGCCTGTCCTCGTTCTGGAAGAAGCCGGAAGCGGTGAAGGGCCTGTATTTCTGGGGTGGGGTAGGGCGTGGCAAGACGTTCCTGGTCGATCTGTTCTACGACGGCCTGCCGATCCAGCAGAAGTACCGCACCCATTTCCACCGTTTCATGCGCGGCATCCACGAACGCCTGCGCGAGCACCAGGGACAGAGTGATCCGCTGGCGAAGATCGCCCAGGAATGGCGCAGCAAGCTGCGCGTGCTGGTGCTGGACGAATTCTTCGTTACCGACATCGGCGATGCGATGCTGCTGGCGCGGTTGCTGGAGCGGCTGTTCGCCGAGGGTGTCACGTTGGTGACCACCTCCAATACCGCCGTGGAGAACCTGTACCTCAACGGCCTGCAGCGCGACAGCTTCCTGCCTGCCATCGCCCTGCTGCAGCGCTACTGTGTGGAGCTTTACGCCGAAGGTACCGAGGATTACCGCATGCGCGCGCTGACCCGTTCGCCGGTGTACCGCGCTCCGCTCGCGGCGGACAGCGATGAGTGGCTGGCAACGCGTTGGACCGACCTCAGTGGCGGACAACCGGCAAAGGCCGGCAACATCCAGATCGAAGGCCGGAAGATCGCGGTGCGTGGCCGTGGCAAGAGCATTGCCTGGTTCGATTTCAGCGCGCTGTGCGAGGGCCCGCGCGGGCCGTCGGATTACATCGAGATCGCACAGGAATTCAACACGGTGCTGCTGGGCGGCATACCTGCGTTCGACCGCACAAACGAAGATGCCGCGCGGCGTTTCGTCAACCTCATCGACGAGTTCTACGACCGTCACGTCAACCTGGTGTGCACCGCATCGGCCTCGCCGGTGGAGCTCTACGCAGGAGAGCGGTTGCAGGGAGCATTCGAGCGTACGGCTTCGCGACTGATCGAAATGCAGAGCGCCGAATATCTGGGCACCGCACACAAGAGGTAACGCCTGTTTACGGTGGAGCCCCGCTCCACCCGGCCCATCACGTAGAGCCGGGCTCTGCCCGGCTGAAGGAGATGCATAGCGCGGCAGAGCCCCGCTCTACCGGCTCACCCGCAATCCATCGCTGCGCTCAAGCAACCGCAGCGGCTGGCCCTGGTAACGCACCTGCAGCGCATCGTGCACATCCGCCAGCGCCTGCACGCGCGGGCACAATGCGGTGGCCTGCGCCTCCAGCCGTTGCCCACGCGCCTCCAGCCGTTGTTCCAGTGCCTCGTCCATGCGGTCGGCACGGCGCTCCATGTTTCCGGCCCGTCCCGTGAATACCTGCCACAGCACGCTGCGCGTCATCGACGCGGCCAGCGACTCGGCCATCGCCTCCACCCGCGCTTCGAAGCCTTCGCCAAACGTATCCTGCTGCCAGTAGCCGCGCCCCAGGCTGCCTTCCACCCACGCACGGGCATCGGCGCGCAGCTTCTTCACCTTGCGGCTGTTGGTGTTGCCGGTCAGCACTTCCACCACGCCATCCAGCGCGTCGAAGGTAAGGTCCACCGATTCGTGGGCCAGTTCGGTCGCCGCCGGCATCAACCGGCGCGCACCCATCTCCAGTTCCCGCAGACGCGCCGCGTCGGCGTCGGCAACCGGTACCACCTTACCGTCCAGGCTGAGTTCGCCATCGTGGAAGAACACGTCATGCGGCGGCAGCGGCCCATGGCGCAGCCACACCCCGCCGCTGTCCACCAGCACGTCGTAGGCGGTGGTGATGCCGCATTGGCCGGATTCCAGCTGCGGGGTCGAAGTGGTGCCTGCACGCGCGTCGGATAGCGCCATGGCCAGCGGAAGCAAGGCCAGCAACAGACAGGAAAGCGGGCGGCTGATGGTCATTGGGCACCTCCGATGTGAGCCGACAGGATCGGCGCCATCGGGACGATGGGCGCGGGCCGGAAGTCACCGTGACCTGCGGTAGTGCCCAGCCAGTTTCGTGCACAACATGTGAAGTCCGTCGTTCCATTGATGACCGCCATCGTCGCGCAAAAAAGGGGTCGAAAAGCCTTGACTGCGCACCCCGTTGAAGCAGGTCCACCGTGGTGGCGATGGCGTTTCCGGCCCTGATCCTTGCGCCACAAGGGATTAAGAGAAATCCCTACATTTGGCGTTGACGGGGTCTCGGACCCCCACTATCTTGTGGCCGTCGGCTCCGGAGACCACAAGTCTCCGGTGAAGAAGGGAGGCCCGGACCCGCTGCACGCAGGGGGAAAACGGCACCGTCCCGGACTGGTTTCCAGACCGCCTGGTTTCCAGCAGGCGTGCTCCTTTCCCGACAGCCGCATGTGAAGGCATGCGGTACCGGTTGTGTGATCTCCGGTCGGGCGACCGGTGTCGCGTCTCCTGCGACACCCCTGCTCCATCCTGATCGATCCGCACCGGGACGTGCCTGTCCAGTGCCTTTCATCTCACGCCAAGAGGACCACCGCCGTGACCACCGAAAACAGCGCCACCGTCGAAAAGGAAAGTGAGTTCCTGCTGACGTCGCCGCCGGCCGCCCACGCCATGAGCGTGACCAAGCGTAACGGGACGACCGAACTGGTGGACCTGAACAAGATCGTGCGCGCCGTGCAGCGTTCGGCCGAAGGCCTGCACGCCGTCGATCCGATGCGCGTGGCCACCCGCACCATCTCCGGCCTGTACAACGGAGCCACCACGCAGGAGCTGGACGAGCTGTCCATCCGCACCGCCGCCCTGCTGATCGGTGAAGAACCCGAATACGGCCGCCTGGCCGCGCGCCTGCTGGCCAACTACATCGCCAAGGAAGTGTCGGGCCAGGAAATCCACGCCTTTTCGCAGTCGGTGGGCCGTGGCCATGAAGTCGGCCTGATCAACGACCGCCTGCTGAACTTCGTGCAGACCAACGCGCGCAAGCTCAACGATGCCATCGACATCTCGCTGGACCTGAACTTCGATTACTTCGGTCTGCGCACCCTGTATGACCGTTACCTGCTGCGTCACCCGCACACCCGCAAGGTGATCGAGACCCCGCAGCAGTTCTTCCTGCGCATTGCCAGCGCGCTGAGCGAGGACGTACCGGAAACCCTGGCGCTGTACCGCCGCATGGGCAAGCTGGATTATCTGCCGTCCAGCCCGACGCTGTTCAATTCCGGTACCACCCACGAGCAGCTGTCCTCGTGCTTCCTGCTGGACTCGCCGCAGGACTCGCTGGAATCCATCTATTCCAAGTACGGCGACATCGCCCAGCTTTCGAAGTTCTCCGGCGGCATCGGCGTCAGCTACACGCGCGTGCGTTCGCGTGGTTCGCTGATCAAGTCGACCAACGGCCATTCCAACGGCATCGTGCCGTGGCTGAAGACCATGGATTCCTCCGTGGCTGCGGTGAACCAGGGTGGCAAGCGCAAGGGCGCGGCCTGCGTGTACCTGGAAACCTGGCACGCCGACATTGAAGACTTCCTGGAACTGCGCGACAACACCGGCGACGAATCACGCCGTGCGCACAACCTGAACCTGGCCAACTGGGTCCCGGACCTGTTCATGAAGCGCGTCGAAGCCGACCAGGAATGGTCGCTGTTCGATCCGCGCGTGGTGCCCGAGTTCACCGACCTGTTCGGCGATGCCTTCGAGCAGGCCTACCTGCAGGCCGAAGCGCAGGGCAAGGCCAGCCGCACCATCTCCGCGCGCAAGCTGTACTCGCGGATGATGCGTACCCTGGCGGAAACCGGCAATGGCTGGATGACCTTCAAGGACAAGTGCAACCGCGCCAGCAATCAGACGCTGCGTCCGGGCAATGTGATCCACCTGTCCAACCTGTGCACGGAAATCCTGGAGGTCACCTCCAACGATGAAACCGCCGTGTGCAACCTGGGTTCGATCAACCTGGGCAACCACTTCGACGAGCACAACGAGTTCGACTACGAGAAGCTGGCCGAAACCGTGCGCCTGGCCGTGCGCCAGCTCGACCGCGTCATCGACCTGAACTTCTATCCGATCGAAACCGCCCGTCGCGCCAACATGCGCTGGCGCCCGGTCGGTCTGGGCTGCATGGGCCTGCAGGACGTGTTCTTCCGCAAGCGCCTGCCGTTCGACAGCGCTGAAGCCCGCGCGCTGTCGAAGAAGATTGCCGAGACCATCTACTTCCACGCCCTGGAGACCTCGGTCGAACTGGCGCAGGAGCGTGGCAAGCACCCGTCGTTCAACGATACCCGCGCCGCCGGCGGCGAGCTTCAGTTCGACGCCTGGAACGTGGTACCGGAAGACGGCGCCCGCTGGGACGCCCTGCGTGCACGCATCAAGGAACATGGCCTGCGCAACTCGCTGATCATTGCGATCGCGCCGACCGCGACCATCGCGTCCATCGCTGGTTGCTACGAGTGCGTGGAGCCGCAGGTGTCGAACCTGTTCAAGCGTGAAACGCTGTCGGGCGACTTCCTGCAGGTGAACCGCTATCTGGTGAACGAGCTGAAGAAGCTCGGCCACTGGACTCCGGAAATGCGCGACACCATCAAGATGGCGGAAGGATCGATCCAGGGCATCGCCCAGATCCCGGAAAGCCTGCGCCAGGTCTACCGCACCGCCTGGGAACTGCCGATGCGCTCGCTGATCGACATGGCTGCCGACCGTGGCGCGTTCATCGACCAGTCCGCCTCGCTCAACCTGTTCATGGAAAGCCCGAACATCGGTGCGATGTCGTCCATGTACATGTACGCCTGGAAGCAGGGCATCAAGACCACCTACTACCTGCGTTCGCGTCCGGCTACCAAGATCGCCAAGACCACCGTCAGCCACACCGCGACGGCGGCTCCCACCAAGGTGTTCAGCCCGGAAGAGGCCATCGCCTGCTCGCTGGAAAACCCGGAAGCCTGCGAAGCCTGCCAGTAACCGGCACCGCAACGCGTAAAGCCGGGCTCTGCCCGGCTGCACCACCCAAAACACCCGGTAAGTGCCGACCCCTGGTCGGCACAACCATTTGAAGGACGAAACACCATGGCCGACACCCGCAAGCAGATGCTGCTCGATCCCGGTTTTGAACTGACCCTGCGCCCCATGCGCTACCCGCAGTTCTATGACATGTATCGCAACGCGATCAAGAACACCTGGACCGTGGAAGAAATCAACTTCCAGATCGACATCAGCGACCTGCACACCAAGATGTCGCCGGGTGAGCGCCACCTGATCCACCGCCTGGTGGCATTCTTCGCCACCGGCGACTCGATCGTTTCCAACAACCTGGTGCTGAACCTGTATCAGCACCTCAACGCGCCCGAAGCGCGCATGTACCTGTCGCGCCAGCTGTACGAGGAAGCGCTGCACGTGCAGTTCTACCTGACCCTGCTGGACAACTACCTGCCGGACCCGGAAGAGCGCACCAAGGCGTTCTCGGCGGTGGAGAACATCGACTCCATCAAGAAGAAGGCCGACTTCTGCTTCAAGTGGATCGACTCGATCCAGGACCTGCACCGCATCGAAACGCGCGAGCAGCGCCGCCAGTTCCTGCTCAACCAGATCTGCTTCGCCGCGTGCATCGAAGGCCTGTTCTTCTTCGCCGCGTTCGCCTACGTGTACTACTTCCGTTCGCGCGGGCTGCTCAACGGCCTGGCCTCGGGCACCAACTGGGTGTTCCGCGACGAAAGCGCGCACATGGACTTCGCCTTTGAATGCGTGGACGTGATCCGCGAGGAAGAGCCGGACCTGTTCGACGACGCAATGAAGCAGCAGGTTTATGACATGCTGGCCGACGCCATCGAATGCGAAGTGCAGTTCGCCGAGGACGTGCTGTCTGGCGGCGTGGCCGGCATTTCCACGCGTGACATGCGCCAGTACCTGCAGCACTGCGCCGACAACCATTTCCAGCGCCTGGGCATGGAAAAGAAGTACAACGTGCGCAACCCGCTGCCCTTCATGGAGCTGCAGGACGTGCAGGAACTGACCAACTTCTTCGAGCGCCGCCCGTCGGCCTACCAGGTCGGTGTGCAGGGCGAAGTGTCCTTCGACATGAACTTCTGAAAAAAGGGGACGGAGGAGGTTAATTCTGATTAACTTCCTCCGTCCCCCCTTTTTTCATGGTGCCGCGATGAGCGATCTGCCCGAAACCCTGCCGCCCATCGAAGTGCGGATGGCCGAGATCGTGTTCCCCAACCACACCAATCACATGGGCACGCTGTTTGGTGGCCAGGCGCTGGCGTGGATGGACAAGGCCGCCTTCCTGGCCGCCGCCCGTTATTCGCGCCGCACGGTGGTCACCGCGCGCAGCGACCAGGTTGATTTCAAGCTGCCGATCCGCATCGGTCAGATGGTGGAAACCATCGGTCGTATCGTCGAAGTGGGGCGCAGCTCGATGAAGGTGGAAGTCGAGCTGATCGCCGAAGACCTGCACAGTGGTGAGCGCAAGCTCTGCACCCGCGGCCACTTCGTGATGATCGCGCTGGGCGACGATCGCCAGCCGGTTGCGGTTCCCGCCTTGCCGGACAGTGCGTCGCAGCCGTGAGCCGGTAGTTGCGGTGGGGCGCCCGTGCCCCCATCTGGAATCCCATGAGCCAGCCGCTGACTGATTTCATCGAGCGCGCCCGCCGCCTGTTCGTGTTGACCGGCGCCGGCTGCAGCACCGCATCAGGGATTCCGGATTACCGTGATACCGATGGCCAATGGAAGCGCACACCGCCGGTAACCTACCAGGCGTTCATGGGGGAAGAGGCCACACGCCAGCGCTACTGGGCGCGCAGCCTGCTGGGCTGGCCACGCTTCGGCCTGGCCCAGCCGAATGGAACCCATCATGCCCTGGCGGCGCTGGAAGCGCAGGGCCGGCTCGAAGTGCTGCTGACCCAGAATGTGGATGGCCTGCATCAGCGCGCCGGCAGCTATACCGTCATTGATCTGCATGGTCGCCTGGACCGCGTGCGCTGCATGGGCTGCGAACGCCGCAGCGGGCGCGCCGGGCTGCAGGACCGCCTGCTGGATGCCAATCCCGGCTGGGACACGCTGGAAGCTGGCATCGCGCCGGATGGCGATGCCGACCTGGAAGCCGATTTCGCGCGGTTCGTGGTACCCGATTGCACGTACTGCGGCGGCCTGCTGAAGCCGGATGTGGTGTTCTTCGGCGAGAATGTCCCGCGCGACCGGGTGGCGTCCGTGCACGACCATCTGCAGCGCGCCGACGCGGTGCTGGTGGTAGGCTCCTCGCTGATGGTCTATTCCGGTTTCCGCTTCGTGCAGGCGGCCGCCGCCGCAGGTCTTCCGGTGGCCGCGCTCAACCGTGGACGTACCCGTGCCGACGATCTGCTGGCCTTCAAGGATGAGCGCGACTGTGCCGAAGCGTTGGCGCCGTGGATCGGATAACGGCAATGCCAGCGGGACGCACAGCCGACCATGGATCGGCTCTACCGTGCCGTGCGGCCCGTAAGGTCCGTGCAGCGGCCAGACCGCTTGATCTGCGGCCGCCACGGCGCTGCAATACACCTGTGTCCTCCCCCCTTCCTGTGAATCCCCTACCGTGAGCCAGCTGCTGTCGCCCGTCACCTTCGGGCCCCTGTCCCTGCCCAACCGCATCGTGATCGCACCGATGTGCCAATACTCCGCCGAAGACGGCCGTGCCAGCGATTGGCACACCATCCACCTCGGCACCATGGCGCAGTCCGGCGCCGGCCTGCTGATCCTGGAAGCCACCGCGGTGGAACCGCGTGGCCGCATCAGCTGGGCCGACCTGGGCCTGTGGGACGACGCCACCGAAATGGCGCTGGGCGAGGTGCTCACCTCGGTCCGCCGCTGGTCGTCCATGCCCATCGGCATCCAGCTGGCGCACGCCGGTCGCAAGGCCTCCACGGCCCGTCCCTGGGACGGTGGCAGGCAGATTCCCGCCGATGATGCGAAGGGCTGGCAGCCGGTGGCGCCGTCGGCGAAGCCGTTCCATGCCGGCGATCCGGCACCGCATGCGCTGGATGAAGCGGAGATCGCCGGCATCGTGGAAGCGTTCGTCGAAAGCGCGCGCCGTGCCGAACGCCTTGGCCTGCAGCTGATCGAAATCCACGCCGCGCACGGTTACCTGCTGCACCAGTTCCTGTCGCCGCTGAGCAACCAGCGCAGTGATGGCTATGGTGGCGCATTGCCGAACCGCCTGCGCCTGTTGATCGAAGTGTTCGATGCCGTGCGTGCTGCCGTGTCGCCATCCATTGCGGTCGGCGTGCGCATTTCGGCCAGCGACTGGGTGCCCGGCGGCTGGGATATCGCACAGAGCGAAACCCTGGCCATGGTGCTGGAATCGCGCGGCTGCAACTTCCTGCACGTATCCAGCGGTGGCCTGGACGAGCGCCAGAAGATCGAGATCGGCCCGGGCTACCAGGTTCCGTTCGCCGCCGCCCTCAAGGCGAAAGTACGCATGCCGGTGATCGCGGTTGGCCTGATCACCGAGCCCGACCAGGCCGAATCCATCCTGCGCCACAACCACGCCGATGCCATCGCCCTGGCGCGCGGCATTCTCTACGATCCCCGCTGGCCGTGGCATGCCGCTGCGGCACTGGGCGACAGCGTGGTGCCCGCACCGCAATACCTGCGCTGCGAACCACGCGAGGCGCGCGGCGTTTTCGAATCGCGCTGAGCGTCTGCCGAGCGGTCGTTGCCGGGCAGGTGACGGCCGCTGCCTGTCGCCTTGCCGGGAACGCGCGTAAGCTCCGGGCCGGGACGGTAAAGGCCGCGCAACCGTTCGCATCCGGCTTCCCTGCGAACGGTGCGATCGAAGCCGACGCCGGACACGGGCGCGCGATGCACCGCCGTGAATGACACACGATGTCGGCGTGGATCGCGTCACTGGCGGGATAAAAAGTACATATTTCCTCATGTACGCACCCGCGCATGCCGGGGCACCATCATTCCGCTGGTGCCCTTGCGCCAGCCGGGATAGCAGTCCCGAATCAAGTGGGTTCCTGTTGCTCTGTTGTCGCCCTCGGGCACGGCGGAGAATGCATTGTGCCGCCGGTTCCATGGCGGACGATGCGCGGGGGTCACCTCGATCCGCCGGTTTGGCTGGGAATCAACTTGGCCGGTACTGCTACCCGCATCGTCCGCCACCTTGCGCTTCGGCGCAGGTGGCCTGCATGCACTGCGAGGTAGGAATGCCCAAGCTGCCCTTCTGTGGTCCGCATCGTTACACGTTGCGTACCCGCCGCGAACCCACCGTCCATCGCACCATTCCACGCGGCGATGCCGCCGGGAGCCGCGCATGATGAAACATTATCGGCAGGACGCGGAACACGCCGCCGCGCAGCTGCGTGCAACGGACGACATCGCCGCATTGCTGGATGCCTGCCTGGTGGACAATGCGCGCGATCCGAAGCGGCTGGCGCTGATGCTCGGGGCCGTGGCCAGCAAGGCTGGCATAAGCGATGTCGCACGCGCCTGCCATCTTTCCACGGAGACCCTGCGGCATGAGCTGGGAGGACAGCGCAGTCCGCGCTTTTCCACCATCCAGCGGGCGATGCATGCGCTCGGGGTCGAACTGCGCGTGCGCGTGCTCGAACCGCGTTGAGTCCTGGCTGGACAGCAGCGGCCTAACCGGCAGTGTATGCAGGCCGTGATGCGATGTTCCTCAACGACGCCGTATGACTGATAGGACCGGGAATCGATCCAAGCGTCTGGTTCTGTGACATCGATGCGTGTGCGACGGCCATCCCGCGTCCAGCATCCAGCTGCACCCGCGCTATTGGGTAGCGACCGGATTGGGAATCCAAGGAGAAAATCATGCTACGCATCGTTTCTACAGGAACTGCCTTGGCCGTTGTCATGTCTGTCTGGCCGATGACAGCGAACGCGGTAATACAGGCCGACGTCGGCGCAGGGAGGATAGAGCAGCGCTATGCACCCGTGCATGATGCGGCCCAGCTCGACGATCATCTTCGTTCGCTGGCGTCAACATCACCGCTGGCGGAACTTTCGGAGTCCGCAAGGAATCGATTCATTGCCTCGCTTCGGTTCAACGAATCCGGGCTGGTCAGCTTCTATTACCGGGATATCGAGAACGAATTGAGCCCCATCCAGGCATATCGCCTGCTGGCATTGTTTGGTGCCCAGCGGACGATCGGCTTGATGGACGGCCTGCGGACGCAAAACGACGAAGACGCACGCATCGTGGAGCAGGCCCGCCGTCTTCCGCCCGATGACCATGACGGTTACGCCTGTGCCGGTCGAGCGACGTGTTCGACGGCCATCAACAGCATCTGCATGAGTGGTTGCTGAGGTGAAAGGCATCGTGTCGTTGCTGTTGGGGACGGCGTTCGTAGTGCCGGCCAATGCGTCAGCGGCCAGCGCCATCGACGAGCGGCTCCTGGAGCAGGAGCGAGCAACGATGACCCTGCCTCCATTACAGAGGATCGAAGGACTGGTGAGGATCTACGAAGCCTGGTTGCCCGCTGGAGCCAGCAGGGGCACGTGCAGCCGACTTGCCACGGAAGACGTGGAGCCGGGATTCCGTGCTACCGCGCATCTGGCGAAATATGTTGCCGACGATACCTGGCTCGCCCGCCTGCGATGTTTCCATGATGTGCTGGAGGTACGCGGGCTGGCGTCGCCGGCGTATCGGGAGGACGTCTTCGACGCGCTGGTGGCCATGCGTCGGTTTCCGGAGGCCAACAGGCTCATCGCCCATGGCCAGTCCTCCCGGCAGCGGCTGCCGGTCATCGACGATGACGTGCGCAGCCAGCAGGGCGTTCTTGAACTGCAGCCCGGCGGTCGGGTGAGTTGGAAACCGTGGTACTACCGCGCAGGTTGGGAGGTCATCGCCTTCGTGCATCCCCGTTGCGGCTTTTCCAGGCGTGCATTGGCCCGCATCTCCCGTGATCCGCGCTGGTCATGGTTGCGTTCACGTCTTCGGCTGGTCGTGCAGCGCGAGCCCAGATGGGCTGAAGAAGACGTGCGCCAATGGAATGCACTGAATCCCGGGCTTCCCATGCGACTTCAGGCCGGTGCGGCAGGCTGGGGGCGGCTGGACAGCTACGAGACCCCGGTTTTCCATCTGCTCCGGAATGGGAAAATCGAATCAACCGTGGTTGGCTGGCAGGACGACGGCATGCAGCTCGATGCGTTCCGGCCCAGGATGGCACGAGGACTGTAGAGCCGACCCCTGGTCGGCTGGGCGCGTGATCGCACGCAATGCTGAAGCAGCCGACCATGGGTCGGCTCTACCCGGGCAACACGGCACGCTGGCGCTACAGCAGCGCGATACCCGCGCTGGCCAATGCCTGGCGGGTGGCATCGTCGTTGCCGGCGCTCACCGGGCGGGTGAGGTCCCAGTGGAAGCCCACCGCGAACCCCGCGCAGGCGGCGTCCTGTGCGCTCCACAGCACGCAGTAGTCGCGCGCAAGACCGCAGACATGGACTTCGCTGATGCCACGCTCGCGCAACCATCCGGCCAGCCCCGTAGCCGGACGGCTGCCATCAGGCCCATGGTTCTCACGGAAGGCGCTGTAGGAATCCACGTTCGGGCGCGTGCCCTTGCGCAGGATCAGATCGGCCGTGCCCCAGTCCACGCCGGGATGTAGCGCGGCGCCGCCGCTGCCCTGCACGCAATGGTCGGGCCACAATGTCTGCGGATGATCATGCAGCTGGATCTGCTCGAACGGTTGCCGGCCGGCGTAATGGCTGGCGAACGAAGCGTGGTGGGCCGGATGCCAGTCCTGGGTGGCCACCACGGTGCGGTAACGCCGCTGCGCCAACAACGCGGCGATGGGTTGCACCAGCGCATCGCCGTCTTCGCAGGGCAATGCGCCGCCGGGCATGAAGTCCGGCTGCAGGTCCACCACAAGCAGTGCGACGTGCGGGGGCAGCGGGGTCATCGGATTTTCCATGAAAGGTCCAGGCCCAGCGTAGCCCGGCCGAGCGTGATGCTCAATGTCCTGCACCGTGGCGCCCGCCTCAAGATTTCTCAGCCATCTTCATCCTTGCCAGGGTTCGTGCCGTAGTACACCAGTCCGATCTGGATGCGCTGCCGACCCTGTGCGCGGCGCTGGCGGTTGCTGTCGCGCAGAGAGTAGACGCAGCCGCAGTATTCCTGCTGGTAGAACTGCTCACGCTTGGAGATGTCGATCATGCGGCTGGCGCCGCCGCCCTTGCGCCAGTTGTAGTCCCAGTAGCGCAGCCCCTCATAATGCGCGGCCGCGCGGTGTCCGCAGCCATTGATCTGCTGCATGTCCTTCCAGCGCGAAATGCCCAGCGAGGAGCTGATGGTGTCGTAGCCATGTTCGTGTGCGTACAGCGCGGTGCGCTCGAAGCGCATATCGAAACACATCGTGCAGCGTATGCCGCGCTCGGGCTCGTTTTCCATGCCGCGCGCACGGGCGAACCAGTTGTCCGTGTCGTAATCGCAGTCCACGAAGGGAATGCCATGCTGCTCGGCGAAGCGGATGTTCTCCTGCTTGCGCAGCTCGTATTCCTTCACCGGGTGGATGTTGGGGTTGTAGAAGAAGATCGCGTAGTCGATTCCGGAGGCGGTAATCGCCTCCATTACTTCGCCGGAGCAGGGCGCGCAGCATGAATGCAGCAGCAGTCGCTTGCCTTCGGCCGGCAGGGTCAGGGTGGGGCGCTGGAACTCGGTCATCATCAGGTACCGCACGGACCACCGGCAACGGCGGCGGCCCGTGCATCGGGTTGCAGAGGAAGGATGTGGATCAGGCGACGTTCGCGTCCGCGTGCTCGGCTCGCAGTTCGCGTGCCGCCGCTACCAGCGCCTCCAGCGCCGCACGGGTTTCCGGCCAGCCACGTGTCTTCAGGCCGCAATCGGGATTGACCCACAACTGCGCCGGCTTCAGCACTGCCAGCGCCTTGCGCAGCAGGTCGACCATCTCCGCGGTTTCCGGCACGCGCGGGGAATGGATGTCATACACCCCGGGGCCGATCTCGTTGGGATAGTTGAACTTCACGAAGGCGTCCAACAGCTCCATGCGCGAACGCGAGGTCTCGATCGAGATCACGTCGGCGTCCATCGCCGCCACCGAGTGGATGATGTCGTTGAACTCCGAATAGCACATGTGGGTGTGGATCTGGGTGGTATCGCGAACACCGCTGGTGCTGATCCGGAACGATTCCACTGCCCAGTCCAGATAGCTGCGCCATTGCGCGCGCCGCAGTGGCAACCCCTCGCGGATGGCCGGCTCGTCCACCTGGATCACGCCGATGCCCGCCGTTTCCAGATCCTGCACTTCATCGCGCAGCGCCAGGGCGATCTGCCGGCAGGTGACATCGCGTTCCTGGTCGTCACGCACGAACGACCACTGCAGCACGGTCACCGGGCCGGTCAGCATGCCTTTCATCGGCTTGTCGGTCAGCGATTGCGCGTAGCTCGACCAGCGCACCGTCATCGGCTGCGGACGGCTGACATCGCCGAAGATCACCGGCGGCTTCACGCAGCGCGAGCCATAGCTCTGCACCCAGCCGTTACCGGTGAAGGCGAAGCCTTCCAGCTGCTCGCCGAAGTATTCCACCATGTCGTTGCGCTCGAACTCGCCGTGCACCAGCACGTCCAGGCCCAGTTCTTCCTGCACGCGGACCGCCTGCGCGGTCTGCTGCTCCAGGAACGCTTCGTACTCGGCCAGCCCAAGCTTGCCGGACTTGTGCTTCGCGCGCGCTTCGCGCACCTCCAGCGTCTGCGGGAAGGAACCAATGGTGGTGGTCGGCAGCAGCGGCAGTTGCAGTGCGGCGTGCTGGGCGATACGGCGCTGTGGGTACGCACTTTGGCGCTGCGCATCGGCGGCCGTCAGTGCGCCCAGGCGTGCGGCCACGGCCGCATTGTGCACGCGCGGCGAACGGCGGCGAGCCTCCAGTGCGGCACGGTTGGCGGCGAGCCCGGTTTCGGCATCGGCCTTGCCGTCCAGTGCATCGGCCAACAGGCGCAGCTCCTGCAGTTTCTGCTTCGAGAACGCCAGCCAGCCCTTCAGCTCGTCGTCCAGCTTCTTTTCCAGCGACAGGTCCACGGGGGTATGCAGCAGCGAGCAGGAAGGCGCCAGCCACAGCTTGTCACTGCCCCGGTCCACATGCGCGAAGCGGGCCAGGATCAGCGCGTTGTCCAAGTGGGTGCGCCAGATGTTGCGGCCATTGACCAGGCCGGCCGACAGCACGCGGTCTGCCGGCAGCAGCTTCAGCAGGGCATCGAGCTGTTCCGGGGCGCGCACCAGGTCCACGTGCAGGCCGTCCACCGGAAGGCGTGCAGCCAGTGGGAGATTGTCGTCCAGTGCGCCGAAGTAGGTGGCCACCAGCAACCTGGGCCGTTGCGTGTCGGTCAGCACGGCGTAGGCACGTTCGAATGCGGCCTGTGCATCGGCCGCCAGATCCTGCACCAGCAGCGGCTCATCCAGCTGCACCCAGTCCGCCCCGGCCGCGTGCAGCTGCCCGAGCAGTTCCACATAGGCGGGCAACAGCGCGTCGAGCAGATCCAGCACATTGCTGCCGTCGGTGGTCTTGGACAGCAGCAGGAAGCTCACCGGTCCCAGCAGTACCGGCCGGGTGTGGATACCCAGCGCCTGCGCTTCCCGGAACTCCGCCAGCGGCTTGTCGCCGCGCAGGGCGAATGTCTGTCCTGCGTGCAGTTCCGGCACCAGGTAGTGGTAGTTGGTATCGAACCACTTGGTCATTTCCAGCGCGCGCAGGTCCACCCCATCGCGTTGCAGGCCGCGCGCCATCGCAAAGTACGCGGCCAGTGGCTCGCGTTCGGCCAGTGTGCGATAGCGCTTCGGGATGGCATCGAACAGGAAGGCGGTATCCAGCACCTGGTCGTACAGGCTGAAATCATTGCTGGGCGGCACGTCCACGCCGGCGTCGCGTTGCAGCTTCCAGTGGCGCGCTCGCAGTGCGGCAGCCGTGGCCTGCAGGGTGGCGATATCGTCCTCGCCGGCCCAGTGCCGTTCCAGCGCCCACTTCAGTTCGCGCCTGGGGCCGATGCGGGGAAAACCCAGGTTGGTAACAGTAGTCATTGCAGCGTGTCCTCATTGCATGTCGGCATTGAGGAACGAAGGAACCGCAGGTCCACGCGCGCCGTTGCCGGCTCACGGGTGCCCTGCCAGCGACCTTCGCCCCCGCGGGCGAACCGGATTCCTGCAGCAGGACGCACGCGGCCACGCAGCCTGCAGCGGCAGGCCGGCATGGACCCCGGCGACCTCCCCGCGGAGATTCCAGGTCGAAACGAGGGACGGTCGTGTCCCCCGGCCGGGGCCGGTATTCGGGCTGATGGACACGGGCCGCATGGCCCACCTACTACCTGTCGCTTCCCAGGCGCGAGCCCAGTGCTGTTGGCAGGATTCGTTTCCATTCACCGCTGCGGGGCAGCTCCGGAATGAGCGCGCGAGGCGCTTTCACCGGATTCCCGTTTAAATCCATCCCTTTATTCGAATGAAGAGATGGATACCTTCGGCCCACCTAAGTTAGGCGCTCGCGTCGTGGGGGTCAAGCGCGGCGATGGAGCGGCTCGCCCGCCGGCCTAGCGCCGCTGCAGGAAGAACTCGACCGGCACCATCACCTCCACCGGGTCGCCGGGGACATCGTCCGGCGGCGCAGGCAGCGGGCTGCCGCGCCGCACCGTGGCCAGGGTTTCTTCGTCCAGCAGCGGATGACCGCTGCTACGGCCGATGCGCACGTTGCTGGCATTACCCTGCCGGTCCACGGCAAACCGCACATGGGCCACGCCCTGCTGGCGCAGCCGCTCGGCCTGGCGTGGATAGCGCCGGTACTGCTGCAGGTGGCCCAGCAGCAGGCCCTGCCAGCTGACCGCGGCATCGTTGCGCGCGCCGCTGACCGTCTGCGCGGCAGCGTAATGGTGCGACGCCTGCGCCTGCACCTCCGGCGGTGCCGACGACTGCGCCACGTCGTGCGCGTCGGTCGGTTCGACCGCCGGCGTTGCGTCGCGGCGCACGCTGGCCAGTGCGTCCGGTGCATCGTCCGGCGGCAGCTCGCTCTTCGCTACCGGCCGCGGCTGCGGGCGATGCTGCTCGCGCTGCAGCGGGCCCGGTGGCAGGGCCAGAGGCGGTGCGGGTGGGGCTTCCGGCTGTGCGGCCAGTTCCACCATCAACGCTTCCGGCGGCAGCTCGATCACCCCGTCGGCCGTGTGCGCGTTCCACCACAGCGCCAGCGCAATGCCCGCGCCATGCAGGCCGAGCACGATGCCCAGACTGATCGACCAGCGCAGCAGGCTGCGGCGGTCGCTGCTCATGGTGCCTGCTGCTCCTGCGCGACCAGGGCGACCTTGCGGTACCCGGCGCTGCGCAGTGCGTTCATCGCCTGCATCAGGTCGGCGTAGGTCACGGAGCGGTCGGCACGCAGATGCACGCGCTGTTCGCGATCCGCACCGGTCAGGGCATCCAGTGCCGGCCCGAGGCCATCGGCCCTGACCGGGCGCTCGTTCAGTACCAGCGACAGGTCGGCCTGCACCGTCAGGAACAGTGGCGGCTCATCGCGCGGCTGTGGCTGTGCGTTGCTGGCCGGCAGCTGCACCGGCGTATCCACGGTGGCCAGCGGCGCGGCCACCATGAAGATGATCAGCAGCACCAGCATGACATCGATGAAAGGGGTGACGTTGATCGCGTGGTTTTCTTCCAGCGCGTCATCGTCGTGGCGTGCGGTGCGGATGGCCATGTACAGGGCTCAGTCCGACGCGCGCGCACTGGCGATGGCGGCGCGGTCGAGGTCGCGCGACACCAGCTGCTGCACGGTCGCGGACAGGTCGCCCATCAGTGCACGGAGGCGGGCCAGCACGCGGGCGAAGTGGTTGTAGATCACCACGGCCGGAATCGCCGCCACCAGCCCCAGCGCGGTGGCGAGCAGCGCCTCGGCGATGCCCGGTGCCACCACCGCAAGGTTGGTGGTGTTGGCCTGGGCGATGCCGACGAAGCTGTTCATGATGCCCCACACGGTGCCGAACAGACCGACGAACGGTGCGATGGCGCCGATGCTGGCAAGCAGGCCGATGCCGCTGCGCAGGCGCTGGGCGTGCTGCAGTTCAATGCGTTCCAGCCGCGACGCAACGCGCTCCTTGATGCCGTCGGGCAGGGCGGCGTCATGGGACAGGCGCAGCTCGCTGCATGCGGCATCGATCAGGGCTTCGGCCGCACTGCTGCCGACCTGGGCCGTGTCGCCGCCGATCGGCAAGTGCGCGGCGTCCTGCAGGCGGGCGTGCGCCAGGCGCAGGTGCCGTGCCTGGCGGGACAGCTCCCAGCTCTTGGCCAACAGTACGGTCCACGTTGCGATGGAGGCCAGCGCCAGACCGATCATCACGGCTTTGACCACGGCATCGGCCGCCAGGTACATGTCCCACGGCGTGAGGTGGACGGGAAGGGTGGTGGTGGCAAGCGGCAGGGTCAGTGGCATCGGAAGGTCACGGGTTGGGGACGGCGCGGCGGACCGCTTTGTCGGTCAAGGGTCACTCGGGGGAAGATGCAGCAGGCGGATGCAAGGGGTGCGGGCTTGGCCGCGACAGCACGAAGGCGGCGCTGGCGGCGAAGAACAGGCCGACCCCCAGCAGCAGGGGCCAGGACGGCCGCGCACCCCAGCAGAACAATGCAAAGCCCAGCGCCATGCCGATGCTGGCGAAGGCCTTGCCCCTGCGGCTGACCGCGCCCTGCTCGCGCCACAGGCGCAGCGCCGGGCCGTAACGCGGGTGCTGCAGCAGGCGGCGTTCGAAACGTGGCGAACTGCGGGCGAAGCAGCCGACCGCCAGGATCAGGAAGATGGTGGTGGGCATCACCGGCAGCAATGCGCCGATCACGCCCAGCGCGACCATCAGCCATCCGAGGCAGAACCACAGCCAGCGCATCAGTGCCGGCCGTGGCGGATGGCATGTCGGCGCATGGCCGCCGCCATCACGCGAACTCCTGCTCGACGTGGGCATGCACGCTGCGGAATGCGGCGTCGGCGGCGTCGATTACCTGCTGCTCCTGCCCGGCACTGAGGGGCACGCTGTCCAGCGCAGCGGTGAACTCGCGCCAATGGCGGGCGGCGCCGTCCGGATGCGCGGCCAGGTGGCGGGCACCGAAGCCGGCATCCAGGCCCAGCCTGGCTGCCATCTTGTAGAGCACGGTACCGCCCAGGTTGGAGCCTTCCGCCACGTACAGCCAGCCCAGTGCCACCGGCAGTGGCAGGGTGGCTGGCAGCCGTGGCGTCGTTGCCGCCGGCGGCAGCGCCTGCTGCAGATCGGAGAGGTCGCGACGGATCTGCGGCAGGCGGCGGCGCGCGTCCAGCTGCGGCAGCAGCGTGTCCAGCTCGGCACTGTCGTACAGCGCGTCGATATCGCGATGGAAGCGGTACTGCACGCGCAGGAAGCGCGCGAACTGCTCGCGGCTGGCGAAGATGTCGCCGGCCATGATGCGCTTGTCCAGCGCGCCATGGCTGTCACGGGTGGCCGCCTTCAGGCGCTGGCTGCGGGTTTCGGGGGGCGTTTCAATGGTCATGGCAGGCTGTACGGAAAGGTCGGGGGAGTTGGCGGTGGGGGGGGGGGGGGGGGCGGCGCCCCCCCCCCGCCCCCGGGGCGG
>JAEZCF010000015.1 GCA_023430045.1 Pseudomonadota bacterium | reverse complement strand
ATCCGATACGGCATCATGGCAATGATTGCCGGCCAGCGGCCGGCACTACGGTTACGGCTGTGGCCAGGCGTTGGCGATGGTACAGAACAGTCGCGCGGTCTGTTCGGTGTCGTACACCGCGCTGTGGGCCTCGTTGGCGTCCCAGTCCAGGCCTGCGGCCGTGGCCGCGCGTGCCAGTACCGTCTGCCCATAGGCGATGCCGGCCAGGGTCACGGTATCGAACACGCTGAAGGGGTGGAATGGATTGCGCTTGTGGCCAACCCGTTCGACTGCGGCATTGACGAAGCCCAGGTCGAAATGCGCGTTGTGACCCACAAGGATGGCGCGCTGGCACCCGTACTTCTTCATCGCCGCACGCACGGGATTGAAGACATGGTCCAGCGCCTGCCGTTCCTCCTTCGCCAGCCGGAACGGGTGGTCGAGGATGATGCCGGTGACTTCCAGCGATTTCGGATCGATCTCCAGGCCCTCGGCCGGCACCACATGCGCGCTGGCGGTCTGCCCCGGATACAGCAGGCCGTTCTCGTCCATCTCGATCGGCACCGCGGCAATTTCCAGCAGCGCATTGCGGCGGCAGTCGAACCCCCCGGTTTCCACGTCCACCACCACCGGCAGGAAGCCCCGGAAACGCTGGGACATCGCGCGGTGAGCCGGGGCTGAAGGAGCCGCGGCGGCCGCGTTCGGAGGATGTGGGGCATCGGTCATGCGGCGAATTCTAACAGAGGCCGGGCCAGCATCCCGGATCGGCGCGCCGGCGGATGCGGAGCCCGGGGCAGCCAGCCTGGTCCCTGCCGGCTGCCCGGATGAAGTCAGACCTGCCCGGTGGTGGACGTCTCGTCGCGCTTGTCGCGTGGCGGCAATGGCTGCTCGCCGTGCACCAGGAACCAGACGTTCTCGGCGATGTTGGTGGCATGGTCGCCCACCCGCTCCAGGTTCTTGGCCATGAACAGCAGATGCGTACAGGGCGTAATGTTGCGCGGGTCTTCCATCATGTAGGTCAGCAGTTCACGGAACAGCGCGGTGTACTGCGCATCCAGCCGTGCGTCGTCCTCACGCAGGGCCAGTGCGGCTTCCACGTCGTTGTCGCGGTAGGCATCCAGCGCCCGGCGCACCTGCTGCGCGGCCAGCCGGCCCAGCGCGCGCAGTCCCTGTATCTGCGGCAGCGGTGGAACCTTGCTCAGCGCGATGGAGCGCTTGGCCACGTTCGCCGCGTAATCTCCGATGCGTTCGATGTCGGCCGGGATGCGCAGGCCGGCGAGGATCTCGCGCAGGTCGCGTGCCATCGGCCCGCGCAGAGAGAGGCGCATCACGTCATGGCTGATCTGCTGCTCCAGCGCATCGATGGCTTCATCGTTGACGATGATGCGCTGGGCCGCGCTTTCATCGCGCTTTTCGATGACGTCCATCGACGCTTCCAGCTGCGCAACGGCCATTTCGCCCATGCGCACGATTTCCGCCACCAGCCGCTGCTGCTCTTCGTCGTAGCTCTTGACGATATGGTCGTTGGGAAGATTCATGATGATTCCGTGTGGTGGAGCCGGGCTCTGCCCGGCTGGACGTGATGATTCAGCCAAACCGGCCCGTGATGTAATCCTCGGTCTGCTGCTTGTTCGGCTGCGAGAAGATCACTTCGGTACGGTCGTGCTCGATCAGGTCGCCCAGGTACATGAAGGCGGTGTAGTCGGAAACGCGCGCGGCCTGCTGCATGTTGTGGGTGACGATGACGATGGTGTAATCGTTCTTCAGTTCTTCCACCAGCTGTTCGATGCGGCTGGTGGAGATCGGGTCCAGCGCGGAGGTCGGCTCATCCAGCAGCAGCACGCTGGGACGCAGTGCCACCGCACGGGCGATGCACAGCCGCTGCTGCTGGCCGCCGGAAAGGCCCAGTGCGCTCTGGCCGAGCTTGTCCTTCACTTCGTCCCACAGTGCGCCCTGGCGCAGCGCCTGCTCGACGCGGTCGTTCATGTCGGCCCGGGACAGCTTCTCGTGGTGGCGGATGCCGTAGGCGACGTTCTCGAAAATGGTCATCGGGAACGGCACTGGCTTCTGGAACACCATGCCGACCTTGCTGCGCAGGCGGTTCATCGGATACTTCGGCGACAGGATGTTCTCGCCGTCCAGCAGCACCTCGCCACGTGCCTCCAGCTTCGGGTACAGCGCGTAGATGCGGTTGAAGATCCGCAGCAGCGTGGATTTGCCGCAGCCCGAAGGGCCGATCAGCGCGGTCACGCGCTTCTCAGGAATTTCCAGGTCGATGTTCTTCAGCGCGTGGAACTTGTCGTAATAGAAATCCAGCCCATGCGCCGCCAGCTTCACCGGCGCCGGGGTGGACAGCGAATCATGCGAGGCCGGGACCACGATGCGCTGCATCGGCACGGCGTTGGAAAGATCGTTCATGGCGATGTCCGCGGAAAAGTCAGTCATGGGAGATACGGTTGCGCAGCAGCACGCCGCGCGCGGCGAGGCTGACCAGCAGCACGAAGGCGGTCAGCACCAGGGCGCCGGCCCAGGCCAGCACCTGCCAGGATTCATAGGGGCTGCCGGCGAACTGGTTCATCACCACCGGCACCGAGGCCATCGGCTGGAACACGTTGCTGCTCCAGTACTGGTTGCCGAAGGCGGTGAACAGCAGCGGGGCGGTTTCGCCGGAAATGCGCGCCAGGGCGAGCAGGATGCCCGTGATGATGCCGGCCGAGGCACTGCGGTACAGCACCTGCACGGTCACCTTCCACTGCGGGATACCCAGCGACAGCGCCGCTTCGCGCATCTGCGAAGGCACCAGGCGCAGCATCTCGTCGGTGGTGCGAACCACCACCGGCAGCACGATGAAGGCCAGTGCCAGGGCACCGGCGAAGGCCGAAAAACTGCCGCCGGTCTGCATCACGTACAGGGTGTAGACGAACAGGCCCAGCACGATGGACGGCGCCGACAGCAGGATATCGTTGACGAACCGGACCACCGTGCCCGCCTTGCGGGCGTTGCCATATTCGGCAAGCCAGGTGCCGGCCAGCACGCCCAGCGGCGTGCCGATGCCGATCGCCATGGCGCACATCACCGCACTGCCGTAGAAGGCGTTGGCCAGGCCGCCTTCCTGCATGGGCGGCGGCGTCATCTGCGTGAACAGGTTCCAGCCGATGCCGGCGATGCCCTTGGACACCAGCGTCCACAGGATCCAGCCGAGGAAGAACAGGCCGAACAACGCGGTGACGCATGAAAGGACGATGGCCACGACATTGCCGATGCGACGACGCAGGTACAGCGAATCAGCGGCGGTGGACATCAGTTGCCCTCCTTGCGGGACAGGCGCATCAGCATCAGGCGGGCGATGGCGAGCACGATGAAGGTGACGATGAAGAGCACGAAGCCGAGCAGCAGCAGGGCCGAGCGATATGTTTCAGTCGCTTCAGCGAAGTCGTTGGCGATCAGCGCGGCGATGGTGGTGCCGGGTTCCAGCAGCGATGGCGACAGGCGCACGCTGTTGCCGATCACGAAGGCCACGGCCATGGTTTCGCCAAGTGCGCGTCCCAGGCCCAGGAAGATGCCGCCGATCACCGCTGAACGGGTATATGGGAGCACGATGTCCCAGCTCACTTCCCAGCGGGTGGAGCCCAGCGCGTAGGCCGATTCCTTCAGGCGCGTGGGCACGGTCAGGAACACTTCGCGCATCACCGAGGAAATGAACGGGATGACCATGATGGCCAGCACGAAGCCGGCGGTGAGCATGCCGATGCCCAGCGGCGGCCCCTGGAACAGCGGGCCGATCAGTGGCCATTCGCCGAGGGTTTCGTTGAGGAGCGGGGTGACGTATTCGGTCATCACCGGTACCAGCACGAACAGGCCCCACATGCCGTAGATGATCGAGGGGATGCCGGCCAGCAGTTCGATCGCGGTGCCGATGGGGCCGCGCAGCCAGCGCGGGGCGACTTCGGTGAGGAAGAAGGCGATGCCGAAACTCACCGGCACGGCGATGACCATGGCGATCAGGGCGGTGACCAGGGTGCCGTAGATTGGCGCCAGTGCACCGAATTTGTTCTCCACCGGGTTCCATTCGGAGGAGAAGAAGAAGCTCAGGCCCTGGCTTTCCAGTGCGTGCCGGCCGCCCCACAGCATGGACAGCGCGGCGCAGGCCAGGGCGACAAGAACGAAGACGACGGTGCCGACCAGGACCCATCGGAACAGTTTGTCGTTGCGGGCATCACGCGCGTCGCGCGTGGAAAGTGCGGCTACAGGCTGGACGATGGCATTCATGGGGTAGGCGATGCGGCCGGTTGGGAGCGGGGTGGCGCGGTACAGGGTGGGGGCTCATGAAAGGACGGTGCCCGCGCTTGGCGGGCACCGTGCCTGCATCACTTGAGCTCGGTGCCCCAGTAGGCTTCGATCTGCGTGACCAGCTCGGCCGGCAGCGGCACGTAGTGCAGTTCGTTCGCCTGCGCCTGGCCGCTTTCGAGCGCCCACTTGAAGAACGCCAGCGCATCCTGGTTGCGCTTGGCATCCTTCGGCTGCTTCTGCATCAGCATGAAATTGGTCGCGGTGATCGGCCATGCCTGCTCACCCGGTGCATTGGTGATGACCAGGTTGAAGTCCTTGGCGCTGGCCCAGTCGGCGCTGGCGGCCGCCGCGGCGAAGGTCTCCGCGTTGGGCTGCACCCAGGTGCCGGCCGCGTTCTGCAGCGAGGCATACGGCATGCTGTTCTGCAGCGCATAGGCCAGTTCGACGTAGCCGATCGAACCCTTGATCTGCTTCACGTACGACGCCACGCCTTCATTGCCCTTGCCGCCCACGCCGTCCGGCCACTGCACGGACGTGCCTTCGCCAACCTTGCCCTTCCAGTCGGCACTGACCTTGGACAGGTAGTTGGTGAAGTTGAAAGTGGTGCCCGAACCATCGGAGCGGTGTACCAGGGTGATCTTGCCCTCGGGCAGGGTCACACCCGGATTGGCGGCGACCAGCGCCGGATCGTTCCAGGTCTTGATCTTGCCCAGGAAGATATCGGCCAGCAGGGTGCCACTCAGCCGCAGCTTGCCCGGTTCCATCCCTTCGATGTTGACCACCGGCACCACACCGCCGATGGCGGAGGGGAACTGCGCCAGGCCGGCCTGCGCCAGCTCTTCGCTGCTGAGCGGCTTGTCGGAGGAACCGAAATCCACGGTGCCGGCCTTGATCTGGGCGATGCCGCCGCCCGAGCCGATGGACTGGTAGTTGATCTTCGCGCCAGTGGCCACGTTGTAGTCGGCCGACCACTTCGATACCAGCGGGAAGATGAAGGAAGCGCCGGCGCCGGAAACTTCGGCGGACACCTTGTCTCCGGCGGCCGGGGCGGGGGCCGCAGCATCGCTCGCAGGCTGCTGCGCGGCGGGGGCGTCGTTGCCGCCGCACGCGGACAGGCCGAGGGCGATGGCCAGGGAAAGGGTGGCAAGGCCGGCCTTCTGCAGTTTCATGCGTCACTCCATAGCGGGTTGGCGCCGGTACCTCCGGCGGTTGCGGCTATGAAATGATGTTTTTGTTACAACCTGATGACGCAGGTGACAGAAGTGAGCCGGATCACGGCGCCGGACACTCCATCCATGCCTGCTGATTCAACCCTTCATGAGCCGATAGTTTGCTTTTCCCGCCGGTTCAGAAGATGAAGCAGAACGCTCGTGCTGATGAGCACAAGGCCCCACTTCTGCCGTGCATCCAGGATTTCACCGAGGACAGCTACCGCGATCGCGCTGCCAAGTAGTGGGACCAGAAGGGTGAACCATGCCGTCCTGCTGGCCCCCAGCCGAGCGATCGCGATGTACCAGAGCCAGAACACAAGTCCGCCGTTGAGCAGCCCTGCCCAGCCGATACCTGTGAGGTCGATGGCTGAGGGTATGACTACTTCTCCCCTGATCGCGCAGATCACGCCCATCGGGATGGCGCTGAGGAAAGCAATGGTCATCTGTACTGTCACGATGTGCGGTGGGGATAAACGTCCCGCAGAGGCGTCCGCGAGCCGGGTACCAATGGCCCAGAGAAGCGCGTTGAGCAGTACCACGCAAGCGGCGGGGCCCAGGACCTGCGTCCCGCTGGAGGCGAACATGATGACGCCCATCAGCGCGGCGGCGGGCGGGTAGAGGGCGCGAAGCGAGAGGCGTCCCGCCTGGCGGACCTCCAGCAGGCTGGTGAAGGCCGGCATGGTGTACATCAACGCCAGCACGGTAGAGGCCGGGTACCACTCGAGGGCCACCACATTCGTCGTGGCAACCAGCGTTCCGGTCAGCGTGGTGGAGAGCAGCAAGCGGTGTCTCGCGGCCAGATCCACCGACTGCAGGGCTCGCATCGCACTGCCAAGGAACGGCAGAAGCGGGACTACGCCTGCTGCCGTGCTGTACAGCCTGAACATCCATGGGCCCAGATGTTCGATGGCCTGGCGTGCAAAGGAAAAACTCGCCGCCCAGATCGCCACGACCAAAAGGGCGGCGACTGTCCCCTGCCTCTCAGTCCTGCGCGTCGAACACACACGCTTCGTCCTGGAAGCGCGCCACGGGGGCGAGCCGGGGCGAGGATGCCGCAGCGCCGATCGGCTGACCTTCGCTGCACATGGCATCTTCCTCAGTCATCGCGTAGATGCGTTCGGGTAGTTCCATGAACTCAAGATCCCGCATGTCGATGATTCCCACATACGCACCAGAGCCGGCGCATACCATCAATGCGTGAATTTTCACGGAAAGACTTCAAGAAATCGTGCATTACCCGTTGGCAGCGTTCATTTGGGAAACAAAAAAAGGCGCGCCACCGGGAGGTCGCGCGCCCGGTGGAGCCGGCGGGGGGAGAGAGTCCCCGCCGGCTCCGTACCTGTGGAAATCAATACTTAAGGTTCTGCGACCAGTAGGTCTCGATCTGCTGGGTCAGCGCATCCGGCAGCGGCACGTAGTCCAGCTGCTTGGCCTGTGCATCGCCGTTCTTGTAGATCCAGCGGAAGAAGTCCTGGGTCGCCTTGGCGCTGGCGACGTTCTTCGGCTGCTTGCGGACCAGAATGAAGTTGGTCGCGGTGATCGGCCAGGACTGCGCGCCCGGTGCGTTGGTCATCACCAAGTAGAAATCCTTGGCCTTGGCCCAGTCAGCGCTGGCTGCAGCCGCAGCGAAGGACTCGTCGGAAGGCTGCACGAACTGGCCGGCGGCGTTCTTCATCGCAGCGTGGGCCATCTTGTTCTGCAGTGCGTAGGACAGCTCCACGTAGCCGATGCCGCCCTTGATCTGCTTCACGTACGCAGCCACGCCTTCGTTGCCCTTGCCGCCGATGCCGGCCGGCCACTGTACGGAGGTGCCTTCACCGACCTTGCTCTTCCACTCCGGGCTGACCTTGGACAGGTAGTTGACGAAGTTGAAGGTGGTGCCCGAACCATCCGAGCGATGCACGATGGTCACCTTGGCCGACGGCAGGGTAAGGCCCGGGTTCAGCGCGGCGATGGCCGGGTCGTTCCAGGTCTTGATCTTGCCCAGGAAAATGTTGGCCAGCGTCGGGCCATCCAGCTTCAGCGCGCCCGGCGCGACGCCGGCGACGTTGATCACCGGCACCACACCGCCGATGACCGACGGGAACTGGGCCAGGCCGGCGGCTGCCAGCTCTTCGGGCTTGAGCGGTGCATCGGAAGAGCCGAAATCGACGGTCGCGGCCTTGATCTGCGCGATGCCGCCGCCGGAGCCGATGGACTGGTAGTTGACCTTGTTGCCGGTCGCCTTGGTGTAGTCGGCCGACCACTTGGACATCACCGGGTAGATGAAGGACGCACCGGCGCCGGTGACGTCGGCAGCGTGGGCGGCGAAGACGGACGACGCGGCGAGCATGGCAACGGCAGCGCGCGACTTGAAGGCGTGGATCACGGGGTTGGCTCCTGGGTGGATGGACGGGCGGTTACCCGTCGTGTCGGCGCACATTCCATAACGATTGCGTGACACCCCGGCGTCTGTCACATGACGCAATGGTGACAGCGTGCGGATGGGCTGGCCGGTAGAGCCGATCCATGATCGGCTGTCCGCCGGAGCCGACGATGGGCGGCTTTTTGAAGGCGGTGGTCGCGGAGCGATCTCCTCGCACGCAGAAGGGCACGGCGTATGCCGTACCCTTCGTGTTTCATCGCGGTGACTGCGTGCTTACCAGAAGAACTGCGCGCGCGCTTCCAGGATGTTCGGATCGTCGTTGACGAAGCCGCGGGCGCTGGAGCTGTACTTCTTGCTGTCCACCATCACGTAGTTCAGGGCGAACTTCACGTTGGAGCGCCAGTACCAGTTGGCACCGATGGTCCAGATGTCCATCTTGCCGCCGAGCACGCCGTCCACGATCGGGGCACCGCCGGCCACCGCAGCCGCCCTCAGGTTGCCGTCGTTGAGGTCCATGTGGTCGTAGCGCGCGCCCAGCTGCCACAGGCCACCGGCCGGGTTGTCCGGCAGGCCGGTGCCCGGTACGCCACCCTTGTAGCCCCAGGTTTCGCCGGTCACGTTCCACAGGCCGCTTACGTAGTAGCCGTCGCTGGTGTAGTTGTCGTGGTCATAGCGCTTGGCCTTGCTGCTGTAGTACTCGCCCTGCGTCTTGAACGGGCCGGTGATGTACATCGCTTCCACGCCCAGGGTGGTGACGCGGTCGGTATCGACCATGTTGCCACTGTCCACCAGACGCGCGGTGGCCAGGTCGGCGTTCGGGCGGGCACGCACGCGCAGGGTGTCTGCGTCGGTGTCATAGGCGACATAGCTCAGGCCGAAGTGCAGGACCTGGCCCTTTTCGCTGATCGGGGCGAAGGTGCCGCGCGCGCCGTAGCCGCTGCCATGGGCCAGGTTGCGGGTCAGCTCGCGGCCGAAGGCGCTGGCGGTCACCGACCAGTTGTCCTGGCCGTAGCCCCATGCACCACCGAGGCGACGGGCGACGGCATAGGTGTTGGTCACTGCAGCCTTGGAGATGAAGTCGTTGTTCTTCGTGCTGGACAGTTCTTCCAGGCTGTTGGGCTGCTTGAACTGGCCCAGCTGCACGAAGTGGTTGCTGTTGCCACCCAGCTTGTACTTCAGGTTGGTATCCAGGAACTTGTCGGCCTTGGCGTCGTAGCCGACGACCCATTCCACGTTGCCCGGGCCCTTGCCCTTGAGCACCAGTTCGGCGCGGCGCAGCTCGAACTCGCTGTCCTTGCCGTTGCCGGCATCGCCGCCGTTGAGGTCGACCAGATCGTTGTCGAACCAGTTGCCGTCTGCCTGGACAAGACCCTCGAAGGTGATCTCCGAACCGCCGATCACGTCGATGGCCACTTCAGCGTGGGCGGCGGGCACGAACAGCGCAGCCGCAACGGCCGCAGTAAGAAGTTGGCGATGCAGTTTCATGGAGTGGATGGCCTTGCAGGCGGTGGGAAGATGCGCGCAGGCTAAAACGTGAAGATTGCGTAAATGTGACAGTTTGCGTGCGCGATCAGCCTGCCGCGTGCCCCAGGCCCCGCAGCGCCATGCATTGATGCCTTGTGTATGTGACGCTGGGGTGTCGCGCCGATGGCAGGCATGGCGGCGCTTCAGGCTGCGGTTTTTTCCCGGTACCGGCACAGGTCGCGGATCACGCATTGCGGGCAATCCGGCCTGCGTGCCTTGCAGACATAACGGCCGTGCAGGATGAGCCAGTGATGGGCGTCGTGCAGGAACTCGGCCGGGATGGCCTTGAGCAGCGCATCTTCTACTGCGCGCACATCCTTGCCCGGGGCGAGCCCGGTGCGGTTGGAGACGCGGAAGATGTGCGTATCCACGGCCATGGTCGGTTCGCCGAACGCCGTGTTGAGCACCACGTTGGCGGTCTTGCGGCCGACCCCGGGCAGCGCTTCCAGCGCCGCGCGCTCACGCGGCACCACCCCGCCATGCTGTTCCACCAGGATGCGGCACGCGGCGATGACGTTCTTCGCCTTGGCGTTGTACAGGCCGATCGTCGATATGTACGGCTTCAGTCCTTCTTCGCCGAGGTCCAGGATCGCCTGTGGCGTATTGGCCACTGGAAACAGGCGGCGGGTGGCCTTGTTGACGCCGACATCGGTGGCCTGCGCCGACAGGGCGACGGCCACCAGCAGTTCGAACGGCGTGCTGTATTCCAGCTCGGTCTTCGGGTGCGGATTGAGTTCGCGCAGGCGGGTGAACATCTCCACCACATCGGCACGTGGCATCTTCGCGCCGCGCCGCGCGGGCGTGCGCGCAGCGGTCGTTGCGGTGGTCGCCATCAGGAATTCCTTGGCGCGGCCGCGCGTGCCTTGGCGCGGGCCAGGATGGCTGCCGCCGCGGACGGCAGCGCCGGCTTCTGGTC